>NC_012914.1:2813333-3127500 GCF_000023585.1 Paenibacillus sp. JDR-2 | reverse complement strand
CGCCGCCAGCGTTCGTCCTGAGCCAGGATCAAACTCTCCATGAAATGGTGTTTGACTTGCTCAAACTTTGTTTTATCGCTTTTCCGTTATTTCTAACGGGGCAGTTTTGCTCGTTGTTCAGTTTTCAAAGAACAATTTCTTTTTCGCAACAACGTTTCATATCTTATCACGTTGTTGTTTTTTGTGTCAAGCATTTCTTTCATCATTTTGTATTTCTACTAAATCGATGATAGCTAGCTTTTCTTCCAAACCGTTTGTCTCTCGCGGCCGGAGTTATAATATAGCATGAATGGATTTTAGATTTCAACAGGTAAAAATTTACTGCTGACTTAACGTTTGATTATTCCACTAGGGATCTTCATATTCGAAACATAAGATTCTATATTATTGCTACGCTTCTTCCAAAGCTGTGCCGGGTTCATTAAGTATCAAAAGTATCAAAAGTATCAAAAGGGATCATTCTATCTTTCTCGATTTTTGTTTTCTCGTCCATTGTCAGTAGAACAACACATACAACTTGATTCATACTAACGGATTCAAATCTATATCCGCTATCCTCAATAATTTTGTTTATTTTAGGAACGATGTCCATATCCATAAAATCACTTTGTTTGCTCAGCTTTATACAAGTCCCCGTAAGTAAAATAATAATTTCCTTCATCCGTACTAAACGGATCAAAATGTTCATTGAAATCGTTAGTGAGCAGAACTTTATTAACAATGTTCTTGTCCGATATTTCACTGTCCTTAAAGAATCCCCTATCTTTATAGTAAGCGTAAGCATCGAGGATTCTTTGTTCTTTGGTTACAGTACCGAACTTCACCATACTTGCATTATGCTTTTCTTCAATGCTGTTTATGTAATTATCAACGCTGCTATAATCACTGCATCCTGCCAATAAAAAAAGAATAACAACTAACAAAAACCTCATAAACTGTCCCCCTGCTTTCTATATATCCCCATCAAACAAGTAATGATTTAGTACGTATTCCTTCTGCTTCCACGGCAGTTTCCATTTGCAGTTCCGTAATGAGCATCAGTTTTTTGCTCTCTGGCGAGTCTGGATACAGTGCCTGCTTCTTAAGCATCTTCGAAACTTCCCAGACCGACCGTAAAGAAAACGCGGCAAGATAGCCAAAACGGACTGGCTCTTCATCCCCCTGCCATCCCGCCTTTCTTAGCCCGCTTATATAAGAAGAAATAAATAACTCTCGATACTCCTTAAACCGATCAACCGGTACCTGGCCCCGACTCAAACCTAACCCCAGGAACCGTCCTAGATCTTCACCCGCCCCTGAAATACTTGCGAACTGCCAATCTATCAAAGTTAGCTTTCCTTCACGCTGGTTTACATCACTCAACATAATATTCCGCTCATAAAAATCCTGATGGGAAAATGTTTTAGGAAGCTGCTCCAGTGCAGACAGCCAATCATTGATCCAGGGTTCAAATTGATGATATTGGTCCAATATTGCGGCCACTCTTTTATCCGAAAGCAAATTGCGTTTAGTATCAGGATCAGGTTCAAAGCGGTATTTTTCGCACTCCTGTACCCACGATCGCATCCAATGCCGGTTTAACCACTTGAATTCCGGAAGCGGCTTTCCAAGCAGATACTCGGCTTGAATCTCGCCAAGCTTTTCCGTTACATAGTCGTAATCATCCCGCTTCCATGGCCTTTCTTCATTCCCCATATCTTCGATCCACAACCAAATGCAACCATTATCTTTATGGTCTATAGCATAACACTTGGGAGTTAGTAGATTCGAAGGTACATGCTCAAGTAAATTTGAACCATAAACTAAGCTTTCTCGCCGCCAATAGTTATAATGTGCAGGGTCATTCCGTAAAGGATCAGGAATAACGATTTTTAAAATAAAGGACCATGAGCGACGCTCACCGCCATTGTTTTCGCTTGTTCCCGCTATGCGGTAGACTCCATCCGTTACAAAGTTTTTATTTTCCTGACCAATCGATTTGCAGGACCATTCCGTAATAACTCCAAATTCAAATCCAGTACAGGTGTTAGACAAATGAAGAAGCCGTTCTTTATCCAATTCTTCTGATATGCGTTGTACGCTCATATGATATGAATCCTCCTATTCTATACAATCGTTTTCTTAAAGTAATAATGATTGCTTCCGACAGGCGCTTCTTCGAACACGGCAACCTGAACATAACCATGCTTGAGATAAAATAGGGGAGCTTGAAAACTGAACGTATTTAGCTTAATAAACGTGCAGCCCTTCTCTCTAGCAATCTGCTCGATCTGATTCAACAGTTGCGCCCCGTTTCCCTTACCTCTCTGAGTGTCGTCGATCCACAGGATTTCGACTTCAATCCAGTTCCAGCACAGAGTAGACAACATCCCTCCAATAATGATGCCGTTCTCGTCCTTCAACGTTAAGTTGATCTCTTCATAGCGCGAACTTAAATCTTCCGGAACGTGTTTTGCGTTAAACTCGATTAATTTATTTCTAATGTAGGTGCTTTCTTCATCATTACCAAATGAAATAGCAGTATCGGACATGATCGTTCCCCTCATCCCATTAGTCATCAATCAGAATGTACGTTCGCCAAAGGATATGCAATATCCTTTTTATGTTAAAGAAAAAAATGTAACCCCACTCAAATTTTTGAATGGGGTTACACAATTAAAGCAGTAATTTCTTAATCTCCGTCTCATACTCTTCTTGTTTGAAAATAAATGGCGGAATCTTCTCGAGCCAATCCACCTGGTTCCCAATGTATTCAAAGGTCTCTATTTTTTCATCACCTGTACTTCGGTCGTAACCAATTCGATTCCATCTAATGAAACGGTCCTGTTTCTCAACCTCTGCAACTAGCAATGTACACCACAAATCGCAATCATCGGGACACATGAGCACGGGAAGCAACACAATCGGATCTGAGGAATGAAAGCGGCTTAGAACAAATTCCTTCTCAGCAGGCATACACATCCATTCCGGAATAGTCGGAACCAGTCCGAGTAGACTCTTCTCAGGATATTGTTCATTTAAAAAGTAGTCTAATGGAGCGCCATCCACTACAAAGCAATAGTGCTCATCGTCACAATATGTACTTTTCATCTTTTTTACTTCAAATTTATTAACATGCATTGTATTTCACTCCAAATCAGCCAGCTCTCTCAAATATACCCGAGCAGCCATCCTCCCGCCAGCCCCGCAAGCACAACCAGCCAAGGCGGCAGCTTCCAATAGACTAGCATTCCGAACAGCAATAAGGCTAGAACAAAATCCTGCCCCTCCTGTACGGCCGTAATCCATAAAGGATTGTAAAGTGCTGCAAGCAAGATACCTACTACCGCCGCATTAATGCCAACAAGCGCGCCTTGCACCTTCGCATTGTGCCGAAGCGTACTCCAGAACGGCAACGCTCCTGCCATTAGCAGAAAAGCCGGCAGGAAAATAGCTACCGTTGCCACTAGCGCTCCCTTTACGCCGCTTATCATCGCGCCGAGGTAAGCCGCTATTGTAAATAGCGGTCCGGGAACTGCCTGCGTTGCACCGTAACCGGCCAGGAAATCTGCTTTGCTCATCCAACCCGTAGGCACCACTTCGCGCTCCAGTAATGGCAGTACCACATGACCGCCGCCGAAGACGAGCGAGCCCGATCGATAGAAGCTCTCGAACAAGGCCAGCAAGCCTTCTCCGCCAATGAACTGTCTTACAACCGGCAAACCTATTAACATAGCTGCAAAAAGCCCCAGACAAAGCATGCCCGTCCGTCTGCTGATGGGTACTGGCACTGCAGTGCCAGCTTCCGTTCCTTCGGCCTTTCTATACAAGAGATAACCGATCCCACCGGCCGCCAGAAGAATAAGGATCTGACTTACGGCGGTTTGCCACAATAAAGTTATGGCCGCAGCCAAGATAGCCAGAGTTGCCCGGTTCCGGTCCGGCGCCAGCTTTTGCCCCATGCTTAATACCGCTTGGGCAACAATCGCAACCGCAACAATTTTCAATCCGTGGATCCAGCCGGAATTTCCGATATCGAATCCTTGCATAAGCAGAGCAAACAAGACAAGAAGGATAACCGAAGGCATCGTGAACCCGATCCATGCAGCGACTCCTCCTAGCCATCCTGCTCGCAAGATGCCTATCCCAATCCCAACCTGGCTGCTCGCAGGACCCGGCAGGAACTGCGCTAAAGCAACAAGATCGGCATAACTGCGCTCATCCATCCAGCGTCGGCGCTTTACATATTCATTGTGAAAATAACCAAGATGTGCGGTAGGACCGCCAAACGAAGTGCATCCAAGCTTAAAAGAAACGACCAGTACTTCGAATAAAGGCTTCAAGTCGATTGTTCCTTTCCAGGTTTTTCACTTATTATATAAGTATAATGGCAAGCCGTTAATCTCATTTACAGTTTCTTAACGTAAAAACTAAAAACAGAAAGTGGGTATTCCCGAGATGGAACCAAAATGGTTAGAGTGGGCTAAACAAATGCAAGCTATTGCGCAAACCGGACTAACATACGCAACAGACGTTTATGATATAGAGCGTTACGAAGCATTGCGTCAGATGAGCATCGAGATTTTGGCTGAATACACGTCCGTTAGCCATGAGCAAATCGCCCTTGCTTTCGCAAGCGACAATGGGTATACCACACCAAAAACCGATATCCGTGCGGTCGTGTTCCGCGATAACAAGATCCTATTAGTCCAGGAAAAAATAGACGGCGGTTGGTCCATGCCTGGCGGCTGGAGCGATATTGGTTATTCCCCTAAGGAGATCGCCGTAAAAGAAACGCAGGAAGAGGCCGGTTTCGATACCTCTGCCATTCGTCTGCTAGCTGTACTCGATAAGAAGTTCCATAACCATCCGCCAAGTCCTTATCATGTCTATAAAATGTTTATTCTTTGCGAGATCATTGGCGGCGAAGCCGCGGCAGGCGTGGAAACCAGCGATGTCGGTTTCTTCGGCATTGACGAACTGCCTGAGCTTTCTATCGAACGAAATACGGTTGAGCAAGTCAAGTTGATGTTCGAATACCTCCATAATCCAAGCAAAGAAGTAATAATTGATTAAGCCTCCGCCATGAAATGAAAAAACACGCCGATCCCTAGGGATCGGCGTGTTTTCTTATATTTGTATTACTGTTGAGTTGTTTTCTTCCAGTCTGCCGCAAATTTCTCCATGCCTTGATCCGTCAAAGGATGCTTCGAGATCTGTTCGATTACCGAGAACGGAACCGTTGCAATGTGTGCGCCAGCCATTGCTACGCGGGTAACATGGTCAGGGTGGCGGACAGATGCCGCGATGATTTGCGCATCCAGGTTATGAACGCGGAACAGTTCGGCCACTTTCGCAACCAGTTGAACGCCATCTTCGGAGATATCGTCCAGGCGGCCAAGGAATGGAGATACGTAAGTCGCGCCTGCGCGTGCGGCAAGAAGCGCTTGGTTAACCGTGAAGATCAGGGTTACGTTTGTTTTAACCCCTTTTTTCGTCAGGTAACGGCAAGCTTCAAGTCCAGCCAAAGTCATGGGCAGCTTGATTGTAATATTTTTATCGTAGTTGTTAATTTTAATGAGTTCGTCAGCTTGCGCAATCATCTCTTCGGCTGTCAGGGCATCTGGCGTTACTTCGGCAGATACCGATTCAACCTCAGGTACTTCGCGCAAAATTTCAGCAATACGGTCTTCGAACTTAACGCCTTCTTTGGCAACCAGCGATGGGTTAGTCGTTACGCCGGACAATACGCCAACTTTGTAGGCTTTCTTAATATCTTCCAAGTTTGCTGTATCGATGAATAATTTCATTAGTAACAACCTCCGAATAATATTATTAGTTAAATTCTTTAGCTAATTTTACTACGTTTTTCGTGCTGAATCCAAAGTATTCCATAACCGCGGTTCCTGGGCCGGATGCGCCAAACGTATCGATGGACATCACTTTGCCCTCTTTGCCGGCATAACGGTCCCATCCAAGCGAGATACCCGCTTCAATCGTAATACGCTTCATTACCGAGTCAGGAAGTACGCTTTGTTTGTAATCTTCGGACTGGCGGTCGAACAGCTCACGGCTAGGCATAGCCACAACGCGAACCGAAATATTCTCTTGCTCGAGTTCTTTCTTCGCGTCAACGGCAAGGGATACCTCGGAGCCTGTACCAATCAGGATGACATCAGGCTGGCTGTTTGTCTCCGTCAGGACGTAGGCGCCATTTGCCACGCCTTCCACATTAGCTTTCGTTTCTTCGTAGATCGGCAGGTTCTGTCTGCTGAGAACCAAGGCTACCGGACCATCCTGCTGCTGTAAAGCGTAAGCCCATGCGCTAGCCGTCTCGTTCGCGTCGGAAGGACGGATAACCGTCAAACCGGGGATCGTGCGGAGTGCTGCCAGCTGCTCGATAGGTTCATGAGTAGGACCGTCTTCCCCAACCGCGATGGAGTCATGCGTGAACACGTAAGTGACAGGCAGCTTCTGAAGCGCTGCGAGTCGAATGGACGGACGCAGATAGTCGCTGAAGACGAAGAAGGTACTTACGAAAGGTTTTACGCCGCCATGAAGCGCCATACCGTTGCCGGCTGCACCCATTGCATGCTCGCGTACACCGAAGTAAACGTTACGGCCAGCATAGGAGTCAACCGCAAACTTGCCTTCACCGCGGATATCCGTCATTGTCGAGTGGGACAGATCGGCGCTGCCGCCAAAGATCGAAGGAACGATTTTCACAAAATGATTAATCGCTTCGCCGCTCGCCACGCGAGTCGAGATGGATTTCGATGTGTCGAAGGTCAGAATGTCAGCCGCGTCCAGCTTGAACGTGCCGTTAAGCACTTGCCCAAACTCGCTGCCTTGCTCAGGATATTGCGCTGTGTATGAAGCAACCAGCTCGTTCCAAGCTGCTTCTTTCGCAGCACCCTGCCCCTTCAGTTCGGCAAAATGAGCTTTAACTTCTTCCGGTACCGTAAACTCTTCTTCATACTTCCAGCCGTAAACCGCTTTTGTAGCAACCGCTTCTTCCTTGCCGAGCGGATTGCCGTGTACTTTATTGGTACCCGCAACTTTACTGCCGTAACCGATGATCGTACGAACCTCGATGATTGTTGGTTGGGAAACGTTGTGCTTTGCTTTTTCAATCGCTTCGGAAATAGCGGCGAGATCATTGCCATCCTCTACGCGCAAGTATTCCCATCCAGCAGATTCTGCTCTCTTGCGAACATTTTCCCCAAATGACAGATTAAGCTCGCCGTCGAGGGAAATATCATTCGAATCGTACAGTACGACTAGTTTGCCCAGCTTCATGTGTCCGGCCATCGACATGGCTTCATAGGAAATACCTTCCATCAAGCAGCCGTCTCCAACAAGAGCGTACGTATAATGATCAACAACCGGGAAACCTTCCTGGTTGTATTTGGCAGCCAAATGCGCTTCAGCCATCGCCATGCCAACCGCATTCGCAATCCCTTGACCAAGCGGTCCCGTAGTAGCGTCTACGCCGTCCGTATGACCAAATTCAGGATGACCAGGCGTCTTGCTGTTCAGCTTGCGGAATTGTTTCAGATCTTCGATAGAAACTTGATACCCCGTCAAGTGCAGAAGGCTGTACAGCAAAGCGGAGCCATGGCCGGCCGATAAAACAAAGCGGTCGCGGTTGAACCATTTGGCATTTGCAGGGTTATGGGACAATTGCTTGCCCCACAGCGCGTATGCCATCGGAGCCGCCCCCATCGGCAGCCCCGGATGACCGGAATTCGCGGCGTTGATTGCATCGATCGACAAAGTACGGATCGTATCGATGGATAATTGATCAATGTCCAGTTTGGTAAGCATACTCTTCATCCTTCCGTTTCGTTTCTGTATTTTCCTTCGAATCAAACCACCAATGGAAACCGTCTTCCGCTAACAAAGCGTCAGCTTCCGCGGGACCATTAGAGCCCGCTTCATAAGAAGCGAGTGGAACCAGATTTTCCTGGAATGCATCCAGAATCGGCTGCACCCAAGCCCAGGCAAGCTCCACCTCATCCCAATGCGCGAAGAAGGTTGGATTACCGACAAGCGCATCGTAGATCAGGTTCTCGTAAGCCTCAGGAATATCCTTGCTGCTCTCATGCAGTTGGATCTGCACCGGCTTCAGCTCGCCGTTCTCCTTCGTATTGAGCTGCAGCATAATGCCTTCGTTAGGATTGATCTCAATCAGAAGGAGATTCGGCGCTCCGCCTAGCGCAGCCGTTGAAGCTTGATGCAAAGCTTCCTTAAATTCCACTACAATGCGGGTTGATTTCTCGTGCAGCCTTTTTCCGGTCCGGATATAGAACGGTACTCCGCGCCAGAAATAATCATCAACTTGCAGCTTCGCCGCAATGTAAGTGTCGTTCACGGAGCTGGCGGCAATGCCCGGCTCGGAACGGTAGTCTTTTACCGGAGTGCCCCCAATCGAACCGGAAGTATATTGTCCGCGGATAACATTCGCGCTTACCTCCGATTTCGACAGTGGAATCAGGGCTTCCATGACTTGTTTCTTATGCTTCCGTACATCCTCCGGCGAGCTGTTGTGCGGAAGATGAATGGCCAGCATCATCAGCATTTGAAGCATATGGTTCTGGAACATGTCTCTAACGGCGCCTACATGATCGTAATACCCCGCACGTTCTTCAACACCAACCGTTTCGCTTGCCGTAATCTGTACATTTGCTATATATCGGTTGCTCCATAGAGCTTGAATGATCGGGTTCGCTGATTCCAGGACTTCAAGGTTCTGAACCATTGGTTTGCCTAGATAATGATCAATCCGGAAAATTTCTTCCTCAGCAAAAGACTTGCTTAGCTGCTCGTTCAAATCGCGTGCCGATTGCAGATCATGACCAAACGGCTTCTCGATGACCAGGCGTTTCCAACCTGCAGTAGAGCCAAGACCGCTTTCCGCAATATTCGAAGCGATGGTTGTGAAGTACTCCGGACCTACCGATAAATAGAACATCCGGTTAGGCGGAAGCTGAAGAGCACTTTCCCGCTCCTCGATAATACCAAGCAATTTCTTATAATCATCTGTACGGCCGATATCAAGAACCGTATAGCGGAATTTGCGAATAAAGGATTGCATCAAAGCCTGATCTTGAATCTCGCGTCTTGAGAACTGGCGGAGAGACTGTTCAATATTCGATTGGAAGAACTCGTCTGTCCATTCCCGTCTCCCGAGTCCAATTAGAGAAAAGGCCTCCGGAAGCTTTCCATCAACGAATAAATTGTATAGGGCAGGATATATTTTTCTTTTGGCTAAATCGCCTGTAGCACCAAATAAAACAAACGTTACTGGTTCCATGGTTGCTCTCCCTCCAACAGAACTTTTGAAAGCTTCTGTTTTATTTTCTGTAGTTCCACTATAATACGATTAAGAGCCATACAAGTAATTAATATATTTTACAGGAGCTATCGACCACGTCTATGACCAATAACTATGAACTATACAAAGTGTTTTATTGGGCTGCCAAAACAGGCAGTTTGACCCAGGCCGCAAAGGTCCTCTACCTCACTCAGCCAAGCGTTAGCCATGCCATCAAGCAGCTCGAGGAAAGCTTTGGTCTGACGCTGTTTTTCCGCAATTCCAAGGGGGTTTCTTTAACCCAGGAAGGCACGATTCTGTACTCCTATATCGAGCAGTCCCAGATCCTGATCAACACGGCCGAAGAGAAAATGATTGCGCTTAAAAATTTGGACAACGGCGAGCTGCGTATCGGCGGCAGCGATTCCTTGTTTAAACATTACCTGCTTCCTTATTTGGAGGATTTCATCAAGAAATATCCCGGCATCAAGCTGCATTTGAATCACGGTACGACGCCGGAAGTCATTACTTTTCTAAAAGAGGGCAAAATAGATCTTGGAGTTGTCCGCATGCCAATCGTGGATCCTCAGCTTGAAGTCAAGGAAAGCTTTCAGCTTCAGGATTGCTTTGTGGCCGGGGCGGTTTACAACGATTTGAAAAACAGAATACTCTCTCTAAACACGTTGCTGCAGTATCCCATTATCCTATTCTCCCGCAACAGCCGGGCTCGTATGACCATTACGGAGATTTTCCATAGCTATGGTTACATGATCAAGCCGGAGATTGAAGTTGGCAGCGTTGATCTGCTGATCGAGTTCGCGCGCAGAGGTCTCGGGATCTCGTATGTTACCCGCGAGTTTGTCGCGAAAGAGCTTGCGGAAGGATCCTTGTTCGAGATCCAGCTCGACATCCCGCTTCCTCCTTCACACATTGGAATGATGAACATGCGGAATATGCCGCTGTCCAGCGCAGCCAAACGGTTTATCGAGCAGATTAAATAATAAGAAAGAGCCAAGAACGAATTGTTCTTGGCTCCTAATACCGTTTATTATAATCTCAGCTTTTTTCCCATACATACGCTTTCTTCGCTGCCAATATAAGGTCCGTAGTTTGCAACCTGGACATAGCCCAATTTCTTGTACAACGAAATCGCCTCCGGCTGTCCCGTACCCGTCTCAAGGAGCGCATCCTGCTTCCCTTCCTCGAATGCCCATTGTTCCAGCTCTTTCACGATTCGCTGAGCTATTCCTCTGCCCCTAGCCTCCTCTTTGACAAACATGCGCTTGATTTCAACGGTATGTTCGTCTCCTGCCTCCCTGTAACAGCCACAACCAACAGGCACATCATCCAGATAAGCAACCATGGCATTTGCATCCAGCTTGACTTGATTATGCGCATCAAAAAATTGCTGCGTGTCCGGGTATCGGCTCCAAAGATCCTTATCCAGCAGCTTAATCAACTCGCGGAAATCGGGATGATCCGCAGCCACTCTTAATAATTGAATCATTGTCATTTTCCCCTCCAAGCTTAAATTAATAAATTCTATTATGGTATTAGAAAAGCCAAGAAGAGCATCCTGCTCTTCTTGGCTTCAATCTTAAGCTAGATGCTCAACCGCTACACCTTCAGGCAATACATGCAGCACCTGCTTGCGGACAGCATCGTCGTTCAGCTCCTGACCGAAAATAACAACCGTACCGCGGTCATCGCGGGCCCGGATAAGACGGCCGATACCCTGCCTTAACCGCAGGAGCATATAAGGCATGTCTACCTCCGCAAACGGATTCGAGGAATCGCTGCGCCGCGCTTCAAAGACCGGATCATTAGGAGGGAACGGCAGCGACCACAAGATAACCTGGGACAAGGATGGACCCGGTATGTCCAGACCTTCCCATAAAGTGACCGCGCAGAGTACGCTCGTCTCGTCTTTCTGGAATTCGGCGATAAGATGGCTGATCTCGGCCGAACCTTCGAACAAGAAACGATAGCTGCCCGTCAGTCCGCTTTCATCTGCTTCCTTGCGGAATCGTTCAAGCTCTTCCATGGAAGGGAACAAGAATAACGTACGTCCGCCTTTTTGCTCCAGCAGCTTACCGGCAGCTTTCATCTTATCCGCCCAGCTCAGCTCGGACTCCGATTCGCCAGGCATTAACACCTGCATCTGTTCCCCATATTCGTATGGCGAAGGCACCGAGAAGGATAACGCCTGCTCGATCCCCAGACTTTCTTTAATATAATCAAATGCTCCTCCGACACACAAGGTTGCTGAAGAGAAAACGATAGGCATTTTCTTAGAGAACACCTGCTCTTTGAGCACTTCCTTGACCCACCTTGGCATGATCACTAACGTAAGACCGTCCTTATCCTCCGAAGCCCAACTGATCGGCTTCTCTTCACGCTTGAAGAGAGACAAGGCAAACTGAATCATTTCGATATGCTCTTCTACAATTTTGAGCTGGTAATCATCAATCGTAAACAAGCCGCTTTCGAACACAAGCTCTTCCTCAATGGAAGCAAGCATGTCCTGCAGACGGTTCACCTCGCGGACCAGCTCCGGGCTCCAGAGTACTTCCTTCCGGCTGGATGCCGGCACAGCCTTGCTGTTGCGGGCGATAAGCCCGAATAAATGATCGCTCTGTACTATAGCATCCTCTACCGCGAGCGCCAGCGTTTCCCGTATCTCATCCTGCAGAAGCCGCGTAATAATGCTCTCGAATACCGCATGGTTCAGCTTGTAAGTTAACGCCTTCTGAGCCGCGGTCTCGAGCAGATGTCCTTCGTCAAAGACGACCGAGCTATGCTCAGGCAGGAGCGGAAGCTGGCCTTCGCGCTTGCGTGCCTCGTAAGTCCATACATGTTCCATGTAGAAGTCATGCGAGCATATAATCAAATCGGCAGCTTTCCGATAGTGATCGCGGGACAGGGTTTGACCACAGCGATGCCTTCTATCGCAAACCAGACAATCCTGGAATACATCCCAGCCTAGTTTGGACCATTGATCATCGTTTAGTGACGGGTAGTCTTTGCGGTTGCCGTAAGGATGAAAGCTTTGCATCGTTTCCGGCTTATGGACAAAAGAAGGCAATTCGCGGAAGATCCCGTCGAAAGCCTCCGCGTCCTCGTCAAAGGCTGCTCTTGCATCGTCGAGCTTGTTCAAACAAATATATTGATCGGGCGATTTCCCGAGTCTGGCATCAATCGTAAATTCCAAATAATTGGCCAGCTTGGCGATATCCCCTTCCGGCTTTACAAGCTGCTCGATAAGGGATTCGTCGGCGCAGGCGATGATAGCCGGTTTTCTGGTGTAACGGGCATAACTGATGGCATAAAGCAGATAAGCAAGGGTTTTTCCCGTACCTACTCCCGCTTCCGCAAAAATCGTCTGCTTCTCCGCATAGGCTCTTTCAAGCTGAAAAGCCATATAGATCTGTTCGTCGCGAACTTCAAAGCCCGCTTCCGGCAGCTGTTCATAAAAGACATCCGCAATCCAGTCGCTTGCCTGCTGAATAAATGGAAGCTTGGGATCAAACTCAAATGGATAATGATTGCTCACTTATTTTCCTTCCTCCACAAAGCACAAACGGCTGCGTTTCCATACGCAGCCGTTTGGCTATTCCCCCATAAATTAAGTACTAAAAGTCAAATTCCGACTTTGGCTTGCGCGGCTTTGGCTTTGCTTTTTTCTGAAGAGCCGGCAAGTGCTTCATGCTTCGTCCCATCGGTCCTTTGCACATTGGACACAATTGTTCTTCGGCAGCCATTTCATCCCGAATCCATGCTTTACAATCTGGATTTTTGCATTTCAAGATTTTGGTCGGTATTAGTTTTGGTTTCGTGATGTCTTCGCTTGTAGCCACTTTTTTTTGCATCCTTTCCTTAACGCGTAAAAACAAACTTCGATTAATATATCACTTCCATAGCTCTTAAGTCAAAGGGGCTAGGCCGTTTTTTAAAAAGAAAAAATTCACCCCGTGATGAGGTGAATTCTTCATCAATAATTTGCTGATTTTACGCTTGTTTTCCCACTTCAATCTCAATCGAGATTTTCACTTCGTCGCCAATCAATACGCCGCCTGTTTCCAGTGCCGCATTATAGGTCAATCCATAATCGCTGCGTTTAATGGAACCTTTGCCGCTGAAGCCGGCCTTCTCATTGCCCCATGGATCTTTGCCTGCTCCTTCAAAGGTAACGGAGAAGGTTTCCGAACGAGTGACGCCATGAAGGCTGACATCACCTGTCACCTCATATTCATCGTCACCGTTCTTCACGATATTGGTTGATTTGAAAGTCAATTCCGGGAACTGGGCAATATCGAAAAAGTCGCCGGTACGCAAATGATTATCACGATCCGCGTTGCGTGTATCAATGCTGCTCAGATCGACGGTGAAGCTGATAGCCGCTGTCGTCAGATCTTCAGGATCGGCATCGATCTCAGCCTCAAATTTGTGGAAGGTGCCTTTAACCTTTGCGATCATCATGTGCTTAATGGTGAAATCCACACTGCTGTGCGTGAAGTCTACTGCCCATTTCGAATTTGCCATGAATGTTCCCTCCGAGTCATCATTATTAACTTACTAATTTTTATTAAATTAATAAAATATACCTAATAACGATGTTATCGGAAAAATAACCCATTGTCAATGCTTTCCTATCCTCCCAAACGGATTGCCGATACCAACGACCATACTCCGAAAACAAGCAATACGATACCTGATAATACGTTAATCCATCGCATGGCCATTGCATTCAGAGCCGTTCGGATTACCCCTACCAAACCAGCGAGCAGAAGCCACCACAACATGGAGCCAAGGAAGATTCCTAGCACAAGCAGGAGCGAATCCCCTGCTGTTGCTTCCGCAGAGTGCTGTATACCCGCAAAAATAGCCGCAAACGATAAGATCGTCATTGGATTTGTAAGAGTCAGAAGGAATGTTGTCAAATAAGCTCTCGCCAGTCCGTTATTTAATTGAAGCTCTTTCCCGCTATTCGGCAATGCCCGGACCGATTGATAACCTAGGTAACATAGAAACAATCCTCCAATTAATTGGATCCATATTCGCTGGTCAACCAGTACATTCGTTAATGCCGTAAACCCAATCGCGGCAATAAGCCCGTATACGGCATCGGCAGAAGCCGCTCCAAGCCCGGATAAGACGCCATACCATCGGCCTTGGTTGATCGTTCTTTTCATACATAACACGCCAATCGGCCCAACCGGGGCTGCAATCGACAACCCCACAAGAACCCCGCTCCACATACTCATGCTGACTTTTCCACTCCTGTTTTACAGGGTAATCCTCATAAGAATTCCTGCAATATCGATGTCTTCCTCATTCTTTAACACTTTTAAGTCGTATGGTTTAAACCCGAATTGATTATACATAAGTAAAGCTTTTGTATTAGGGCTATGGCAAATCAGGTTCAATTCAATTAGTCCAAGCTCTTCTTTAGCCCGATTCAGCATCGTTTGGATTAAAAACCTGGCCGCACCAATACGGCGGAATTGCGTGCCGATGATCACATTGCCCAGCCATCCACTGTTGCCTTCTTCCACATCGTATAGATTGGAGTACCCGGCCGGCTCACCGTTATATTCAATTACCGTAGGCACTCTCCTGGTTAACGACACCTCATATAGCTGCTCCGGATTGATCGGAAACGTTCCTTTCGGAAACATATAAAAGGCTTCTGAGGCATTGGCAGGAAAAGCGGCAATTCTCTTAAAATCTTCTTGTGTGCTATCGCGAAACGTAAGCAAGACAATACCCCCTTTAATAATCCCAAAGCATTCCTATTATAGCATTGTTTTTTTCTGCAGGGATAAGCAAAGAAGCAAGAGCATACGGATGCCCTTGCTTAGTGATTTTCACTTCTCATCGCATTGCTATTTCCGCTTCAAATCATCACTCATATAAGCCATACTTCACCTTTATCCTCTCGAGCTTTTCCAGCATCGGCTTCGCTAGTATAAATAGAAAAATAACGGTCGCCGCGGCATGGATGAGATCAAACCAGAATCCTGATGCATAGGTTGCGATCAAAGCTTCACGAGAAATAGAAGGCGTAAACATCAGCATCGAGCCGATATTAATGATTCCTCCGTATATGACGAAAGTCGCTAGTCCGCCAAATAAACATAACGAAAGCTTATTTATTCTAAGCCAGCCCTTCCTGAACAGGAGGCCTGCAATGAAACCAATGATGCCGAAGCAAAACATCTGCCAGGGGGTCCACGGCCCTTGCCCGAAGAAGAAGTTCGAGACGAAGCCTGACGTCGCCCCGACCAGAAACCCTGCCTCCGGACCAAAGCTCACTCCCGCAATAATGACAATGGCCACTACCGGCTTAAATTGGGGGAGCATAAAAAACGCTGCTCTGCCCGCTACGGCAATGGCAGACAACACGGCAATAACGATCAGCTCCCGGGCTTGCGGCTTTCTTCGCTCGAACACCATAACAAACGGAAGCATCGTATAAAGAATAATCAGCAGGCTGATAAAATAATACTTTCGGTCATCCAGGGCAAACACTCCAAGCAGAATGGTTGCCGGGATCACAATAACAATGAGAATTGCGGATATTAGCGTTCGCTTGCCGAACCGGCTTCCTGTCTTTTCTATCCCTTGTTCCTGCATAGCTTGATCACATCCTCTGCCGTTACCGCATGTCGCCAGACATGACGCACCATCCGGTTCGCGGATGTCGTATAGAAGCTGTTCCCTGCGAAGAAGCTCTTCGCAGGCCCGCTTGACGTGATGCCGCCGTCAAAGAACATAGCGCATACATCCGCATATTTGGCGCAAAATTCGATATCATGGGAGACCATCAGAATCGTGACGCCGGTTGCATTCAACTGCTTCAAGTAGGAAGCAAGCTTAGCCTTGAAAAAGCTGTCGAGCCCTTTCGTTGGCTCATCCAATAGAAGGATCCGAGGCTCAAGCAGCAACACTTTTGCTAACGCCGCTCTTTGCTGCTCCCCTCCACTGAGGTCATACGGATGCATGGCTAGGAGCGGCTGCAACTCAAGAAACTCGCATACCGCCTGGACTCTGCTTGCCTTCTCTTCCTTCTTCATTGCGGAATCGGACAGCATTTCGTATAAATCCTGTTCAACCGTCTTCTTCACGAACAGATGCTGCGGATTTTGCGGAAGGTAAGCCAGTTTATTCCGATACAGCTCTTTAGACTTCATCGAGGCTACATTTTCTCCTCCGGTATACACCTTGCCGCGATAGGGCCGATAGAGCCCTCCTGCCAGAGATAGAGCAGTCGTCTTCCCCGTTCCGTTACCGCCAACTAAACAATAGAACTGTCCTTCCTTCACTTCAAAAGACAAGTCTTTAATAATATCAGGGCCATTCTTCTCGTATTTGAACCATACATCCTTGAATCGGATAGCTGACTGTTTGACAGATGATGAAGGAGCAGGAACAGCAGATCCTCCAGTAATTGATGCTGCTTCGTGGATGAGGAGATTTCCCTTGTTGTAGCTGTCGAGCCACTGACGGCCTTCTTTCACAGTTACCGGATAAGAGGAGTCGCTTGCTACTCCGGCGTAAATCTGCATAGGCGACGGCATCGCTGTGAACATCGGATGATTCATCTGCCACAAGGCCTCCCCCGCTTTACGCGGATGCTCATCTACAATAATCCTGCCGTCATCCATGACAATGAAGCGATCCGATACCGGAAGCACCTCTTCAAGCCGATGCTCGGTCATTATAATGGTCGTACCAAGCTCCTGGTTGATTTTACGCAAGGTTTCGATAAAATCAGCTGCGGCAATCGGATCAAGCTGTGAGGTTGGCTCGTCTAGCAGCAATACCGATGGATGCATGGCCATAATAGAGGCAAGATTAAGAAGCTGCTTCTGACCGCCGGACAGCTCCGCAACCGACTCATGGAACCAGGTCTGTATACCGAAAAAACTGGCCATCTCCGCTACGCGAAGCCGAATGGTCTGTTGATCTAAGCCTAAGCTTTCGAGCCCAAAAGCCAGCTCATGCCACACTTTATCGGTAACGATGCCATTATCGGGATTTTGTTGAACAAAGCCGATTTCGGAAGCTTGCGAACGCTGGTCCAGTTCTTGAATAGGCTCCCCGCGGAAAGCAATACTGCCCTCGCGCTTCCCATGCGGAGTCAGGATTGGCTTGAGCTGACGCAGCAGAGTGCTTTTCCCGCTACCTGATTTTCCGCCAATCGTGACAAACTCGCCGCTTTGAACCGTTAAATGAATAGAATGCAAAGCTTCCCTTTCCTGCAACGGAAACGTAAAGCTTACATTTTGGATGTGATAGATCTCCACTTGATTGCCTCCATCGTATGTTGAATAACCGGCAGCATGCAAAAGCCCAAATAAGCCGCATAGATCAGAAAGCTAAACGGCGTAATAGCCGCTGTTTTAATAGAGGGAAAAAATCTCATCGAATTCAACCCGCTCGCTTCGCCAATCAAGATCATGACAATCAGGCTGAGCATAACGGCCATAATTCCTTTATCCCGGTTATCAAACCTGTAAAGCGAATAGCTCGTACGGCCAGTCAGCCCGTATCCCCTCGATTTCATCGAATCAGCCGTCTCAATTGCATTTTCCAGCGCCCAGGTCGTCATAATCGATAAGATTTTCAGTCCGTTATTGGCTCTCTGTATGATGTTCCCTTGCGATACGTCTTTACCTATACTTCTCTGGGCATAAGAAATCCGCTTGATCTGTTCCTTATATCTTGGCACAAATCTCAACACCATTGATAAGATAAGGGACATTGCCGGGATCAGCTTGCCGAATAAGTAGATAAATTTATCCGAGGTCATAACCGCGTTGTAGCAGGAGAACCAGATTAAGACGGTCACAAACATGCATGCGGATGAAATCCCGTACAGAATGGATTCGAGCGTAACCGGGTTACCGCTTTTTAAATAAAAAAGGATCGTAACGCCCGCATGATTAAAAGCCGGGTTTATAAATGCGGTAAAGAGCAGCAACGGAAGTATAAAAATCAGCTGGAACCGCACCGCTCCCTTGCCTCTCAGCAGAATGGAATAAACAGAGGCACTAACCAGCGCGATGCCTTGCATTACGGGATGCATGAAGAACATGCCAAAGAGCAATACAGCCGTAAAATAAATAAAGTTTATTAATGGATGATAGCCGGCAAATCCGCTCCGGTTCATGACTTAACCCCTGCTCCCGCGGAATAGCCGCCGACATCGCGCCCAAGATCGCAAGTGTATACCCACTCTACAACGTCGCCGTCTTTTAAGGCGTACCTGCTCGCTCCATAGTTAGGAAACCAGCCGTTCACTTTATACATCCAACCGCTAAGCTCCCCGCAGTCGAATTCGTAAATATTATGAATACCTTCGACATAATTGCTGTTATAAATCGGAGTCATCTCAAATTCCATATGAATCTTGTTCTTCTTCATTTCCCGGAGAAGGACGTCAAAGACCGACTCGCCTTCATAAAAGGTAACTTTCTGCTTCGGATAAATAACGCCGTCCTTCGGCAAAACTTCAAGTTTATCTTCGTTGAAGCTGTCCAGATTGTTTAATATCGTTGCGGCTGACACCGACAGCGTAACGGAGAGTGGCTTCTTCTTGTCGATCTTTGCATCCTGCCACTCTACCGGCTGGGGCTTTCCTGATGGAACCGGGTCCGTCTGATACTTATCCTTCGTCTCTTCAGGCGAAGCAGCCGGAGGTTTTGTTGCCGGAGTCGCTTCTGCCCCCTTCCCGGACCCGCTGCCGGAGGGTTTAGCCGATTCCGAAGGAGTTGGTGAAGCTTTAGGTTCACCTGCCGGCTTAACTGTCTCCGTTGCATGACTACTGTCCGAATTCGTAGCAGGCGGCTTTTCAGTCGAGGGAGACTGCTCTTGTCCCGTAGCTGCCGGCTCCTCGGAAGGTAGACCGCTTGATGAGGATTTATCGGCTTCCGTCTGCTTTAACGGGTCTTCTCCCGGTTCAGATTGCGTTTGGTTTGCCGCGTTGCTAGGCGGTGTTGATGCAAGCTCTTCCGCAGGGGGCGGCGTGGTCGCAACCGCGCTCTCCGAGGTTGGGTTCTTTGCGTAATTCCCGCCCCAGAAGTAAGCAATCGCCAACACTCCGATGATAAGCATTGCGGACAGCCATTTTTTCTTGTTCATCCTGTTTCCCACCTCTTCATGAAGAAATAACGAAGCAAGGGCATACGAATGCCCTTGCTGAGTCTAAGCTTATTTCACGTCTGTCATGTCATAGAGACGGGTATTTCCGCTTTTGAACCTGTCATAAGCGACCAGAGCATAAAATGCCTGATCCGTTGCCATCAGATCCACTTCGCCAGGCTGGGCTCCGCCATTACCGGTACCGCCGGATTTAACATGGTAAAATCCGCCGCCCGATGCCGAGTAGCCAAGCAATGCGTCCAGTACGTTACGGCCGTTTTTCACAAAACGGGAATCGGTTTGCGGATCAATGCCAAGCGCGGTCAATGCGACAACAACTTGTGCGGAGCTCTCCGAGTTAACCGCCCCGCCGCTAGCGTAACCGCCATCGGCTTGTTGTGCTTTGGAAAGCCATGTTATGCTGCGTTCAACAGCTGCCTTCACGGTTGGATTAGCGTTATAGTATGGCGCCAATGCCTGCAGCACCATTGCCGTAATATCCGGGTCCGCTTCAGTCGGCTTCTCGCCAAGTGCCCAGCCTCCGCCTGCAATCTCCCGGTTAAGAATAAAATCTATTAGGAGCTCTTTGGTAGTCTGTGTTTTCACACTGGGATCTGCCGGAATCGAGTAACCCTTGCTGTCCAGTGCGATCAGTGCAAAGATTGGTCCATTAATCCCTTGCTTAATTACGGTCTCGTAATCCGCCAAAGGTTTTGTCAGGTCATAACCTGCTACATTATGAATGTCTCTTCCGATGGCCGTTAAAGCCAGAATGACCCGGTCGTATTCCGTGTATTTCACCGAGTGAAGCTTACCTTCTTTTTCTTTTACCGCCTGCTCTACGTTCGAGTAATATTTGGCGAAATAGGAATCCGGCACGGGCATGCCGGAACGCGCCAGCCCTAGAACCGTCCATTCTCCGCCTACGCTCGCAATAACCGGATCGGTTACGGTTTTTTGCAGGAAGGCAGCCGTTGTCTTGATGTGACCCTGAACCTCCAGCTGCTTTGCGTCAACCGGACTGCTGCCGGAATTGCCCGCTTGTTTATAATCGTAAGAACGCATTGCCACTACGGCTGCCATCTCGCGGGTAACCTCGGTATGCGGATCAAACTTGCCAGACGATCCTGTCATCAATCCCGCTTCTACGATGGTTGCGATATCAGACTGTGCCCATACCGATGCACCCTGCAAATCTTTGATCGCGGTTTGCGGTTGTGCCGCTTTGATGCCAAGCGCCCGGACAATCGTCACGGCCATTTCTTCGCGCGTAATGCTTGCGTTTGGATTAAAATGCTGCTGATAGCCGTTCATATAGCCGGCTTGGGCAACCGCATTAACATAAGGCGCGAACCAATCCTTCGTAGTTATATCCGTAAATCCGGCTGAAGGCGCGGTTGTTGGCAGAGCCAGAATGGAAACGAGCATTTTCGCAAACTCTGCTCTTGTAACCGAATCTTGCGGATGGAACTTACCGCCGCTGCCTTGCACAAAGCCTTTTTCGGATGCCTGTTCAATCGCTTGCTTTGCCCAAGACGAAATTTTGGAAGCATCGGAATAAAGCTTTTCTAATCCGCTTGTAGCCGGAGGTATACCTGTCCCCTCAGAACCGCCTGTACCGCCTGTTCCTCCCGTTCCTAAATCCGTATTTCCGTCGTCATCCCCATTGTTATTGCCGTTCTCGCCCGGCGTTTCCCAATCATCCGGATTAACTCCTAGATCGATACCTAAATCCGTTGTGTAACGCCATTGCAGCTTATCGCCGTCTTTAAGCTCATAAAGGCTTGCACCATAGTTTGGGTAAACGCCGTTGACATTGTACATCCATCCGCTTCCGCTGCCATGATCAAATTCACCGTCACCTGCAATGGACTGTACATAAACACTGTTGTATTTCGAAGTAAAGACGTATTCGTAAGTCAGGCCTTTGCTGTCGAGTATCCGTTTGAGCACGCTCCATGCGGTATCTCCCGAACGCAGCTCAATTTTCGTGCTTGCAACGGTATAACCCTTGTTGATCGTCAATTTGTCAACGGACAAGGTTACATATTTCGTAACCGTAGGCGGAGGATTGCTTCCCCCTCCATCTACAACGATAGTGCTCTCAGCGAAAGCAACATAATCCGTAAAATGATTGGTCTTGATAATCAGATCAGAACCGTTATCGTACGCGTATTCGTTCTTGCCGCTTGCAAGACCAAGCGCATCGCTGGCGAATTTCGCAACCGAAGTGGCAACGCCGCCCTCGATATAAGCAGCGCTTTTGCCGCCCATCCCTTTAAGCGTCAAGGTAACGAACTGATTGAATTGCACGCGTGCGCTTCCGCCCATCGAAAAGGCAACTGCAACATCATCCAGTTTTTTGCCGCTTGCAACAATGTTCTTCATTTGATTTTGCAAGGCGGAATCGGCAGCATTTAAGGTAGTAAGCAATTGAATGCCTGCTGAATCTCCGGATGTCACTTGCGTGCCTTGCGGAATCAGGATCGAATTATTTCCTTTTACCGCTTCAATCCGCGGCAGCGCGGTGTTAAGCGGAAGACTAAGCTTTACATCGGATGTTTTGCCGCCAGGAATCGTAATGCCGATTTGTCTGCCGCTGTCTGCCGCCGTCACCGGTATTCGGTAAACTTCCGAATCATCCGGAACCGCTACTTGCGGCGTATTGCCTGCCGGAAGTATCAAATCACCGGGATTAGCCGGTTGTTCAGTAGACAGCGTGACATCCGTCATATCATAAAGCGATTTCTTCTGTTTCAGGAAACGGTCATAAGCAACAAGTGCATACGTACCTTGATCGGTCGCCAATCCATTGACGCCACCTGTCTTGGTATGACGGAAACCGCCATCAGGCAAAGCATAGAGTAAGAATGCATCAATCAGGGAATGGCCGTTCTTCACAAAACGGGGATCCGAGTTGGAATCGATTCCTAATGCGCTAAGCGCAACAATGACCTGCGCGATGCTCTCGCTCGAAGAATAACCGCCGTCAACGCTGCTTTGCGACTTGGACAACCATGCGACTGCACGGTCGGCAGCTGATTTGACATCAGGATTGCTGTTGTAATAAGGTGCCAAAGCTTGAAGCGCCATAGCCGTCAGATCCACATCAACAAAGCTGCCAAAGCCCCATCCGCCTGCATTTTCGGTACCTTTCTTAATTTCCATATCAACCATGTATTGAATAAGATTGGCTCTTGTAGACTGAACCGCTACGGCTGCTACGGCAGGAATATCGTAATTGTGGCTGTCCAGTGCAAGTAAGGCAAAGGTTGGCCCATTAATCCCTTGAGCAATAACTTTATTGAAATCTGCCAACTTCTCGAGCTGATTAAATCCACCGACATTCGTTACATCTTTGCCAATCGACGTCAGCGCCAGGATAACTCTGGAGTGCTCGGTATATTTATTTGGATCTAGAACGTTTTGTTTATCTTGAACAGCCGCTACGACCTTGTTGTAATAAGTGTCATAGTAGCCGTCCGGTACTTGGTAGTTGCCGCGTGCCAAGGTTAGGACCGACCATTCGCCGTTTAACGTTCCGAAGACGGGATTGCTTACCGTTGATAATAGATAAGCCAGATTGCGGTCAACGTATTGGTTGATTGTACCTGCAGCACTTGCCTTATATGTAACCGTATAAGTCTGCGTTGCCTGGTTGCCTGCACCGTCCGCTGCTTTGATAACAATCGTATTCAAGCCAGATACAAGACCAGCTGTATATTGTCCGCCGGATGGTTGCAGCAGGTTCCCGTTCAGCTTAACTTCAGGGTCAATTGTTTGCGGAACATTATCCGTAACCGATACCGAGAACGGAAGCTGTTGTTCCGTTACGATCTGATTGTTAACGAATCCGTTAACCGTTATGGAAGGAGAGGTCTTATCCTGAGCTCCTGCCAGCTCTGTCAAAGCCGAATTAACTTCCTCTTGCGTGCTTTCAATATTTTCCAATGTTGCGTATGCATGTTCGTACGCAGGTCCAATCTTCTCATCATTCAGTAATTCCTGTTTGTCAGGTGAGCTATTGATTTCGGCAACCGCTTCCGTTAAATCATCCTTGTTCGCAAGTCGGATATCTCCCCACTCGCTGCCAAGGTCAGTTCCATACCCGAAAACGGTAAATTGGACACGGATGACATCGCCGTTTTGCGGTTCATAATTCGAGAAGCCAACGGGAGGGAAGGCATTATTCACCGCATACATCCAACCGGACATAAAGGTATAATCGAATTCTCCAAGCCAATTCTCATCCACTTTGCCGCCAAACGCAGCATTGTTTTCTTCCATCATCTTTGTAAGATAGGATGGAAGCTGAACCGGACTGGAATCGTTATCTTTTACTTTGGATAAGTAAAAAGCGCTATCGATCGATCCCGAATGCTTGTAGTTCTCTTCCCCAAGGAGACGGTCGACCAAAGCCGCCCCATTGTCCCCTTCATAAAAAGGTACTTTTACGGGCTCTTTAATATAGCCCTGGCCAAGCGTAAATTTCTCCACATCCAGCGTGACGTATCCTTCCGGCGTGACTGCCGGGTCGGCGTAAGACACGCGGGCCGGCGTAGCCGCAACGGATAACGTTACCGCTATAACAAGCAGCCATACTAACCATTTATTCTTTTTCATTACAAGCTCCCTTTCTATAACTCTCTCATTCTCTCGGGCACAACTACTGATCAACACAGCAAAAAACCCTTCAACTCGTATAAGTTGAAGGGCTTGATCAAGTAGACATGTCAAAGTAAGCATGCATAATGAACACCCTCCTATCGCTCGTAGAATTGTGGTGTAAAAAAGAATCAGGCAGGTATTCTGGCTCGAGCGTCAATGCCTATGCACCCTTCCCGGTTGCCCAGTGGATATGCGCATAGACTCGTCTCTTACAGCGGCGGGACCGCGTGGGATTCTCACCCAACTTCCCTTTTAACCAATCCAATACCATCGCCCTAACCGGCGGAAGGTATCATTGGCACCTGATACTTATCTCGTATTCAATTTGCTTGCTCATCATAACGAATATTTTTCGTTTTGTCATGCTAAATTTTTCAATTCTATAGGCCTATTCTCTCAGCTGATCTCCGTGAAAGACTCGCAAAATAAACTCCCGGTCGGGTACATCCAGCTTTTCGTAGGAAGCAAGGAATGCCGAATTATCATATTCCGCCTCCTGCAGCTGCACCTCAAAACCCTGCTCGCACACCGTAACGATCGCGTACCTGGCAGTGGACTTATTGTTGCAGCCAAGGGAACCGGGATTAACAAATGCTTGTCTCTCGCTGCGGAAATAATGAACCGGATGATGATGGCCGAAACCGATCAATGCGTCTTCGTAACCGTCGAACAGCTTTTCCAGATTGGACAGGCTTGGCTCAACAATTGGGCTAAACGGATCTTTGCTTATCGGATCGCTGAACTTGTCCCGCGCAATATGATAATGGGTAAAAAGCATGCTTTTGCCGTACGCTTCGGTCCGGATCATGCGGGGCATTCGTTCCAGCAGCGGGACAAACGACTTGTCCATTCTATCCGCTATCCACTTATGATGCCGTTCCGAATGGAAATGGCTCTCCGGATAAGGTTCTCCGTTGATAATCGCGAGCACGGCTTCATCATGATTGCCGGACACAAAGGATATATCATCCCTGGAGAAAAGCGCATGAAGCACCTCATTCGTATCCGGCCCGATTCCGATCATATCTCCCAAGCAATAGATGGAGTCGACATCATGCAAAGTGTCGATCTCATGAAGGGCCGCTTTTAACGCAGGCATATTGCCATGGATATCCGTTATTAACGCAAACCTCATATTCATGCTTCTCTCCACCCTTCCTGCTTGTTAGGCTGGCTTATTCCTTCGTGATACTCCGGATCGAACCGTCTGCGGAGCCCACAATAACAAGACTTGCCATATGGATAAACAATCCGTTGTCTACAACTCCGGGAATCCGGTTCAGGTCGTCATGTAGCGCTTCCGGATCCGCAATGGCGCCAAACTCGCAATCCGCAATATAGTTGCCGTTATCGGTCACATACAGCTCTTCACCGTTCTTGCGGAGCTTCGGCTCGCAGCCCAGCTTGCGAAGCTTCCTCACCGTCAGCTCGAACGCAAACGGAACAATCTCGACAGGCAGCGGGAACTTGCCCAGCTGCTTCACGTCCTTGCTCTCGTCCACGATAATAATCAGCTGCTTGCTTGCAGCCGCTACAATTTTCTCGCGGAGCAGAGCGCCGCCGCCGCCTTTTATGAGGTGCAGGGCGGGATCAACCTCATCTGCTCCGTCAATTGTCAGATCAAGCACGTCCACGTCTGCGAATGGCATCATCGGAATGCCAAGTTCTTTCGCCAGCTGCTCGGATTGAACGGAGGTCGCGACCGCTTGAATGGTTAGCCCCTCTTCTTTCACCTTACGGCCAATGGCTTGGATCGCCCAATAAGCGGTAGAGCCGGTTCCAAGTCCTACTTTCATCCCGTCTTTGACGAGTTCAACTGCTTTTTCTGCTGCAATACGTTTCGATTCCATGAGATCACCTTATTTATTTAGAATTTGTACAAAGGATTTAATTTTTAGTATAACAAAGCTATGAATGTTAGGAAATATAGGGCAGTTTAAAAAATAAAAGGCACATCGCCACTCGATTTGAGCGGGAATGTGCCTTTAACCATTATTTCTTTAAATAAACCATGCCGATACCGGGCAAACTTTGTACATAGCCCTTCATTTATGAATCTTATACCGCGAAGATATGATTGCCAATGTGGACGGTTTGCTTGCGGGACCATATCCACTTCGATGTAGCCGTCTTCGGATTAAAATAGTACAACGCGCCTTGCGACGGATCGTTGCCGCCAAGCGCATCAAGCGCGGCTTTGTAGGCTGTAGAATCCGGCTTCATATAATATTGCCCGTCATCTACCGCCGTAAATGCGCCGGATTGTTCGATAACGCCTTTAATGGTTTTGGGGAAGCCGTCAGCATCCAGACGGTTCAATACAACCGCCGCAACGGCAACCTGGCCCTTGTAGGACTCTCCACGCGCTTCTGCATAAATGATACGTGCCAGAAGATCGAGCTCTTTCTGATTAGCAGAGACCTTTTTCAATTGGGTCCAAGTTTTCTCCTCCGCTACTCCATCCGATTTAAGTCCGTAATCCGCTTGGAATTTGCGAACGGCCTCTTCCGTCATTTTGCCATAAAACGTTGTAATCGCCGTATTATCGAAATAACCCAGCGTCTTCAGACGGAACTGCAAATCCGGAACATCCGGACCGTAGCTGCCGTAACTGAGCGTAGCTGGCGCCGCTGCTTTCGCAGCCTGAAGCGGCATGGCAACCGTCATCATAAATGCTAGAATAATGGAAATACTATATTTATAAATTTGATTATTAATCAACATTAATACTCCTCTCATTTTATTAATATTTGTATAAATCATTAATTGGAATAATTTTGTTATGCAACGGCAGGTTTTAAACGAGTTTAACATACATAAAAATTTATAGTAACCCAAATACATTAATTACATTTATTTGCTAATCTAACTTTTTCCTTACGCCGGAATCCTTTCGATTGTTCCCTTTCGCTTGAATTGGTACAATATAGGAAGATTCGAAGTGAGGTGAACAGCATTGAATGTGATCAAAATCAAGGATCGGCAGGAGCTTGACCGGGTGTTCCGATGATGCCCTGGTATGTGGAGAAATTTATCAACTATAAGCTTCCCGACCTCTCTCCCTCTTCATTGCTGGAGTATGTTAGAGATTATGAGACGTTTATGGGATGGCTGATTGCGGAAGGATTATCAAGCGCGGAAAAAGTAAAGGATGTCCAGCTTATCGAGCTTGAACGGCTGCATATGGACAGCATTGACACCTTCCGGATGTTCCTTGCGACGAACCCGAACCATAGCAATACCAGAACGACCATTACGCGTAAGCTGTCTTCTCTCCGATCGCTCTTTCATTACTTGAGCCAGATCGCCGAGGATGAGGAGTTCTATCCGTTATTGAAGCGGAACGTAATGGCCAAGGTATCCATCAAGCGGACGCATAAGCCAAAAGATACGGCGGCAAAGCTGGAAGGCAAGCTGTTGCAGGAAGAAGAAATTTATGAATTTCTGGCCTATATTCATGCCGATTACGAGAAGGATGTTGCCGAGAATAAGCAGGCGTTATATTCCTATCAGCTGAATCGAACCAGAGACAGCTGTATTATCAGTCTGATTCTTCATTCCGGCCTCCGCGTCTCCGAGATCGTAAATCTGAATACCGACGATATTGATGTGAAGAAGAAGCTCGCCTACGTTTACCGAAAAGGCAAGAACGATGACACCTTCAAGACTCCCGTCTATTTCCGTCAGGAAGCGGTTGATGATCTAACTGCCTATTTGCAAATGAGGGACTCTCATTATAAAGCGCCTAAACGCGAAAAAGCCCTCTTCCTTGCCATAGCTAACGGCAAAAAAGAAGGCTCTCGAATGACCAAACGCGCCATTCAGGAAATGGTAATCAAATATGCGAAACGGTTCGGCAAGCCTTACTTAAGCGTACATAAGCTCCGCCATTCGTTCGCAACCGATTATTACCTGCGTAACGATATTTATATGACACAGGAGCAGCTTGGGCACGCCTCTCCCGAGACGACCCAAATCTACGCCCATCTTACGGATAAAACGATGGCCGAAGCGATCGACCGGATTAAGAAAGCAAGCGAAGCCGCGAACTAAGCTTCAACTTGCGTTAACACAGCCTCTTGCATGTTAAGCTGCGTATTTACCAGCTTCGCATACAGGCCGCCCTGCTTCATCAATTCATTGTGAGAGCCTTGCTCCGCGATTCGTCCGTCCTGGACAACCAGAATAAGATCCGCGTCGCGTACCGTCGAGAGACGATGCGCGATGATAAAAGCGGTGCGTCCGTTCAGCAAAGTCTCCAGCGCTTCCTGGATATGCTGCTCCGTCTCGGTATCTACGCTTGAGGTTGCTTCATCCAGGATAAGAATCCGCGGATCGGACAGCAGCACCCTTCCGAATGCAAGCAGTTGCCGCTGGCCAACCGACAGCTTTGAACCCCGCTCCTCTACCTCCGTATCATAGCCCTCATTCATGGACGCAACGACACGGTCCAGACGTACGCTTTCCGAAGCTTGAATCATTTGCTCCATTGTTGCCCCGTCATTGCCGTAACGCAGGTTCTGTTCGATTGTTCCCGAGAAAATAAACGAATCCTGGAGTACGATTCCCATCTGTCTGCGTAGAGATTCCAGGGTTACGTCTTTGACATCTAGTCCGTCAATCGTAACTTTGCCCCCGGTTGCATCATAGAACCGCATAAGCAGATTAACGATTGTACTTTTCCCCGCCCCCGTTGGTCCAACAAGCGCAACACGCTGTCCCGGACGAACCTTAAAGCTGACGTTATGAAGCACATCCGGTTTCGATTCTTCATAGCGGAACGATACGTTTTCGAACGCCACTTCACCGCGGATCGCCGGCATACGGCGCGCATAGGCGGCATCTGTTACCTCTGCATCCGTATCCAGAATTTCAAAGATCCGTTCTGCGGAAGCCATCGCCGACAGCACTTGGCTGTACACCTTGGACAAAGCGCTGAGCGGTCCCCAGAAGCGCCACAAGTAATTGATAAAAGCCATAACAAAACCGATAGTAAGCGCACCGTCCATGACTTGTTTGGCTCCGAACCATACAACGATACAAGTACCGATCATTCCCACCAGCTCAACCAGCGGATATACGGTTGATTCCAGCATAATGGCGCGCATGAAAGCCTGCTTGTTCCGGAAGTTGATCCCTTCGAACCTTGCGCTGTTTTTATGTTGACGCGAGAATGCCTGAACGACGCGGATGCCTTGAATCGTTTCGTTCAAATGTCCGTTAATGGCCGACATCGTCTTGCGCGAACGGGTCCATGCCCCTTCAATTCTCGGGCGCAGCCGGTTCACGATAAGATACAGAAGCGGCATCATAATGAAGGACAGAAGCGCAAGCTTCCAGTCCATCCAGAGAAGAATCGCCACAATTCCGACCAGGTGCGTAACTTCCATAACGGTTGTGATCAGTCCGCCGTTTATCAGTTCGCCAATCGCGTTCGTATCATTGGTAATACGCGACATGATTTTCCCTGCCGGACGTCCGTCGAAGAAGCGGAAGGACAGCTTCTGCAAATGATTAAACAGCTGCTGGCGTAGATCGTACAAGATGCGCTGCCCGGTAAAGTTAATGTATTTGGTATGTACCCAGCCGCAGCCCCAGCCGATCAGCTTGATACCGAGCAAGGTAATACCGAACAGATGAATAGCGTGAAAATCCCCTTTTGTAATGCCATCGTCGATCAAATACCCAAGCAGCAGAGGTTCCGCCAGGCTTAAAATCATATTGACAAGGACAACGCCTATAATGATGGTCAGCGTCTTGCGATAAGGCTTTAAATATCCAAGAAGCCTCTTCATATACGCGGGATTAAAGGGTTTCTCCTCAATCTCGCTGTCGTCGTCCCATTCCACTTGACTCATGTGTTCCCCTCCTGTCCGTTAGCTTCCAGCCGCTAGCTTCTGCCGTTCAAACAGCTGGCGGAAGAATCCGTTCCGCTCGCTTAATTGTTTATGGGTACCCTGCTCGATCAGGCGCCCTTGCTCCAATACGAGAATGCGGTCGGCATGCTGAATCGAGGACAACCGCTGCGCAATAATGAATGTTGTTCTGCCTTTCATGACTTCAAGCAGTGCTTCGTGGATAGCTGATTCCGTTGCCGTATCCACGCTGGCTGTGGCTTCGTCGAGGACCAGAATCGGCGGATTCATCAGAATCGCTCTTGCAAGCGCTACCCTTTGTCTTTGACCGCCGGAAAGCCCAACTCCCCGCTCGCCAATCAAGGTATCGTAACCGTGAGGCATAGTCGTAATAAAATCATGGATTTGCGCTTTTTGAGCCGCATGCTCGATTTGCTCCATGGTCGCATCCGGGTAGCCGTATGCAATGTTATCCCGAATAGAAGCGGAGAATAGAAACGTCTCCTGCGGTACGATACCTACACTGCTCCGCAGGCCATCCAAGTCATAATCACGGACATCAATGCCGTCGATCTGAACCGTGCCGGACGACACATCGTAGAACCTGGACAAAAGCGCAATCAGGCTGCTTTTCCCTGAGCCGGTTGCACCTAATACGGCAATGACTTCACCCTGCTCCACCTCAAAGGAAATGTCGTTTAGAATCGGTTGATCCTTCGATTGATCCTGGTCATTAAAGAAAAAGCTTACATTGCGGAAGGAGACTTGGCCTCGCATTCGATCGGTTTGAATTCCGTTCTCCGGCGTTACGATATCGCAAGGCGTATCTAGAACCTCGAATACGCGCGGGGCTGCCTTAATCGCCTGCTGCATAATATTAATCTGCCAGCCCAGCATGTTGAGCGGCCAAATAATCCCCCATGTATACCATTGGAAAGCCATAAAGGTCCCGAGCGTCATCTCCCCGCGAGCCACGTATACCGCTCCCAGCCAGATCATCAGAACAAAGGTTAATCCCCCAAACAATCCCATCAGAGGGAATGCTTTCGCTTCCAATTTTGCGCGGTCCATATTGGTATCGAAGTTTTGTTTGTTCCTTTCGGCAAACTTTTGCTGCTCGACCGCTTCCGTCGCAAACGATTTCACAACTCGGATGCCTGCAATGTTTTCCTGAAGGGTTGTCGTTAGCCGTCCGGTCTGCTCCCGGATATTGGACCAGGCTGGACCAACCTTATTGCTGAACCACCATAAAATAAGCAGGATAAGCGGAATTGTAACCGTACTAATTAAGGTCACCTTCCAATTCATCCAGAGCATAAAGATCATCGTTCCCACAAAGGTCAATAAACCGGTCAGCAAGCCCATTGCGCCAAAGCCAACAAAGTTTTTGACGGCCTCGATATCACCGGTCATCCGGGACATCAGCTGCCCGGTCTGCGCCTTGTCGTAATACGAGAAAGATAACCGCTGCAGCTGTGCGTATAGCTGTTCTCTAAGCTTAAACACAACGTTTTGCCCGACAAGCTCCTGGGAATAGCCCTGCACGAACATCCCGGCGCTTTTTAACGCCTGGACACCGATCAAGAGCAAGGTTAGCCATAAAATAAGCGATACATTTTCCTTCTTGATTCCTTCGTCAAAGATCTCGCGCAAAATCCATGGCGCAACGAGGTCGAAGATCGTTGCGAACAGCATGACGACAATGGCTGCTGCCGCCCATTTCGCGCTAGGTCTCACGTACGCTAATACCCGCAATAATACTTTCACTCTTTTGTATGCCTCCCCTCTATGCTAAAAAGAACAAAAAAAGACCCCAAGCCGCAATTAGGCTCGGGATCCTTGCAAAGATGTAAACGCCATTAAACAGATAGTTATCCGCGTATTGACGTCACATCACGAAGGCGGCCTGTACGGCATGCATGGAAAAAACGAACCAGAACAATCATTGCCTGTTGTTGATTCCGCATACCGGACACCCCTTTCCCTTCGGATTTGTATTTCGTGTAATCTGTTCGTATCGTAACAGACGGACTCTCTCTCTTGCAATAGCTGATTTTGTCGAATCGCTATTAATTTTTCAGGAATCGCCGAACTGACTCGTATCCTTAATGGAGATGCCTTCTTCTACCGCAAACTCGAAATCTTCGATATCGTATACCTGGACAGGCACTCTTGCTTCGAGCAGCTTATCTTGAAATTCGAATTGATCGGACAACAGCGGAATTTGCAGCTTCGAGCTGGTCAGAAGCAGCTCAGTCTCGATCGGATCGAAATATTCGCCATAATGCGCGTTATCTACGGCATGTACAATCGTGAACTGAATCCTGTCGTTTAAGATTAGCGGAGAGCTTTCCCGCCAAGGCACCTGCATGGCGCGTTCGATTTTTTTCCGGTTGAGCGGATCCTCAAAGAACGTTATGAGCTCGCCGATTTTGCTCTTGACATGCGCGTCATCCTCCGGATCGTCCATTACCGGCTCTGCCCCGTCTCTCATATCGTACAACTCAAGAATGGATGAATAAGGCACGACGTAATCAATCGGACGGCTCGGAATAAGGAGATGTCCATACGTTGCCACCATAACCGCTTCTATAACAAATCGCCGTCGCATATTTGCCCCTCCTTCTCTAACCACGGTTCCACATTATTATACAATAATACCTCCCCTGTACAAGATAGCCATTAGCCAAATTTGCATAAAATCCGCGGGTAGCTGTACAATGAAAGTTAATGTTTACTAGCTTGAATAATAAGTAATACTCTTTTTTCGTTTAAGGAGGTTCCTGAGCAAGTGTTCAAAGAAGAAGCCATTATTATCGGAGCCGGTCCATGCGGTCTTGCCGCTGCCATTGAGCTTGAGAGGATCGGACTTCATCCCGTCATTATTGAGAAAAGCAACATCGCCCATTCCATTTCCATGTATCCTACATACATGCATTTCTTCAGTACGCCGGAACGGCTGGAAATCGGAGAAATCCCGTTTACGACGCCTAATGATAAGCCTTCCCGCCTTGAGGCGATTAATTATTACCGGACTGCTGCGCTGCGCAACAGCTTGCGCGTCAATGCATACGAAACGGTACTCCGTATTGAACGGCAGGACAACGGGCTATTCCATTTGACCAGTGCAGACCGCTACGGGGAAGAAAAACAATATGAGGCCCGCTACGTGGTTGTCGCGACCGGCTACTTCGATCATCCGAATTATCTCGGCATTCCAGGTGAAGAGATGGATAAAGTCACTCACTTCTTCCGCGAAGCCCATCCCTATACCGGCATGGAAGTCGCGATTATCGGCGGAAGCAACTCGGCAATCGATGCAGCACTGGAGCTGGAACGGGTAGGGGCAAAGGTAACGGTCATTTACCGCGGCGCTGGCTACTCATCGAGCATTAAACCATGGGTGAGGCCCGGCTTTGAAGCCAAAGTCAATAACGGCATCATTCGTATGTTATTTGAGTCTCGTGTTGTTGAAATTGATAAGCGTCATGTCATCGTCGAATCTCCGGAGGGGCGCCATCCGGTCGCCAATGATTTTGTGCTTGCCCTTACCGGGTTCCATCCTGACCGTGATTTCCTGACAAGCTCCGGTGTACGCATCGAGGAGGAAGGCTTCCCGTACTTTGATGAAACAACAATGGAGACAAACGTACCCGGCCTGTATCTGGCCGGTGTCGTTGCCTCCAAGCATGAAGCGAATGAAATTTTCATCGAATCCGGCCGCTTCCACGGCAACAAGATTGCTGAACATATTGTTTCGCTTCGTTAATTATTTACGCTGCTCGTCCAACTTCTTCTTAAGAGATTGGACGAGTTCTTCTTTTGGCTCCTGTCCTCCATAACGAACCTCGTCATATAGACGGGCAAGAGTATCGGCGTCTGCCTGTGAGCCGGATTTTCTGCCCCAGGCTCCAATATCCGATGTTGTTTCTCTAACCGTGTAGTGAGTCTTATAATCATACCCCCGGCCTACCGCCGCAGCAACATATCTCCGGTATAGATAACGGATTTTCTCCCCGGCTGTCGACAGCTCTTCCCAGCGTGCTTCCTTTTTCCGGCTTGATTTGCCAAGCCTTACGCTCCATTTGGTCCGGTCAACCAGACTCTCAACCTCATCCGTGTAACCAACGGCACCTTCCTTGCTGTCCGCTGCCCGTTCCCATATTCTGCCCAACACCTTGTTTAAGAGCCGATATAGCTTCCGGCCAATAAAGAACAAAAGTACGGCGACGCCAATAATCAGAAGCACGATGCCAATATATTTCGCAACCAGCTCCAATCTTTCCAGCCATGCCGGCGGATTATGAGCCTCAACGGGAGGCAGTCCGCTTGGAGGCGGCTGCGTATCGGAAGGCGGTTCTTCAATCGGTTCGCCCGAACCGTCCATCCAGCCCAAAATTTTGTTCAAAACCGCATGGAAAAACGATTCAATGGAAGACTGAAGCTGGCGGAACAATCCGGCTATAAGCAGTAGCACGGCTATTATCGTCAACATATAACGGTTTTGCCGTTTGAACACTTTTGTCGTCGAGGATTGGATAGCTCCTCCGGATTGCGTCTCATAGGACAGTAACCGTTCATTAACGATGTAAAGCATCAGAATAAGTGCAACAATGCCGCAAAGGGTCAGAAACGTAAAATAGGGCTGCAGCTTTTCCTGAAGATGGGCAACAATCGTTAATATCGTATACAAAATAATGCTGGCAAACATAAGCGTATTCGGAAAAGAAACATACCAGCTTTTTGTGCTTGCTCCCATTCCTCTAACCGCTGTAAAGGCTCCTAGCAGTACCGGAAGAATAGCCGCTGCTCCCGGCAGATCCGTCTGAAAGGAAAATAACACGGCGTAGATCACGCCCGTATGAAGCGCGCCAAGCAGAATCCCTAATAGCAGCCGGTATATTCTGCGGTTATTCTTCAACTTCCCGATCCACACTGCCCCCGCCATATATATGAACGGAACGGTTAGAAGCCATAACACCATAAACGCATCGGTTGACGTATAAAAAAGTGCGATAAACCATATAGGCAAAGCGAATAACGTTTCTATGCTCCCATGAAGCAAATGCAGCATTGGCTGATGCTTTTTCAATTGGTTCATCCTGCCTCACCTGCCTGCTCTTGAACCGGATTGGGAGTGAGCTTCCAATGAACTACCGCATTCCCGTTACGGCGAAGCCTGTCCGCCTGAAGCTCAAGCTGATCGTTCCAGAAGCTAGAGATCACAAGCACATCACGCTGGGAGTAACCGCTGTCCGCTTCACGCGTTAATAGGTCCGCAAATGGCTCCGTCCGGACAAGCTCGAGTTTTGCCATGACCTCGAAAATATCCGTCAGATGCCCTCCGCCGCTGCGCGGTTCAACGAAAGTACTTCCGAACTCCCCGATAATCGGCATGTTCGTGCAGAAGCCCGCTTCCATACCGCCTTGTATAACCGCTTGGGCTGCGCCGGCCGCCCATTCGATTCCGTGCTCAATCAACTCCTCGTCATTAATGGAACGCCACATGCTTTCGTTGTCTTCCGCATTCAGATAGACCATCAGCCTGCGGTCCGCCGTATAGTCGTACTGATGAACCTGAAGATTGCCGGCTCTGGCCGTTGCTTTCCAATTGACCATTTTGTACGTATCGCCGGAACGGTATTCGCGGGTCCCCATCACAACAAACGGATCCTCGACAATCCAGCGTCTGACCGACAGCTCCCCTTGCCAGCTATGGGAAGGCAGCTCGTGAACCGGCACCTCGGCAGGCGTCGGGTAGACGATTAACTCGCCATTTAATGCAATCTGCTTCGTCTGATGCAGAAAGCCCAGAAGATCGCCTGCCGTCATGGTCACCGACTGCAGCTTATACCAGCCCCGCTTCTGGCATACGATGCGGTGCCTTCTCGTAATTTTCGTATAAGGCATAAGGGTGAAAAAGCTTTTATGATTTTGCAGCAGCTTGCCGCTGCTTACTTCCAGATTATCCTGACGGTGGAACCTTAAATCCGACGATAACTGGGATTCGACCCGCATCCAGGGAACGGGCAGCCATTTGGCATTGGTCAACTGCTCGACCAGCTCGATTGTTTCGCCGCGAAAGCTTACTCTTTTTTGAAATTTCCGTTCATACCCGATTTGACGCAAGCCATACTTATGAAAGATTTTGGCCTGCAGGAAAAAGACAATGATTGCCGCAAATGCTACCCAGAATATAATCATCGATTGCCCCCCTATCGGGAGCCGATTCCAGCTTCCGCAGGCACCGCGGTTTGCCGGATAATATCTTCAATGATGTCTTCCGCATGCTTATGAGACCTCTGCATTCCCCTTAGAGACAAACGATGCGCCAGAACCGGCTTCGCCATCGCCTTCACGTCATCCGGCGTCACATAATCCCGGCCGCGCAGAATCGCGTGGACCTGCGAAGCTCTCAGGAGCGCTTGGCTGCCGCGGGGGCTAACGCCCACAAGAATATCGTCACGCGTACGGGTCCGTTCGATCAGCTGCAGCAGATAATACAGCACTTCGTCTTCTATGCGGACTTCCGCATAATGACGCTGTGCTTCCGCAATATCGGAAGCGGCTGCAACCGCATCCAAATGCGATAACGGATCGGCATTATTAAAGCGTTTAAGGATTTGAAGCGCTTCCTCCGTTGTTGGATAGCCCATCTGGATCTTGAATAAGAACCGATCAAGCTGTGCTTCCGGCAGCGGGAACGTTCCCTGATGCTCGACCGGATTTTGCGTAGCGATGACCATAAACGGCTTGTCCAGACGTTTCGTCTCTCCGTCAACGCTAATCTGCCGCTCTTCCATACATTCAAGCAGGCTGGATTGCGTCCTCGGAGTCGCCCGGTTAATCTCGTCTGCTAGCAACAGATTCGTAAAGAGCGGTCCCGGACGAAACTCGAAACCGCCCTCTTTCTGATTGTAATACTGGATACCGCTAAGATCGGAAGGCAGCAGGTCCGGCGTGAACTGTACCCGGCGGAATTGAAGCTTCAGCGATTGCGCCAGCGATTTGGCGAGCAGCGTCTTACCCGTGCCTGGCACATCCTCGAGCAGGACATGACCCGAAGTAATTAAGGCGATAAACAACAATTCGGTAACGCTTTCTTTTCCAACAATAACCTGGCCGATATTTGACTTCAGTCTCTCCGCTAATTGGTTAATCGATTGAAATGACATAAGTGCGTCTCCTTTGTCCGGTTATCGGATGACTCCCGTTGTGATAGGATGATGGCTTTGAACGATCTTGCGGAATATTTGTTCCTGCTCGGCATTCCGAAACGACTCTTTCGGGATGATCCAATACTGTCTCTTATTATGGAATAAAAAATAGTAGTGTTCGTTCTCCCAGATCTTCGCGAAATTACCCCAATTCACTTTGGATGTACCGTCCGCCACCGTTAATTCGAGATTATCGGAATTGAAGCTGTACTCGAACTCTCCGTTAAGCTTTCTGTCTTTGACGATTCTTCTTGGATGAACAATACAATGGGTTACATAGTTTAATAACGCTAATACAACGACCGCCGCCGCAATGACCGCAAGCAGCCTAGAATTCGTAACGGCGGCAAGCGAAACACAAGTTATAACCAATAAAACTTCGAAAACCCATGTTAGTCGAATTCGTAAGGTTTGAAAATATAGACTTTTCATCGCTCTAGCGACATGCTGGCCATATTGAAATCGTACGGTATCCAATGATTCTCCCCCGATAAAACAATTCCTGTTTCTATATTACGGTCTCCCATATACCGTGCTTTGGAGCTGCTGCAAATCTCTCCATCTGATCAGGCGAATCCCTTCCGACCGAAGTGCCTGCTGGACGTCCGGATCGCGGAACAATTGGAACTCCATGCCGCGCTTCTCCGGCTGGCCGTGGAAAGCTAGCAGCTCATCCGTCACGAGGGATGGATGGAATATGAGTTCGGTTACGCCCGGCTGCAGCTGCTTCAACTGCTGCTTCAGGTCCGTTTTTACCGTATCATAGGTATCTCCCGCCTTAAGCGGAAACGGAAGTCCTATCAGATAATCAAGTACGACAACTCCCATAGCATGGGCCAGCAAACCAAGCTGCCGGGCCTGCTCCTCCAGCTCGGGCGGAACCATCTGACCGCTTACCGCCGCTACCTTGCGCGGCATCCGAAACGGCAGTCCGTAAGCCGCGCATACCTCGAAAACTTCCTTCAGAAAATTTTTGCCCGTCTCCAGCCCATATAAGCTTCCCATGTGGTTATCCGCATGCGTAGGATTCATTCCCAATTGAAGCGCGGCTTCGATCTGGGCAATCATTTCCTTCTTCACCTGCTGCGGTTCAGCCTGAAGCTCGAAGCTTCTGCAATCCTTCGGGAAATACCCTTCAGCGGTTACCAGCGACTGCGTATCGCTGCCATTCAGAACCGGACCCCAACGGTAAGAATCCCATTCGCTTGTAAACGTAAAATGGATGCCTACATCGAATTGCGGACGGTTGGCACTCCAAAGAGCCGCTTCGCGAGAGGACTTGCACGGCATCATTAGGGTTGCCGAGCTTACCGCCTGTTCCTGAAGCAGCTGCTGTATTCCTTTATTGGTTGACTGACACAGTCCGTAATCATCCGCATTAATAATCAACAATCGTTCCTGGCTGCCATATCCAAGCGATGCTGCAACGTTCATCTCGGGCACATCCCCTCTCTAATTAGCAACATTAAGAATTGGGTTTTGACCTCTTATAAAAGCTGATGCCGGAATAATGCCAGCAGCTGCTCTTCGCTCCGGTCCACCCATTCGCAAATTTGATACGTCTGGTCGATAAAGCCTGCCACTAGCCCCGCATCATCCAGTCCTTCGTTATAGCGGCCCGCGAAGTGAAGAAACACATCAAGCATTCTCAGCTTTATAAGAAGCGGCAGTACCTCCACCTCTTCAGGCGTAAGCTTGTCAATACTTCCGTAACCTTCGCAAAATAACCGGAGCCGTTCCCATATTTCCGAATCTCCGCCTTTGAAGAAATCGATCTGTGCTACAACAAGCTCCATCGCCCTGACATCGACGGTACAAAACTCAAAATCCAGCACGCCAATGATAAATTCACCTTCGGCTACCGTATTGCTGAAGTTAAGATCGCCATGAATCCATTGATGAGGCAGCTCTTTTACGGCTTGCAAGGCGCCAGACAAATCTTTCACCTGGTTCAGGATTGCCGCGGCTTTATCCGCTTTCGAAAGAAACTGTTCGGAAGACTGCAAGATGGCAGGGAGCTCATGGTGGATAAGAGAGGAATAGGTCTCTTCCAGCAAGTAGTAAGGATCGTAGATCGGCTTATTCGAAATCTTCATGCCGCGCAGCGCCTTTGATACCCTAGCGGCCGTCTCGCCAAGAGAGCGGATATGCGCTTTCTGCTGAACAGTTGGCCGTTCTCCCGGAATGTACCGGTATAATGCGGCAAGCGCGCCGCTAGACGCAACGGTAATCGTATCACCCGACCGGTTCTCCACGGGTATGGGAACCTTGAAGCCCGGCTGCTGCCGGTAAAGAGCAAAGAGCACGTGATGCTCAAGCGATACAATGTTTGTGTCCCGGTGATTGTTATACACCCGAAGAACGTACCGATCGTCACCCGCCTTGATCATCCGTGTTGTGTTGTTCATCCCGCTGTCTCCCGGTACAACCGTCCATTTCCCATCGAACGGGTACTGCTCGATCAGCGCGGCGAGCTCGATATCTTTCAATCCGTATGGCCTCCCTGCGTCTCTTGCTGCAACCTTTCCATACGGCCGGATAGGGTCTGCTTCCAGCTCTCGGACAATTCCTCGACTGCAAGCAGCGCCGACATGCCTTCCAAATCCGACTTACCCTGGTACATAACGCGATTGGCTTCGGCCAGCGAGATTGCTGCCGGATGCCGTTCCAGAACCTTCAAGTCCTCGCCAGCCCCAACTTCGCCTTCCTTCAAGACTCGGAAATAAAATCCCGTGAATCCGGTTTGCTGAACTTGCGCGGTGAGCTCCGGGCGCTGATGGCGGATACCTAGCTTAAAGCATGGCTGTCTTGGCTGGCTTACCTGCACAACCACTTCCCCGGCTTGAATAACGTCTCCGATGCACAAATCATGCTCCGTCCAATCGGATACCGTCCAGTTCTCGCCAAAAGCGCCGTAGCTCAGCTTATTGCCCAGCCACTCTTCCCAATGCGGGAAATGACGCTCGAAGTAGACGCACACCGCTTTATCCGGACCGCCGTGATTAACCAAATCCGCCTGACCGTCGCCCGTTAACCCTGTCTTGCTTAAATAATGCCTGCTCCTCGAGGCCGTCTTGTAAATACCTGTTTGAATAGGCCTGCTTCCGTGCATCGCCTCTACCGGCGTTCCTACGTTCAGAGAGACAATGCGGCTGTTTATTATTTCCCGAGACATTTGCTTCTGATGGCCTCCTGTCCATTTCTATTCTTCCACTATTATAATCTGATAAGGGAGAAGATGGCAAAAACATCTTTTGGCTCTCGATTATTAATCTCGTTAATAAGCCGAAAACAGGTATAGATACGGGCTTTTCAGCCGTTTTTGAATAGTCTTTCAAGACTACTCTTCGACACCTTTTGTAACATTCGCGCCTGCGGTGTCGAAAACGTTTTCTTTGTGTAAGATTATGCGCTTCCCCGGGAAATAAAAGCGGTTGTTATTTCCTCATTTCCCGGAATCCGTTCCGTTATTTTTAATGTAGATGGAATTTTCGCTCAATTCGGATGATTTCCCCTTTTGGTCGTTTCAATCGGCTCTGAAGACTCGCCAGATGCTGCTTGCGGTATCTTCTGTCCATGGCCATCACGAAGATCAACCATATTCCCGTTCCAACCGCTCCCCATAAACCAAGCGCAAAGACAGATACCGCCCCGGACAGTAGCAGCCAGAAGAATGCGGCACGGTCTACGATGAAACCGTAAGATCCAATATGCCATGGCGCATCGTCCAGCAGCCGGTGTCTGCCATACAGCTTGATCTTAATCCAAATCGGAATCATATACGCCAGCTGCAGGCATAACACCGCGAAGCCAAGCAAACTTGGGACCCCGGCCTCTCCCCCATCCGCCAGCCTGCCCGCGCCAAATAAAATAAATGACAACATAGCAGCCGTTCCGATTGCCCGAAGCGGCGATTGCCGCTCGCGCGATACCCGGGACAACCCTCTGCTGAAGGGAACCGCCTGATCTCGCGCCAGACTAAAGATTGCGCGTGAGCAGATCAGAAGCTCGCTGTTCCCGCTTCCCCAGATGGCTGCTGCAATGACGAGCAAAACGAAAGAATTCCCCTGCCAGCCGTCTAGCGCAGCGGCGGCCAGCAGGCTGTCGCCGCTGCTGAACAAGACTGTTCCGACAATGGAGGGCAGAACAAGGGTCAGGCACATGAACAGAACGAAGCCCCCGATCATTGTATAAACCGATGACAAGTAGATCGCCCAAGGCACGCGGATCCGCGGATCGCTTGTTTCCTCCGAGGCTTGCGCGGCTCCATCCATCCCAAGAAACAACTTCTGCAGCACTAGCATTCCAACGATAAAAGCCCACGGCGTCACATGACCGTCCAGACTTGCATTTTGGAACGTATATAAAAGCTTCGGCGAGTACGCTTCGCCCGAACGCAATAAAGATTCCGCCGATTATCGCGGCCAGAACAACCGCGTGAAGCATAATTCCGGCTTCCTGCAAAGCTCCCGTCCGTCCTGTTCCCCAATGATTAACCGCCGCTTGAACGGCGGTAACGAAACACAGCACGATTCCCGTCGTCCACCAGGAGGTGTTATAGTTCAGCCATACGGACAATAGTTTATCTAGAATAAAAGCGCAGGCGCCATTCATAAGCGTCATCATCGCAAGATGACCGGCGAGATGAAACCAGGCTGCATACCAGCCCCATCTTCTCGTACCAAGCGCCGAAGCCCAATGATAGACGCCGCCCGCCGTCGGCACGGCCGAAGACAACTCCGCAAGCGAAGCGCTGACCAGGATGCCGAACAATGCGAGCACCGGCAGTCCGATACTGACAACAGAGGGTCCTCCCTTCTGCAAGGCAGGTCCCGCAAGCAGGAATGCAGCCCCGACCAAGCCGAGAGATTGAAACGATAGCCCAAATGAAGCAGCCGCTCCAAGACGCCTCCCAAGCTGCTGGGCGAGCCCGAACAGATTCAGATCATGCTTATCCTGCTGCGCTTGGGCATACGTGCCATATGCCGTCATACTAATATGCCTCGAAGCCCTAACACTGCGCTGAGCCTTCGCGGTCAGCATTAAAGCGCAGCCACAAACAACCGCAAACAGCAGCAATCCGATCCATACCGCCAGCATCATTGAACCCCTCCCTACGATAATGTATGAGGAAGGGCGTTTGGTCATGTCAGAGCGCCAAAAGGCTGCCCGCGTAGGGCAGCCTTTTGTTATGCCGGTTATCAGCCAGCTTATAGAAGTTTATTACTCCGTGAACCGAAGCATCGCAAACGATGCAATCGCCCCCGTTGCCCAGCACAGCGTGTGAATAACGAGCCAGCGCCATTTTGACCGTAAATCCAGCCGCCTTAAACTCCATAGATTTACACCGAGTATAAGCAAGGCATAGACCAGAACGATGACAATCCCGTAAGCCTTCTGGAAGCCTGTTGACGGGGCCATAAATCCATAGACAAGAACGATGCCGCCGATCAGCACGTAAGGAAACAAAATTCCGAGCAGCAGATGGGCAATCGCCCCGAACCATTTTTTTCCGTCCATCCACGGATCAGCTCCTTTGGTCTTCACCGCCCGGCATGTCCAGTGCTCTCCTAATTATTCGGCACCATAGCGCCAAGTGGACCGTTCTCGTTCACAATATCCTGAAGATCATAGGCGGAGATCGGGAAATACGGAAACCCGTAAGCATAAGGCGTTAACTCGTATAAAGCAAAATAAATGACAATCGACCGGTCTGCGATATAGTAATCCTGATCCGGCCGGATCGTTCCGAATGGCTCGAGCGTGCTTATGTCGCGTTCCTTAATCTGTTCGCTGACCATTTCGGATATGCGTTGGACATAAGCACTGCCAGGCTTGAACAGCTGAGGAAGACTGTAGGCGTGTCCGGTTGACACGCGAAAGGTCAGCGAAACCTGCAGCGTAAGGCCATGACTTCCCCCCGAATAGGCGTAATTGAATAACGAAAGGCTGAGAATATCCCTCTCGTTCGTCTTCACCTCGTAATACCCGCTCATTTCAGCCCGCGGATCATCAAGCGAGCCCTGCTCGTCTACCAGCTGCTGTGCCGCTTTCCGGATGGATTCATTGATTCGCTTGATTGCATTCTCGTTTGGCCCGCCGCTAACATATGGGATCCAAAGCTCCGCTTTCGGGAATGCCGCTCTTGCAGATTGGACAATGACTGGAGACTGAAAAGCCATATTCGAAGACACCTACCTATTTGGTCAGATGCTCCATTATATGCGGGGTACGTCTCATTTCATGCCATTTGATACCGCCATGCGACGATGCCGCTTCTCCAACGTAAGCAAACCCTGCTCTCTCGTAAAAGGGGATAAGATGGCTTTCGCACATCAGAATAATCGCATGGTGTCCGGCCTTATCGCAAGTTGAGACAAGACGCTCGAGCAGCATGGCTCCAACTCCCTGTCGCCTTGCCTCCTCGGCAACGGCAACGGTCAGGATGCAGAAGTTGTCGCCTGCCTTCTCATCCTGCTGGTCGCCCTTCATCTCGTCCCCGCAAGACCAGGCCGACGTCCGGATTCCGTTCGTAATGCCAAGGAGCTTCCCTCCGGACCAGGCTGACCAGAAATAACCCGGGTAATGCTCGAACCGGTATCGGAACCCTTCCCGGGTTGCAGCCGCTTCAGGAACGTAGCATTGCTGCTCCAGCCGAAGCGCCTCATCCAGTTCATTTTCCTTGATTAAACGAAGCTCAATCACAGCATCATTTTCTCCCGCTCGGTCAATCTTCTGCCCTTTACGTCAAGAACAAGCTCACCGTTATTCAGACCTATAATCCGGTCCGCAAACCGTTCCGCCCAATCTCCTTGGTCAAGCACGGCAATAACCGTAACGCCCTGCTCCGTAGTCAGTCTCTTCAGATCGGACAACACGCGATCCGCCGTATGCGGATCAAGACCCGCCACCGGCTCGTCTGCCGCAATCACCTTTGCTCCATGCACCAGTGCGCGGGCAATCGCAATACGCTGACGCTCGCCGCCGCTCATAGTGCTCGCCTTTTGATGAGCTTTATCCAAGAGTCCCAGCTTTTCAATCGTGTCCATCGCGCCCATGTAATCGTCGTTGCGCAGCATGCCTGTCCATCTTCGCCAAGCAGGCGTCTGGGCAACGGCACCGATGCTGACATTTTTTAGCCCGGTCTTGTTCTGATGCAAAGCAGGCTTCTCTTCCAGATAAGCAACCGCACGCCGGATTTTGAGCTTGCCCGCCAGCCCTTGCTTGAAGATGTCCTCACCTTCAAAGAAATAGCTGCCGCCGCTCCACTTGTTCTGCAGCGCCAAGCTTTTGAGCAGCATCGACTTGCCGCTGCCGCTGGCCCCTTTTATCGCAATAAATTGGCCTGGCAGGACTTCAAAGCTGATATTCTTCAAGATCGTTGGCCCACCGGGAATTTGTACTCTAAGATTCGATATTCTCAACATAAGTCCATGCCCCTTTTTTGTAAACGCTTCGCCATTCTATGAATCTAGTTTACGAGAAACAAAAAACAGTTTCCACACGAACAAATGTTTGCTATAATAAAATCAGAACAAACGTTCCCTAAATTATATCCCACAATCATTTAAAGGAGGCTGAATCACCATGAATAAAAGCTGCGAAAACTTTCGTTATTTAGAGAAAGGATGGCCGCGCCGGGACCTTACATTTAAGTTTTACACGGACGGAACATTAACGATTATTGATAATCGTGCAGAGGAGGTGATCTCGCCAAATGATTTGAAGGGTGACAGCATGGACTTCTATGTACGGAGGCGTATCGCCTTTATTAAAAATAAATTGATCGCTGCTCAGCAGAAATATGCTTAATGACGCTAATATTTTAAGACAGGCGGAATACAGGGCGCTGAAAGAACATCGCACCTGCATTCCGCCTGCGCTGTCTTACGGCAGCTGTTTATTAATTCCATTCATGCTTGGAGGACGGTTTGCGAGTTTGTTCAGCTTGAGGCCAATTGCTTCCGATTTAAAACTGGATTGGTTTTGACGGTTTTGCGTTTTGTCGGCTTTATTGAATGGCATGCTCATCACCTCCCTGCTCTTTATGAGAATGATTAGCATAAATCCCCTGAATTAAACATCCTGGGGGCTTCGTTGACGTAAGGCTTCGAATAAGGTAGATTGTTCATACGACGAACACTTCACCAAAGGAGCCGTGCTTTAGATGAAGCAAAACCTTTTCTTTGACCTAGACGACACCCTCATTCACTGCAACAAATATTTCTACTTTGTGATCGAACAGTTTGTGGACGCGATGACAACGTGGTTTGCTGGTTATGAAGGGGTAAGCGCTGATGCAGTGCGCAACAAACAGACGGAGATTGATATTGCGGGCGTAGCGGTGCTCGGATTCAAGAGCGAGCATTTCCCGCAGTCTTTTATTGATACATACCATTATTACTGCGACCTTACGGGCCGCAAAAAGTCCAAGACGGAGCAGGACTTTCTTTGGAAGCTTGGCTTAAGCGTATATGAGCATGAGACCGAGCCCTATCCTAATATGGAAGCTACTCTCGATAAGCTGGCCGGAGAGGGTCATACCCTTCATCTCTATACCGGAGGAGAAATTACGATTCAGCGCCGCAAGATTGAACAAATGAAGCTGGAGCGGTATTTCGATACGAGAGTTTATATCCGCCGGCATAAGAACAGCGAAGCTCTTGAGCAGATCTTGGCGGAGGGCGGTCATAACCGTCATTTAACGTGGATGATCGGCAACTCGATTCGGACGGATGTTGTACCTGCTCTTACGGCAGGCATTCACGCCATCCATATGAGAGCGGAATCCGAATGGCAGTACAATGTCATTAACATCGAAGTAGAGCCTAAAGGGGCCTTCCTCACCCTGAATAATCTGCTCGAAGTTCCGCCGGCGATCCATGACTATGTCAGTCGCAAGCAACCCTAATCTTAATGACATAAACAAAAGGAGTAAAACGGCAACCGCCGTTTTACTCCTTTTTCTGTTGAACGATTGCTCCCAAGGTTACACCCCTTGAACGGATACCGTGCCTTTATCCCGGTCCGTCAACACGAGCTTGGCCTTCGTGCTGCTGCCATCCTGGCGCTTGAAGGTAAGCTGGCTCGTTGCTCCTTTTTCAAGCAGGGAACGAACCATTGGAATCGAGATCGTCTTACCTTGCTGCTCCTTCCAGATAACAAACGTACAGCCATCCCGGAAGGAGCTGCAGCCGAATCCGCGCTTCCCCTCAATAATGTGCCCGCTGCAGCCAGCTCTTGGGCAGGCCGCGATCGGCTCACGCACAGTAGGACTTGCTGCCGTACGGGATGCGGCCTTTGGAGCGGCGGTTGCAGTTGCTGAAGCCGAGGTAGATGACCTAGTCGAAGATGGCCGTCCGCCGCCAGAAGGCTTCGAAGTACGGCTTCCCCGCTTAGTACCCGCAGCCCCTCGCTTGCCGCCGCTCTCCCGCTCCTCGAACGTTCCCGGCGCTGCCGGGCGCTGCTGGCGAACCTTATCCACGATCATCGCGGCAAACTGCTTCACCTTCATAATAAACTGGTCATCGGATGCTTCACCTCGCGAAATCTGGTGCAAGCGCTGCTCCCATCGTCCGGTCATTTCGGGTGATGCCAGCAAATCTACGCCAGCTCCGCGAATCAATTCGATAGCGGCACAGCCTTTGGAGGATATCTCCAATTTCTTGCCTGTTAGATCCACATAACCAACTTGCTTTAGCCGTTCAATAGTCGCCGCTCGCGTAGCCGGTGTGCCAAGCCCCGTATCCTTCATCGCCTCGCGCAGCTCGTCATCCTCCATCGACTTGCCAGCGCTTTCCATTGCCTTCAGCAAGGTGCCCTCGGTAAACGACTTTGGCGGTTGGGTCGTTTTCTCGAGCGATTCGGATTTCACGCATTTGACGCCCTGCTGAGGCTCAATGGCAAACGGTTTATCGGTGAGCAGCTCTTCATCATCGCTCTCCGCCTCATCCTTCTCGCTTGATTTTTTCTTGCTGGTCTTCTTCGCGGCTTGTCCCTGATCCTGCAGAACAACCTTCCACCCAAGCTCCAATAGCTCCTTCGCCTTTGTCCGGAAAATCTCGCTCTCCACCTCGGTCAGAACCGTATGGTTCTTATACACCGCAGGCGGATAATACTGAGACAGGAAGCGCCGGACGATCATATCATAAATATTTTGTTCCTCCGGGCTTAAACCGGAAGGCCGCTTAGGCGTTGGCATAATAGCATGGTGATCCTCGACCTTTGAAGGATTGCATACCGCCTTATTTCCCTTATGCACCCGGCCCCGGTCCGCGCCGTTTGCCAGCTCGCGGTAAGAATCCGACCCCTGCAGCATCGTCAGCACCTTTTGCATGACAGGCAGATTCTCTTCGGTTACGTAGTTGGAGTTCGTTCGCGGATAGGTAATGGCTTTATGCTTCTCGTACAAGGCCTGCGCAATATCCAGCGTTTTCTTCGCCGAATAGCCGTAGCGGCCGTTCGCTTCCCGCTGCAGAAGCGTCAGATCATGAAGACGGAACGGGTATTCCTTGCTCTCCGCCGTCTGATAATCCTTAATAAAGCCGGGTTTTCCCTGCGTCTTGGCGGCCAGCGCTTCCGCCTTCGCTTTATCCGTAATCCGATCCCCCTGCCATATCCCTGAATATTGAAATCCATTCTGATCGAATAACGCCTTTACGACATAATACATATCCGACTTGAAAGCCGTAATCTCTTTGTGTCGGTCATACAGCAGCGCCAGCACCGGCGTCTGTACCCTGCCAACCGAGAGCAAAGCCTTATGACGGATCGTAAACGCGCGGGAGGCATTCATTCCGATCAGCCAGTCCGCCTCGCTGCGCGCCCTGGCTGCCCTTGTAAGCGGGGCATAGTCCTCGTCGCTTCGAAGGGAGTCAAAGCCCTTTCGGATCGTCTCAGGCGTCAAATCCGAGATCCACAGACGGTCTGTAGGCTGGGGGAGCTTCAAATATTGCCGGATTAGATGAAAAATAAGCTGTCCCTCTCGCCCGGCGTCACAAGCATTCACGAGACGGCCGCATCGCTTCGCAAGCTCTCCGATCGTCTTTAGCTGATCCTTTGTCCGGGCATTTGGCCACAGCTTGAACTTATCCGGAATAATCGGCAAATCCTGATCGTTCCATCTTTTATAGCGAGCGTCATACTGGTCTGGCTCCGCCAGCGTAACCAGATGGCCAATCGCCCAGGTAATGATAAAACGGTCGCCTTCCAGGTACGTCCGCTTATTCGCCGCCTTTGGCTCTACAACCGCAGCAATCGTCCGCCCCATGTCGGGCTTTTCCGCAATAATTAATGTCTTCAACTAATCGCCTCTCATATCTAGCTTGTTCGTTCTACTTTGCTTTTCATCGATGCAAAAATTTTACTCACGCCATTTGCCCAGTTCTGATCCTCCGCGTATTTGCGGTTGATCCAGGCAATCGGGTCTTTGCCCTCCGGCCGGTTTTTGCTCCACTTCAATACGGTCTGGGAGGCAATTCGCGCCGAATCGTGTATGGTCGTATTGTAGTCTTTCCAGCTATAAAAAACATTGAACGGATTGTTGGCGATCTTCATCGCCTGTTTATTCGACTTCGGTACAAAAGCCTGCTCCTGTCCGGTAATCGCGAATAAAAAGAGGGGATGGATATCAAATGTTTTTGCTGCGTCGATGATGGCATCCAAATAAGGCTGTTCCGCGAGAAGGGAATCTTTGCTGTTCAAATAATCGACCAAGCTTTCCTTATCCACATCGGTATACCGAAGCTCATTCGGAAGCTCGTTGCCCGCAACAGCCGGCATTGCTTTCTCGAAGGACTGCAGCGTAACTGGCGGCTGCAGCTTGTTAGGAGAAGGCCTGAGCAGCGACCAGCCGTACAGGAGCGAAGCGCTCACCAGCATGATGGATAAAAGAGAATACATCAACGTCTGCTTTCGACGGTAAGGCTTCAGAGCCGGATTAATGTGCAGCTGGACCGGTAACGGAATAACCTCGGCCAGCCCAGCTGCCGCATTATTTTTTCCTTCTATCCGGTACTCGGATCCAAGCCACTCCTTTAACTGCTCCCATGAGGCAGAAGACCCGGACTCCTCTTTCTTCGCCAGCTTGTCCAACTGAATTCGGAACAAGTCCCACTCGAGCTGCGTGCCGCTCTGCTCTTCAACCCACTTATGAAGCGATGTAACGACATTGGAATCTGCCAAGTCAAGGGCAAGGCACGCTTCGAAAATATCGTCCGAGCGGACCGGCATTTGCCTCTCCAGTACGGTTGTCCGGATCAGCTTCGCCGTCACTTCCCGCTTCAGCTTGTCATCAAAGGGCGGAAGCTGTTTTTGAATAATACGGCTTACCGCATCGGCTACAATCTCAGCCCTCTTGTCCTGCGGCATCGCATCGTATTTATGTTGAACATACTGTCTGATTTTACGTACATCAATCGGGGTTAATACAAAAGCTTCATCGGCCGGCATGACGAACTCTCCCCTTTACGTCATCTCTAACCGATTTTACCACAATTTTCTTTAAATTGGGGAGGACAGATTTGCAATGCGCTGCTGAATTTCTTCGCTTTCGATAAAGGATTTGATCTGCTCTTTCTCGAACGCAGTAAATTGATATTCGCAATCAATATCCTCGTCCTGCGGGACGATTTGCGCAATCGCGCCGCCTAATGTGCATATCACGAGACCGCTGAAATCAATCAGGTCACCCGGCACAGGCGTCTCCTCCGTCACGTCAAACCGCAGCGCAATATCAACCCACTGGTTATCTCTGCGCTCTATAGATGCCGTAATCGATTTGAATCGCAGTTCTGTCACTCTGTCCAATCCGTATTTAATCATTCCCGCTGCCTCCAATACAGTCACACAAACAGCTTAATTCTAACATCTAATGTTAGGTTTACTTCAAAAACTTGTTTGGTAAGCAATGCTCACCTCACAGGTAAACAGGCATAATTCCCTATTCGACAAGAAAAGCGCCCGGAGGCGCTTTCTGTTATCGATTGTTATCTCGGGCTCCTTAAACCTTAAGGCAGCATCGACGATCCCATCAAATATTTATCCACTTCGCGAGCTGCCTCGCGGCCTTCGTTGATCGCCCATACGACAAGGCTTTGTCCGCGGCGCATATCGCCCGCTGCGAATACTTTATCAACGTTGGTTTTGTATTTGCCATAAGTCGCTTTAACGTTCGTACGGCGGTCTTGCTCAAGGCCGAACGAATCGATCAGCGTTTTCTCCGGTCCTTCAAAGCCTACTGCGATAAAGACAAGATCAGCCGGCCAAACCTTCTCTGTGCCCGGGATGTCTTTATAAATTCTGCGGCCGGTTTCTTCGTCAACCGTACGCTCGATTTGTACCGTGTGCAGCTCTTTCAGGTTGCCGTTGCCGTCGCCAACGAATTTCTTCGTCAGTACGGAGAATGCGCGAGGATCTTCGCCGTAGAGGGCCTTTGCTTCCTCTTGAGCGTAATCAAGCGTGTACACATTCGGGAATTGCGGCCAAGGGTTGTTTACGATATCGCGTTCCAGCGGAGCTTTCGCTACCGTACCGAATTGCGTAACCGACTTACAGCCATGACGCAATGCCGTTGCCACACAGTCCGTACCAGTATCGCCGCCGCCGATAACGATAACATCTTTATCTTTAGCGGAAATGTAATTGCCGTCTTCCAGGTTCGAATCCAAGTAGCTCTTGATTGTTCCGTTCAGGTAATCCATCGCCAAGTGGATGCCGTTCAGCTCGCGGCCTTCCATTTCAACATCGCGTGCTTTTGTTGCGCCGCCGCACATAATAACAGCGTCGAATTCTTTCAAAAGCTCGTCTCTCGAAATATCTTTGCCGATTTCTGTATTCGTTACGAACTCAATGCCTTCTTCTCTCATCAGGTTGACGCGGCGGTCTACAACATGCTTCTCAAGCTTCATTGTAGGGATGCCGTAAGTGAGAAGTCCGCCTAGACGGTCAGCACGCTCATAAACAGTTACCTTGTGACCTGCTTTATTCAGTTGGGCAGCTGCCGCAAGACCAGCCGGGCCGGAACCTACAACCGCTACTTTTTTACCAGTGCGTACTTTAGGAGGTTGTGCAACAACCCATCCTTCTTCAAAGCCGCGCTCGATAATAGCATTTTCGATGGTCTTAATTGTTACGGGCTCGCCGATCAAGCCAACTGTACAAGAGCCTTCACATGGAGCCGGACATACGCGACCGGTAAATTCAGGGAAGTTGTTTGTTTTGTGCAAGCGGTCAAGCGCTTCACGCCACAATCCACGGTAAATCAGGTTATTCCATTCCGGAATCAAGTTGTTCACCGGGCAGCCGGATGCCGAACCTGCAAGTTCCATGCCTGTGTGGCAATATGGAGTTCCGCAATCCATACAGCGAGCGCCTTGCGTACGCAGCTGTTCATCCGACAAATGCTTATGAAATTCATTCCAATCCTTGATCCGTTCAATAGGATCCCGATCAGCCGGCAATTCACGTTGATACTGCATAAATCCTGTAGGTGTAGACATGTGCGAATTTCCTCCATCCAATATTCCCGAAAAGCCTGTATAATTATTCTCTTAAAACTATATCGGGAATCTTTAAATATTTCAACAAAAAACTTCATTTCCTACGCGATTATCGTATAAAAAAGCCTATCATTCTTATTTTCTGTCGTTAATGGATTATCCGCACAATCATTTGCACTTATTAACACAACGTTCGTCATTTGTGCGATTTTCTTTATTTTATGCATTTCGGCGGGCAAATGTTTGGAAAGTGAAGGAGAATGCGTTACGCTCGTCGCTTTCAACCTTCTCTGCATCCACGCGTTCCCATTCGCCTTCGTTAAACGTAGGGAAAAACGCGTCGCCGCCTTCTATATTTGTATCCACTTCGGTAAGCCGGATTTTATCCGCGAATGGAAGAAACTGTGCATAAATATCCGCACCGCCGATTACCATCAGTTCCCCCTCACCGTACCGGTCAATCGCTTCCTGCACGGAATGTACAACCTCACAGCCTTCTTTGGCGTATTCCGGCTGTCTGGTTATTACGACATTTGTCCGGTCCTTCAGCGGCTTGGGCAGCGATTCGAACGTCTTGCGACCCATAACAACGGCTTTCCCTGTCGTATGGCGCGTAAAGTAGGCCATCTCAGCCGGAAGCCGCCATGGCAGCTTATTCCCGATTCCGATCGTGCGGCCACGGTCCATTGCTGCGATCATCGTAATCGACATCGTATTTGTTCCTGCTTTCTTATACGGCTACCGGAGCCTTAATAGTAGGATGCGGCTGATAGTTCTCGAGCTTGATATCTTCAACCTCCGCGTCGAAGATTGAACTCACATCCGGATTTATCGCAAGGACTGGCAGCTCCCGCATGTCCCGCTGCAATTGAATATCAATTTGTTCCAGGTGGTTCAAATAAATATGCGCATCGCCAAGCGTATGAATAAACTCGCCGACCCCAAGCCCGCACTCCTGGGCAATGAGATGCGTGAGCAGAGCATAGCTTGCAATATTAAACGGGATTCCGAGGAAAATATCGCCGCTCCGCTGATACAGCTGACAGCTCAGCTTGCCGTTAATCACATAAAACTGGAACATCGTGTGGCAAGGAGGAAGCGCCATCGACGGTACGTCCTCTGGGTTCCATGCCGATACGATCAAACGGCGGGAATCCGGATTTTTCTTGATCGTATCGATAATTCCCTTGAGCTGATCAATCGTTTCTCCTTGCGTTGTACGCCATTCACGCCATTGCTTGCCGTAAACGTTGCCCAGATCGCCGTACTTCTCGGCAAAAGCATCATCGGTCAGCACGAGATTCGTGAATTTGTCCATCTGCTCTTGATATACGACGTTGAAGGCCTCATCCGTCTGCGAACGAAGGCCAAAGTTCGTCATGTCCGGGCCATTGTAGTCGGTGCTCTCCACCCATCTTTTAAACGCCCATTCATCCCAAATATGGTTCTTATGCTTCAGCAAATACCGGATATTGCTATCGCCTTTGATAAACCACAGCAATTCACTGACAATAAGCTTGAAAGGCACTCTCTTCGTCGTCAGAATCGGAAAGCCCTTGGCAAGGTCAAACCGCATCTGGTAACCGAAAGTCGAGATCGTTCCGGTACCCGTCCGGTCCTCTTTCTTCACGCCGTTCTCAAGCACATGCCGGAGCAATTGCAAATATTCCGTTTCACTCGTTTGAACTGTCACTTTTTATATCAACTCCTTGTCATTCATCGGCACAACATCCTTCTCCCGCATGCAGCGCCGGTCCAAGGTTTTTCGAAAACTATTTAACCACAATAGTAATTATACATTTCCTAACTATTGGGAGGTGTAAAATACTATTTGGCGATAAAACCAACCTTTAAACGCGGTCGCTCATCTTCGAATAGCCTCGATAGAGGTTTTCTCACTAGTTTAACATTTTTCGCATAGGTTTGTCTTCACGTTTTCGCTGCGTGCTGACGTTCCCGTTTTCGTTTCATCCGAAGTTCATGCCGCTCCGGGGCAGTTGCAAACATGCGAATTTCCTCGTCTGTCTGCGGATATACTTTGGGCACCATTGCGGGTTTGCCTTTATCATTCAACGCCACAAAAGTAAAGAACGCCGTAACCGTTGTGGTCCGCTCGGCCGTATACAGGTTCTCCGATTGAACGGTCACGCACACTTCCATGGAGGAATTGTTCGTCCAGCTTACATAAGCTTCCACTTCGATAACTTCCCCTACTCTAATGGGCGCTACAAAATCAAGACTGTCCGTTGAAGCAGTCACTACCTGCATCCGGGCATGCCGCATCGCTGCAATGGCAGCCGCCTTGTCCATATACTCCATAACCTTGCCGCCAAACATCGTATCGTGATGATTCGTATCCAGCGGAAAAATGATCTGCGTCATTACCGTCCTGGATGCACTAGCCGGCTTTTCCATAAGCTTTCGCTCCTCATGTTATGTACAGTTATAATATGCAAAAAGAGGCCCGCATGCTGTTCAAGCCGCGGGACCTCTCTCACTAAATCTCAAATAACGCAGAACGGATATTACTTAGCAACCGTATGGATTGGATGTCCGAGCGCTACTTCAGCAGCGTCCAGAACGATCTCACCCAGTGTTGGATGCGCGTGGATAGTCAGGGCGATATCTTCAAGAGTAGCACCCATCTCGATAGCCAGAGCAAGCTCAGCAATCATGTTGGAAGCTTCCAGACCGATGATTTGTGCGCCCAGAACAAGACCAGTGTCAGCATCGGATACGAGCTTCACGAAGCCTTCAGTCGCGTTAAGCGACATTGCACGGCCATTGATCGCAAATGGGAACTTGCCCACTTTTGTTTTGTAGCCTTTGTCTTTTGCTTCTTTCTCGGAAAGACCAACTGCTGCGCATTCCGGATCCGAGAAGCAAACCGCAGGTACGCATTTGTAATCGATAACGCTTGGCTGACCGGAGATTGCTTCTGCAGCAATGCGGCCTTCGTACATCGCTTTGTGCGCAAGAGCAGGACCAGCGATGATATCGCCGATTGCATAGATATGCGGGTTGCTTGTGCGGCATTGCGCGTCAACTTCAACCAGACCGCGCTCGCCAACTTTTACGTTAGCCAGTTCAAGACCAAGGTCTCCGTCAGTGTTTGGACGACGTCCAACGGTAACGAGCAGGTAGTCTGCCGTTACTTTCTCTTCTTTGTCGCCAACTTTATAAGTCAACGTTACGTCTTTATCGGTTTGCTCAGCGCCTTGAGCCATTGCGCCAGTAACGATGTCAACGTTCGTGCCTTTCAATTTCTTAGCAACGATCGAGCCCATATCTTTATCGAAGCCTGGCAGAATCGCGTCGCCGCCTTCGATAATAGTTACTTTCGTACCGAACTTGGAGTACATTTGGCCAAGCTCGATGCCGATGTAGCCGCCGCCGATAACGATGATGCTTTTCGGAATTTCAGGCAGCGACAAAGCGCCTGTCGACGAAACGATACGGCCGCTGAACGGGAATGCTTTCAGCTCGATTGGACGGGAACCTGTAGCGATGATACAGTTTTTGAAACGGTAGCGCGGTGCTTCTTGATCGTTGAAGACACGTGCTTCGTTCTCGTTGATAAACATAACTTCGCCGTTGAAGTATTGCACTTTGTTCGCTTTCAAAAGCGATGCAACGCCGCCGGTCAGTTTTTTAACGATACCGTTTTTGAACTCTTGTACTTTGTTCCATTCCACTTTCACGTCGCCGGCTGTGATGCCGAAAGCCGATGCATGGCTAATGGATTCGTATTGATGCGATGCCGAGATAAGCGCTTTGGAAGGAATACAACCAACGTTCAAGCAAACGCCGCCCACATTCTCTTTCTCAACAACAAGAACGTTTTGACCCAGCTGTGCAGCACGGATTGCTGCAACATAACCGCCGGGACCTGCACCGATGACTAGAGTATCAATATCTAAAGACGGATCTCCTACTACCATTGTAGTTACACCTCCATGATGAATAATTCTGGTTGACCCAGAAGTTGTTTAATGTAGTTCATAAAGTTTTGAGCAGTTGCGCCGTCGATCAGACGGTGGTCGAAGCTCAGCGACAGAGCCATTACAGGAGCTGCCACGATTTCTCCGTTGCGAACAACCGGTTTCTCGGAGATACGGCCAGTACCCAGGATCGCAACTTCAGGGAAGTTGATTACCGGAGTAAAGAACATACCGCCAGCGGAACCGATGTTGGAAATTGTGATCGTGCTGCCTTTAAGCTCTGCAGCGGATAATTTTCCTTCGCGGCCTTTAACAGCCAGGTCGCGGATTTTGTCGGCAACCATGAAAATATTTTTACGGTCAGCGTCTTCGATAACAGGAACGATCAGGCCGTTGTCTGTATCTGTAGCAATACCGATGTTATAGAACTTCTTGTAGACGATCTCTTGGTTAGCCTCATCCAGCGTAGCGTTCATGATCGGGAATTGACGGCAAGCCGCAACGAGTGCCTTCACGATGAATGGCAGGTAAGTCAGCTTGGAACCTTTTTTCTCTGCATACGGCTTGTATTTCGCGCGCAGAGCAACCAGTTCAGTTACGTCAACTTCATCCATGATTGTTACGTGAGGAGCTGTGTATACCGATTTAACCATCGCGTTGGCAATTGCTTTACGGATGCCTTTGAACGGTACGCGCTCTTCCGGACGGTATGCGTCAACTGCCGCTGCTGCCGGTTTAGCTGCTGGTGCTTCTGCTGCTGCAGGAGCTGCCGCATCCGTTGCCGGAGCTGCCGCCGCTGGTGCTGCACCGCCGCCGTTTGTTACGTCTTCACGAGTAATACGGCCGTTTTTGCCAGTGCCGGTAACCGTCGTCAGGTCAACGCCTTGCTCGCGGGCAAATTTACGAACGCTAGGCGTAGCCAGAACCAAACCGCCTGTTGCTTTCGGAGCTTCTGCCGGTGCAGCGGGAGCTGCCGCTGGTGCCGCTGCCGGTGCAGCAGGCGCCGCCGCTGGTGCTGGTGCCGCCGCTGGAGCTTCAGCAGCAGGAGTATCTTGCTCTGGAATATCACCTTCTGCATCAATGATGGCCACAACTTCGCCAACATGGCAAACCTGGCCGTCTTTCATGCGTACTTCGAGTACAGTACCGTTAACCGGGCAAGGCACTTCTACAACTGCCTTATCGTTTTGTACTTCCATGATGATATCGTCATCCGTTACTTTGTCGCCGGCTTTAATGTGCACTTTTACGATTTCGCCTTCGTGCAAGCCTTCGCCAAGCTCCGGAAATTTGTATTCAAATTTCGCCACTGTAGTATCCTCCTTAAAAGAATTAGCGCTTACTTGCGGTAATTCTTACCCCGTAAGCATGAGCTTAAAGAATTAGCGCTTGCGGTAATTCTTACCCCGTAAGCATTCATTGCGTTTGCCGCCTATTGACGGCTTTGCCCGCTGTTAAGCGGGCATATATATCCATCATCCGTTAGGATGAGTAGCATTAGAAGCTCAGTACTTTATTAACCGCATCTACGATACGAGCTGGAGTTGGCAGCCAAGTATCTTCGATTTGCGCGAAAGGATACACTGTATCCGGACCAGCAACGCGAAGAACTGGAGCTTCGAGGTGCAGGATCGCTTTTTCGTTGATTTGAGCAATTACTTCTGCAGCTACGCCGGAAGTTTTTTGCGCTTCTTGAACAACGATTGCGCGGTTTGTTTTTTTAATCGAAGCTACGATTGTATCGATATCGAGCGGTACCAGGGAACGCAGGTCGATAACTTCCGCGTTTACACCGTTCTTCGCCAGCTCGTCCGCCGCTTTCACGGCTGTGTGAACCATCATGCCGTAAGCGATGATGGTTACGTCCGAACCTTCGCGAACGACGTTTGCTTTACCGATCTCGATTGTGTACTCACCTTCAGGTACTTCAGCGCGGAATGCGCGGTATAAGTTAAGGTGTTCCATGAAGAATACTGGGTCATTGTCGCGGATTGCGGCAATCATAAGACCTTTTGCATCATAAGGATTGGAAGGAATAACAACTTTAATACCTGGAGTCTGAACAGCCAGACCTTCCAAGGAGTCTGTATGAAGTTCTGCAGCTTTAACGCCGCCGCCAAATGGCGTACGGAATACGATTGGCGAGTTGTAGCGACCGCCGGAACGGTAACGCATACGAGCTGCTTGAATGAACATTTGGTCCATTGCTTCATAAATGAAACCAACGAACTGGATTTCGGCAACCGGGCGGAAGCCTTGAATACCCATACCCACTGCCAGACCGCCGATCGCGGACTCGGCAAGAGGCGTATCGAATACGCGCTCCTCGCCGAATTCTTCTTGCAAACCTTCAGTTACGCGGAATACACCGCCAACTTTACCAACGTCCTCACCGAAGATAAGTACGTTCTCATCACGTTTAAGCTCCACACGCATAGCGTCGCGGATTGCTTCCAACATATTCATTTGAGCCATGATCGTCAGATCCTCCTTCATTTTTGCTCGTGCAAAATCCCATCGTCAGGCAAGGGTATTATTGAAAATCAGCCTTTTGCTCTTCCAGATGCTGAGGCGTTGTTTCGAACATGGAGTCAATCAAGCCGCCAACTGTCATTTTCTCAGTTGCTTCCGCTTTCTTGATGTTCTCGTTAACAGCCGCTTTCGCTTCTTCTTTCACACGGTTTGTATCTTCTTCCGTCCAGAGGCCTTTCTTCTCCAGGAACTTGCCGAAACGAATAAGAGGATCCTTAAGGCCCCATTCCGCTTCTTCTTCTTTCGTACGGTATTTCGTCGCATCGTCAGACAGGGAATGCGGACGGAAACGGTAAGTCAACATCTCGATCAGAGTTGCGCCTTCACCGTTACGGCCGCGTTCAGCTGCTTCGGATACTGCTTTAATAACAGCAAGAACGTCCATGCCATCGATTTGAATACCTTTGATACCGGCAGCAACCGATTTATGAGCAACCGAAAGAGCAGCAGTTTGTTTCTCGTAAGGAGTTGTGATGGCATAACGGTTGTTTTGTACAACATAGATAACTGGAAGCTTGAATACTCCAGCAAAGTTCATAGACTCGTAGAAGTCGCCTTCAGAAGAGCCGCCGTCACCTGTATAAGTAATCGCTACGCGTTTCTCGCCGCGTTTCTTGAATGCCATTGCTACGCCGGCTGCATGAAGCACTTGCGCGCCGATGATGATTTGCGGCATAAGCACGTGTACGTCTTCAGGAATTTGACCGCCATGCTGATGACCGCGGGAATACAAGAAGCCTTGGTACATAGGAAGACCATGCCATACAAGCTGCGGAATATCGCGGTAGCCCGGGCAAATGAAATCATCTTTATTAAGCGCGTATTCGCTGCCGATCATTGATGCTTCTTGTCCGGATACCGGAGCATAGAAGCCAAGACGGCCTTGACGGCCAAGATTTACAGCACGCTCATCCCAAGTACGGGTGAATACCATACGGTACATAATTTCTTTCAATTGTTCGTCAGTCAGGTCCGGCATATATTCCGGGTTAACCACGTCGCCATCGAGCGACAACACGGATATTGGTTTTACAGGTTCCGTTTGAACTTCATATGGCAGTTTGTTAAGCACTTTGCTCATTTTGAACGCTCACCTCGATCATTAATATTTGAAAATCGGAGCTCTCTGTTATAGAATCATAATACACCTGTTTGCCGAATATGGTCAAAGAAAAAAACAAAAAAACCGTTGTTTTTCGCTAATCTGGCCGATTTTACTGATGAATTGTATGTGTAACAGATTTGATTTTTCTGTATAACAGCATAATACACTCAGGGTCCCATACCAGACAGAGACTTGCGAACGGGCAGATTCACATTACCTTACTATTGTTTACCCACATGCCAACCATTCCATTCAGGGGGATTCACATATGACTGATGAACGTTATTTAAAACGCACCGTAGTTAAAGAAATTGTAAAGAGCAACTATTTGCTCGAAGGCGAACGCAGCTTGCGCGTCTATTTGCCGCCCGGTTATAACGAGGTGCTAAGCTACCCTGTCGTGTACTGCCAGGATGGCGAAGACTTCTTCAATTTCGGAAGGATTGCCACGACGGCAAACCGCATTATTCTCGATGAGGGCGTTGAACCTTTTATTATTGTTGGCGTAGATGTCGACAAAACGTACCGAACAGCGGAGTACTCGCCTAGCGGCGACCGTCATGAGGCTTATGTCCGGTTCTTCGGGCAAGAGCTGATTCCTTTTATTGAAGGTAAATATCCCGTACGTACCGCTCCCGAGCATCGGCTGCTTGCCGGCGACTCCTTGGGCGGAACGATTTCTTTCCACCTCGCTTTGACCTATCCTGAGCTGTTCACGCGCATTTTGTCGCTATCCGGTGCTTATTATGACCGTTCCCGTGAAATTATGGAAGCTCAAAAGGACCTATCTTGGCTGGAGATCTACATGATTGCCGGCTTCCAAGAGACCGCTTATGATACCGGCCATGGCATCTTTGATTTCCTCGACATCAACCGGACGGCCCGTTCTCTTCTGGAAGGACGCGGCGCTAAGGTAACCTATGCCGAAAAAGAAGGCGGCCATCAGTGGGGCTTCTGGCAGCAGGAGCTGCCTGCCGGCCTGATGCATTTTATCGAAGTGGAATAAAAGCCAAAAAGGCCTTCCCGTTTGTCTTTAGACAAGGGAAGGCCTTTTCTATTTGCCGCTGCACTTATTTCAGGTCGTTAACGATCTGATCGAGGAGCCGTTTGCAGCCTTCGGTTACAAGCTCGTACACATAATCGAAGTTGCCTGTGTAATACGGATCAGGCACATCGTCCTCAGCCGCTTGAGGCAGCATGTCCATAAATTTGAAAATTTTCGCCGAATGAGATGCGTCTCCGATGATGCGGCGTACATCGGCTTCATTTTTCGTATCCATGCAGACGATATAATCAAACGTTTGGTCCTGAGCGGTGAATTGTCTCGCTTTCATCCCGGCATAGGAGATGCCGTGAAGATCTAGCTGCTTGCGCGTCCCTTCATGGGGCGGTTTTCCGATATGCCAATCCCCTGTACCTGCGGAATCAATCTCGATGACGTCCGTCAGCTTACTCTTCTCTACCAGGCTGCGGAATACGGCTTCCGCCATGGGCGAGCGGCAAATGTTGCCAAGGCAAACAAACAATACGCGTGCTTTATTCATATAATGCCACCCTCCTTCTGTTTAAGCGATCTGCGGGGCAGTCTCCACTTATAATAAACCGACAGCATGCGGAACACGATAACGATAACAAACAGCAATAAAAGCTGTATGGTCGTATGGAACCAGCCTTCACCTACTGCCAGGCCCGCGAGCATAGCCCATACCGCATAGATTTCATCCTTCAATACGAGAGGCTTCCTGCCTGCCAGCACATCGCGGATAATGCCGCCCCCAATCCCGGTCAACATCGCGGCTACCAGCACGGCACTGATCGGGTGATTCATCTCCGTTGCATATAATGCACCCTGAATTGCAAATGCGGATAAGCCGATGGCATCGAAGAACGCTTCGCTTTTTTTCCATTTGTTAATCCAGGATACAGGCAGCAAAAACGCAATCGTCATGGCAATAACCGCAATTTCCAGCAAGCTGCCCTGGTTCCATAACGTTGTAACCGGCCGGCCGATCAGCAAATTTCGTATAACCCCGCCCCCAAACGCGGTTACAAGCCCCAGCACGAATACGCCTAGAATATCATATTCTTCCTCCATGGCAACGATCGCGCCGCTGACCGCAAATGCAACCGTACCGATAATACTGAAAACGCCAAAGATGTCCAAGCTTCTAACTCCTCCGCTTCCATGATGACCGTCCATTCGCGCATGCTCCGCCACTCCTGTCGGTATGTCCTTCATCATTTTAGCCGCGTATATCCGGTTTGACAATTGCTACTTTTGCCACTTCTTCTTTCTTTTTTCTCAAAAACCTAGTTTTATACCCCGGCTTCGCATTATACTGGCTTCAGCACTATGCAGGCAGAAAGGAAGATTAACCATGAACAACCGGATTATTATCTGTACGGGCGGCCGTTTAGGCGAATGGGTGCGTCCCTATATCCGTCCAGGCGATCGGTTAATAGGAGCTGACCGCGGCGCTTTGTTCCTGGTACAGCACGGATACACGCCGGATCTGGCGCTTGGCGACTTCGATTCCGTAACTCTGGAGGAGCTTGAGCTTATTCGTTCCGTCAGCCGGGAAACGGTCACGTACGATCCGATAGACAAGGACTATACGGATACTGAGCTTGCCTTCCGTTATGCGCTTGAACAATCTCCTTCCGAGATCCGAATGCTTGGGGCACTGGGGAGCCGGTTCGACCATTCCCTTGCAAATGTCCACTTATTGAAGCTTGCAATCGAACAAGGCATTCCGGCATCGATTACCGATGAGCATAATACGATTTCCCTTGCAGAGGAAGGAACTACCGGGCTGCAACAAAGCGAATACAGTCATATTTCGCTCCTTCCGCTGTCCGAAGAGGTAAAGGGAATTACGCTGCGCGGATTTGTCTATCCGCTGCATGAAGCAACGCTGCGGATCGGTCAATCCCTCGGCATAAGCAATATTCTCGCGGAGCCAGACGGTACCTTGACCGTCCGCGCAGGCACCTTATTAGTTATTCAAAGTAAAGATTAACGGGGCGAAGCAGGTTATTCCCCGGTTGCATCCGGCTTCGTCTCGATCGTTAAGCCCTCTACATACTTACGGCCCATCAGCTTCCTCTTCTTCCGGTTTTCCTTCGTATCAAATACGATATCCATATCATAGTCAGCGCCGGGATACAGTTTCTCCCTGTTGATATACGGCTTGATCCGTTTCCGGTTGAAGGACATCTTTTTCCCCTGAACCTGAACGATTACTTCTCCCCGCTCGTCAGCGGGCTCAAACACAATCCCGGCACGCTTCAGCGGATAGATCCATACGGCGTCTCCTTGGGCGTAGGCTGGAGCAGGGGATTTCTCCTTCGGGTTGCTCGTCTCGTCCGGCTGCTCTGTTTGTTTCGGCAGAGCAGACTGTTCGATAAACAATTTCTCCTCGTCTTGGCTCTCTTCTTCGGCCGGTTCATCCAATTGGATCTTCACTCTTCCCTCCGCAAGCTTCTCGGCCCGCTGCATTACATGCCCGGGAAGACCGAACCTTCTCGCAATCGCAAAAGCATGACTCTCGCCCGCTTCCCCAATCTCCAACCGGTATAGAGGACGCAGCGTTTCGGAATCAAACGCCATTCTGGCATTCATGCAGCCGCGCGTTCTGGAAGCAAATTTCTTAATCTCGTTAAAATGCGTTGTTGCCCCCGTTAAAGCTCCGCGTTTCAGCAGCTCTTCCAGCACAGCAATGGATAAAGCGATTCCTTCGCCGGGATCCGTACCCGCAGCGAGCTCATCCAGAAGAATAATCGTCCGCTCGTCAGCTGAACGAAGCATTTCCTTCAGTACGGCGATATGCGAGGAAAATGTGCTGAGCGACTGCTCCAAACTTTGTCCATCCCCAACATCGGCCATAATATGGCGGAAGACGCCAAACCGGCTTTGCGGAGAAGCCGGCACAAGCAGGCCGGATTGCACTAACAAGGTCAGCAGGCCAATAGTCTTCAGCGCTACCGTTTTGCCGCCTGTGTTAGGTCCCGTAATAATAAGCTGCTTCCACCTGATGCCCAGCTCGACGTTAATCGGTTCGGCGTGACCGCCAAGCAGAGGGTGACGGGCTTCTACAAGCTTAATGATTGGTTCTTCGCTAAGCGTTACGGGCTGACCGTCATAGGACAGCGAGAGCTTACCTCTGGCCAGCATGAAGTCAAAAGACGCCATAGCTTCCCGGTTCTGAAGCAGTTCGTATTTATACTGCTCCGCCTCCTCCGACAATCCGGATAAAATAATCGTCCGCTCCCGCTCCTCCTCCGCCGACCATTCCTGCCATTCCTGCTGCAGCTCCGCAACGTCTATCGGCTCAATAAACAAAGTCTGGCCGCTAGCCGATTCATCCCATACGGTCCCGGGAACCAGCTTTCGATGCTCACGTTTGACCGAAATGACGGATCTTCCTCTCCGCTTGCTGATTATCGGATCCTGAAGCGCCGACTTATATTTGGAGAGCGAGGCCTCCAGCTTTTTGTGAATTCGGTCCTCAATCACGATGAGATGGCGACGGATCGTCCCAAGATCGGGACTGGCTTGATCCGTCAACCTGCCGTACCGGATACAACGGTCTAGCTCCTGTCTGAGATTCGGACAGTCATTCATCGAATCGGCATAACCCGCAATCGTTGGGGCGATCATTCGTTTATTGTTCATGTAACGTTTCATCTGCCCAATGGAAACAAGCCAAGCCAGCAGCTGGTCAAGCTCCGTCTCCGTATAGATCCTGCCTTTCCCGAGCAAGGCTAGGAACGGATCGATTCCGTCCATTGCGGACAGCGGTACGCTTGCTCCGCTCGCCAGCAAAGCCGCAGCCTCCTCCGTTTCGTTCAGCCATGCCCGGATTTGTTTCGGATTGGTGCTTGGTACATGCCGCTCTGCCAAAAGGCGACCTGCGGGGGATACGGTGTAGCCGATCATCTTGTCTTTCAATTTGTCATATTCCAATCTTTGAAATACGGCTTCGTTCATGCGTAGATGCTCCTTTATCTGTTTTTGGTTATAAAAAAAACAGGAACAGAACGCAGAAGCGTTCCGTCCCTGTATCGGCTGCACCTATCCCGTCATAGGCTCCGCAGCGCACAAAAAAACCGTGCTGCAAGAGCACGGGTGATTGGCCGCTGCCGAATAGCATTCAGGCGGAAATCCTCATGTCCTTAACTCATGGCACCGGTCCTTGTCAAAAGACGTCGCAATAAAAGCATGCGATACGATGCAAATTTTGCATCCGCAAGCCGTTCAAGCTCATCTAACAAGACCGATCTATCCAATTAAGAGTTAAGAACACCAGCAAACATTAAAATTTCCCCTTTCGGAATAAGCAAAAAAGCTATGAAATAGCTAAATCCGTTAGCTATACACACAATGTACGCTAACGGATTACCATTTGTCAATCTATTTACCTACAGAAACTTCCATACCGGTTAACGCAAACTCCGCATAGGAGGGCATAGGGTACGTTTTTCTCAGATCAATATCATGCGACATATGAGTAAACAAAGTCTTCTTTGGTCCCCATACGGGAAGGAGCTCAAGCGCCTCCGTCACATCATAGACGGATCTTGTTTCGTAACGGAAGTTCTCCTTGTAAAAGCTTGTGCCAAGCACCAGCAGGTCAAGCCCGAACAACGGCTTCTGCTGCTCGCCCGTAAGTCCGATGGAATCGGAGCAGTATGCCCATGACGTTCCCGAATTCTTCTGGTCAAACCGAAACGCGTATGCGTATCCGTTCTTCCCGTGATTCACTTTCCAGGCTAATACCTCCCAATTCCCAAAGGTGCAGGGCTGATCAATCGGGACAAAAGCGATATTCCGCCCCAGCCAAGGAAAACGCTGCAGGATCTCGGCGATTACTTCGGAAGGAGCGTACGCTTCCCCTTTTACGCCCAACCACCGGCAGGCATCTGCCCATTCCGGCAATCCGCCGATATGGTCGAAATGGGCATGCGTGACAAGAATGCGGTTCACGAACCGCAGCCCCGCAGATTCCATTTGTTTGCCCCAATCCGGTCCGCAGTCGATCATCATTGTACCAAAGTCTGGGGAATCAAGCTGGACAAGGGCGCGGTACCGGCGGTTGGCGCCGCCTGTTCGTGCCTCGCTGCATACCTCGCAGTCGCAGTACACGCGGGGCACCCCCATCGCATCCCCCGTTCCCCGGAACGTAATGGTGATCATATCGGCAGCAGCTCGAGTTGATCGCGTCCGCGAAGCCCTTCCACCATATCGATCCATTGCTGCGGCTTGTTAGGCAATGCCGAGTAGTAAATCTCGAGGAATTGGACAACTAGGGCTGCAGGAATTGCAGCTAAGTCTTCGTCCGCCGGCAGGAAGCATAGGTTAAGTCCTTCAACCGCTTCTCCGTTATGTTCCCAAGATGGGTGAACGTAAGGAAAGTTAATCATTTTATAGCCGATATGGGACAAAACTTCGCGGCGTACGAACGGATTCATCGGCGTTACACCGCCGAATTCATGCTCGCCGCTCTCGTACGGGTTGTAGATTTCGGCAAACATGCCTATTGGCGCCGTACCGGATTCGCGTGCCAGTCTTGCCAGGTCATTCTCACGGCCACGCATCAGGAAACGGCCAATCCCCTTGTTCGCCACGCCGATAATCGTAAAGTCGGTCATCGCAACGCGAAGATCGGGATAATAGCGATATTCGGTCGATCCAACAACTTCGCCATTGTCTACCGCAACATAGACATGAATGCTTGGATCTTCAAGAGGCTCTTTCCATAGCTCGTAAGCCAATACCTCTTCGGGCGGGAAAATGCGTTTGAGCAGCGCATGAAGCGATGCGAAGTAAGGATCGTTGATGGAAGTAATGCGGTGGTAAATTAATGACATGAAAAAACCTCCTACTAAGCTAATCGCACTTTGAAAAAGCTTGGGCCATCGGCCGCTGTTGTTTTTGAATGGTCTCTTGATTAGATTTCCAGAAGTAGACCTTCAAAAACAAAGGCGGACGCTACCGCTCCGAAAGCTCCAAGCTTTTTCGCCGTGTCACGGCTCAAAAATTATGTTTTAACCATGTAATTCTAAAGAAAAGGATTGCGCCATTCCATCAAAGCCGCGTAATTGCAGGACTCTTCATCGTCCAGATAGTCTGACGCAATTCCGACCGGTGTGCGGCCGCAGCGCAGAAGGAACGTAATGACCGGATCCTTGTAGATCCCCTTCATCACTTTATCCAGGTATTGCTCCGGAGTCTCTTCCGCTGCGAACTTGTGGTAGCCCGGCATTCTGCCGGCTCCAAGCAGGCGCTTTAGCCGCAGATGAACAACGGTTTCGTACATGGACTGCAGCAGCCATTTGCCGATGCCCGCTTTGCGGTAGGCGGGAATAACGCAAATGTCCGCAACGTATAACGTATCCCCTTCGGGATTGTGGTTGCGGATATAACCGCCGTCCGTAATTTGCTCCCAGCTGTGCGATCCATGATATTGATTCATATCCACGATAAGCCCTGTCATGGATCCGATTACTTTGCCGCCGATTTCGCAGCATAACGCGCCTTCAGGGAAACGGCTAATATGTTCATTCAGCTGCTCCACGCTCCACCACAGCTCCTCCGGATACGGAGGCGGGAAGCATTCGCTTTGCACCGCAATCAAGCCTTGAAAGTCTTCACTCGTATACGAACGTATAATAGCTTCTGTTGGAACACCGTCATGAATAACGTATAATTGCTTAAGCATTTCACGCCTCCTTCCACTCCCGCAGCTTATGCCCAGTCCGTATACAAGTCTGTACGGCGGTCTCTCCAGGTCGTTACAGAGCCGGCAGCACGGACATCCTCCAGCAGCTTCAGGTCAAGATCCGCTACGATCAGCATGTCATCGTTAATGACGCCTTCACTCAAAATCCCTGCAGGCGGGAACGGAATATCGTTAGGCGTGATCACGGCAGCCTGACCGTAGTTCGCACGCATAAAGTCAACCTTGCGCAAGGCCCCTACCGTACCGGTCGTTACAATGTACACCTGATTCTCCACCGCTCTTGCATGGCAGCAGTACCGGACTCGGTAGAAGCCATGGCGGTCATCCGTGCAGGATGGGCAGAAAATAACGTCCGCGCCTTTAGCGCGCGCCATCCGGACGATCTCTGGAAATTCGATATCGTAGCAGGTCAGCATGGCGATTGTGCCAAACGGCGTCTCGATAACCTGCAGACCGTCGCCCGGCGACATATTCCATTCGCTGACCTCGGTAGGCGTAAGGTGGATTTTCGCCTGACGATCAATCTTCCCGCCCGGATGGAATAAATGAGCCGTATTCTGACGCTTGCCGTTACCGGCATCAACCACATGCGTCCCGCCAACGATATGCATGTTATATTCGGCAGCAAGAGAACGGAACAGGCTTTCATACTGCTCCGTAAATTCAGGCAGACGGTCGATCGGCAAGGCTTTGCCCGTGCCGTCGCCAATCGATAACAGCTGAGTGGTAAGAAACTCCGGGAACAAAATAATCTCGGTTCCGTACTCGGACGCATTACGAACGTAATGCGTTACCTGAGCGGCAAAATCTTCGAACGATCCAATATCTTCAAGCTTATATTGCACAGAGGCAACCCGGTATTTCAACGACCTCTCCCCTTACTTTCTTTGTTTGAATTGCAGCGTAATGGTTGTCCCCAGATCAGGCAAGCTGAATACATCAATCTTGCCTTCGTGCAGATCCACAATACGCTTGGCAATCGACAGGCCAAGTCCCGCTCCGCCGGTCGCGCGGCTTCTTGCCCCGTCTACACGGTAGAAACGCTCGAACATATGCGGAATTTCGTTTTCCGGAATGCCGATCCCTTTGTCCTTCACTTCAATCTTCACGATATTTTTCGCCACGCTGACGGAGACATCGATCGGATCTTTACTGTATTTAATCGCATTGTCCAGCAAGATGACAAGCAGCTGCTGGATTTTGTCCTTATCCCCATACATTCGGACAGACCGCGACAATGCCTTCACTCTTATCGGACGCTGGAAGGTTGTCTGGAGCATAACCGCCAGTTCCTCGACGACCAGCACCACGTCGAACATCTCTTGATTCAGCCAATCTTCCTGCTCGGCTTCCGCCAGCATCAGCATCGACTTCGTCAAGGTTTGCAGTCTGCTTGCTTCTTTATCAATGGCTTCAATAGCCTCGTCGCGAACGCTTGCATCGTCGCGTCCCCAACGTTTTAACATGCCCGCGTAGCTGCTAATAACCGTAAGTGGGGTTTTCAACTCGTGGGAGGCATCGGCAACAAACTGCTTTTGCCGCGCGAACGTCCGGTCAAGCCGGTCGATCATCTGGTTAAAAGCACGGACCAGCTGCTGGAGCTCTGCCGACTCCTCATGACTGGAAGGCTCGATTTTTCGCAGCTTACCGCTTCTGTCGATCTCGCGCATCGTATTAATCATCTGCTGCATCGGCGAAGTAAGCCGCGAGGTGAACCAATATGTCCCGAAGATGGCGAACAGAATGGCTCCCGCGCTGGTTACCGATAAAGCGGCAACCAGAATTTGCAAGTAATCGTCCAGTTCATTCAACACGCGATTGATTTCCAGCATGGCAACCACGTTAGGTCCGTCATAGATTGGCACACGCATGTACATGATGCGCTCGCTGCCTTTTTTGATCATCCCGGTATCATGATGGCCCTGGAAAGACGCCGGAAGATTGAGAAGTACGGGATCTGATCCGGTAATATTGACGATTTTGTTATCCGGCCTAATAATTCGTATCATTTCATTGACATTGTAATATTCGCTTAGCAGATCGGCATCATAGATCCCTTTGCCGTCCTGTATCTTCGGATTTTCCAGCATCAGATTCACTTTATTCCCGATCACGCGCTCTTCGCTTTCCGTCGTAATCTTGATAACGTAGAAATAAACAAAGATATTAAAGAGAATTAGAATAAAAATGAGCCAGAAAATCGTAAAAAGCGTGAATCGTTTGCGAAGCGTCATGCGTCAGGCTCCTTTATCATATAGCCGACGCCCCTTACGGTATGAATCAGCTTATGACGGTAGCCCTTATCCAGCTTTTGGCGCAAGTACCGGATATAGACGTCCACCAAGTTTGTTTCCCCGATAAAGTCATAACCCCATACTTCCGATAAAATGTCTTCCCGCGATTTCTCTTCGTTTTTGTTCTCGACCAGATAGACAAGAAGCTCGAATTCGCGAGGCGTTAGCTCAATAACGATTTCCTTGCGGTATACCTTGCGGGTACGCAGCTCGATCGTTAAATCTCCAACCTTAATCAGGTCGGATCCTTCGGATTCTTTCGGGTACTGCTGGAAGATACGCAAAATATTGCGGACGCGGGCAAGCAGCTCTTCCATCGCAAACGGCTTTGTAATATAGTCATTAGCGCCGTGTTCAAAACCGCTGACCTTATCCGGTACCGTATCTCTTGCCGTCAGCAAAATAACGGGAACCGGGTTGCCGGCCTGCCGCAGACGGCGAAGCACTTCAATGCCGTTTAATTCGGGAAGCATCACATCGAGCAATACCAGCTCCCATTCGCCTGTCGAGGCCATTTCATAACCTGTCCGTCCGTCGGCTGCTGTACCGACCGTATATCCTTCATGCTCTAATTCAAGCTGTAAAATGCGGGAAATACCCGCCTCATCTTCAACGACCAGAACTCGTTCATTCATTACGAATGTCACCTGCTTCTAAATATGCTATGGACTCGTATTCATCATAAAGAAGGTTTATTTCAATTGCAAGCAAGGTCAGCGTCAAAACCTGACATGAGCAGCATTCCTTTGCATTTCGTGCGAAATAAAGTCAAGGAGAGGCTTAAAAGCTTTCTCCAGCGGCTTGCCCATCGCTTTTATATCCGTGGCCCATTTTCCGTGCCAAATCGCATCCAGCCAATCGGTTGCCGGCAGCAGCGGAACAGCGGCAATCGGAAGTTCGGGCATCATTCCGATCCATTCGTTCCTGCCAGAAAATTTTGCATCCTTGTTGGCGATCCACTTCAGGGAAGCACCGCGAGCTTCAAGCTTCCTGCTTATTTGCTCCAGCTCCAGAATTTGATCCGCCTTCCACCTCGATGGATAGGGATCGGCTACAACAAGCACAAGTTCTGATTGGAGCAGCCATTCCTTGTGATGGATTAACGCTCCGACGGATACATCGGTAACGGACACGGCAATTTCCTTCGCTCTTAATCGCAGCTGAAGCTTATCCAGCTCATCTCTATAGTCTTGGGTAACCGGATGCTTCTGGGCATGCCACCATACCCCCTGCTCGTTCCAGCTATAATACCTGTCTTCCAGCTGATCTCGTCCTCTCATATTACTTCGCAGCAATGCCGCCCATTCAGGCCGTTCGGAAGGAAATTCAGCGGCAGCGCAAGGGATTCCGCCATTTGCAAGCAGCTTTGCCAGGGTAATGGCCACAAACGTGGCCCCCGCTCCGGATGAGACCGGAACGACCGCAATCTTCATCGTACGGCAATCTTCCGGATTACCTCCTTGAACGAGCTTGGAAGTTCCGGCAAAACGGACAGGAATGTCTCTATTAGCCGCAATACCGGCACAAGCATGCAGTTCCCTCTCCACCTCAACCATCGTATTATACCGGTCCTCGATACGGGGCTGAACCATTCTCCACAGCAAATCGGCGAACCGGCTTGGAACATCTGTCCGTAATCCCCGGATAAACCTGTTGCTTCGGTTCATCATTTCTGCATGGTTTAAGTAACTCCCTTCGCTGAGCAAGTAATAGAGCAAGGCACCAAATCCGTATATGTCAGTCCGGGTCTCGCTCCGTCCCATATGCTGCTCAGGAGCTGCAAATCCCGGCGTTCCCAGCTTCATGGTCGTCTGCGTCTGCAAGGCGGTTCTAGATTTGGCGATTCCAAAATCGATAAGCCGGACATGTCCGTTGTTTTCAACCATGATATTCGAAGGCTTAAGATCACGATGAATGATTGGCGGAAATTGGCTATGCAAGTAAACAAGCGCCGAGCAAATCGGCAGCGCAAGCTTTATTGCTTCCCCGAAAGAAAGCTGCCGATTATGCCGGTTGAACAGTTCTCCCAGCGTCACTCCATGGATATAGTCCATAACGATGGCTTCAGCTCCATAACCCGTTAGTGTAAAGCTGTCCATAATATGAGGCAGATTCGGATGACTGAGTCGCATCAGCATTCTAGCTTCCTCTGATGCGCGGTCTGAATCCGTCACTTTAATCGCGCGCAGCTTCCCTTGAAGCTTCAAATCCTCCGCGGCGTACACATCCCCCATCCCCCCGCTTCCAAGCTTCCCTACCAGAGTGTACCGCTCTCCGAGTATCATTCCGGATTCGAGATGAATCAACCTGCCTTCATTTTGCATGAAAGAATCCTCCTTAAATTAAACATGATCAACAAAAAAATCCCGGCTTGAAACAAGAGTCTTCTTGGACTCCTGTTCAAACCGGGATGCTTTCCCTGTTGTATTCCGTTATATCACGCCTACTGCTTCTTTTCCAGGTATAACGTAATCTCCTCGCGGTTATGGAATAACTGCTTGGCGCGTTTAATGATAAATGCGGTTGAAAAACGTTCCTTGACCTCGCGAATGGTCTGAAGAGGCTTTTTGTGCATCAGCTTTATCGTAATAATAGCCGAGGCATGCGGTGCCAGCGTCTCTTCCAAATCAAGCACCAGACGGCACATCTGCATGGGGCTCCAGCTCATATCGCATACAAGCAGATCAAAGGAACCCGGCTTGAACTTGACCTCCGATGCATTCCGTTTCAGGTACGTCAATGCAGGATGACCTGCCAGCGACGGGTGCATGTCTCCCGGATCAATCGCCGTTACCCGCAGACCCCGTTCAAGCAGCAGGGATGTCCAGCCGCCAGGAGCCGCTCCAATGTCCACGGCACTACGGAACATGGAATAATCCAACCCAAACTCCCGCTCCGCTTCAAGAAGCTTGAATTTGGCGCGCGAGATTTGCCCTTCCTCCCGTTGGAATCGTATCGCTCCGCCAGGCCAATCGGACAGCATGTCCTCCGGCTTGCCAAAGCCGATAAACAGCTCGCTTGCCGCGGCATAAATGGCAATGATAATATCCGGATGCTGGACGACGGGTTCCGCATCCAGCTCCTCCAATACCGCATCCAGCACTGCCTTTGTGTCCGAAGCGGAATACGGGAAGGCCGTCTTGTTCGAGCGGCGGACATGGATAGCCACCTGCTTGTCCTCAAACAGCAGACGCGAACGTCTTATCGTCTCCGACAGCTCCTGCAGATCATCCGCATTGCCTTTGATCTCTACCGTACGGTCAACAGGCTGCAAATGTCGCAGGAAAATCGGCTTGTCCGACGCAACAGCAGCGGTAACGTCTTCCGCAGAAAGCTCGCTGTCGAATAAAAAAGTTTCTCCGGCGGCAAGCTGCGTTACTTTAACGCCGTCTAACAGCCGCCGAAGCTCTTCAATTGCATAGGGAGAATACCCCTGATTAGCCGTACCAATCCATCGGCTCACTTCAACACCTCCGTTGTTACACCAACCCAAAAAACATTTATTATCAGCTGCCAGCCGCAATTTCGTCAAGCAGCGAGTCCGGCATTGGCCCGTTCATTATTTTCATTTCAATCGGCGCATGGGACGACAGCATATGATACATGTGCATTCTTCCCGCAGTGCTGGAGGTATGCAAATAGACTTTTTTCGGATAACGGGCAGATTCCACCAAATGACGGACAACCTCGTAACCCGTCGGCTCATTCCAGCCCAGATCATAGTCCAGCGACAAGATATCTATGGATTCGGAATCAATCAGAAGCTTGCATTCCTCCGCATTCCGAGCGAGCACGAAACCTTTCGGACAAGGACGATAGTCATCCAGATATACATGTATCATTGTTCATGTCCCCCATTCGCGCATCAGGTTTAATTGTCTTCCATAAGAACCGTCTTCGTCTGAAGGCGTTTCCAGTATAAAAGGAACGCCAGCAAGTGCGGGCACGGACATCAGCCACTTCAGTCCTGCTTCGCCGATATGGCCGCTCCCAAGCGCCGCATGCCGGTCCCGCCGTGCGCCAGCCGCGAACATCGAGTCATTGAAGTGCACAGCCGCAACATGCTCCAGCACCCCTAATGAGACGGCTTTCTTCAGCCATTCCGCATCAGTCTCACCATGCCATAAACCGCTCGCAAACATATGGCAGGTATCCAGACAAAAAGCCAGCTTCGCAGGCTCCGCGCATAATCCCCGGATTTGGGCTAACTCCTCAATGGTCGTCCCCATAAACGTATGCTCGCCAGATTGAATCTCAATCAGCAGCTTGGCATTCCCGTTCCACCTGCTTGTCACTTCATTCAGCGATTGAATAATGGATTGGTAACCGGCAAGCGGTTCTTTCCCTTTATAGACGCCAAAATGAACGACAACGCCAATGGAGCCGCAGCTGTTTGCAATATCCAGATCATTAAGCAAGGATTCAACGGTACGCTGGCGAACATCCTCCCGTTCCGAAGCCAGATTCGTCGGATAGGGGGAATGCGCGATGGTCAGTATATCGTACTGCTTGCACAGTTCCGCGCAGCGCTCAGCCTCTCTCCGGTCGAAGGATTTAAGTCCAAGGCTGCGGGGGTTTTTCGGAAAATACTGAAAAGCATTAATGCCGCCCGAATAGGCGGCTTTGGCGGCGGAGGCATAGCCTTCCTTTATGCTGAGATGACGGCCGATGTACATCGTTCTACTGTTCCTTCTGGCAGACTGGGCAAACGAAAGCTTTGCGCGACGAGATCTCAAACTGCTCGATAGCGGTACCGCAGACAAAGCATGGCTCTCCCCCGCGGTCATACACCTGACAATGATCGTTGTAACCGCCGGTAATTGCATCTCCTGCTGTTAACGGCTGCTCCATGTAGCCACCCTTTGAAATCGCTTCCTTTAACACACTATGCATGGATTCATAGACTCGTTCCCATGTTTCGTCTGTCAAGGAAGGAATTTTTGCATCGGGACGGATTTTTGCCGCGAAAGCAATCTCGTCCGCATAGCAATTGCCGATTCCGGACAACACATGCTGGTCTACAAGTGCTGTTTTGAGCGCGCCTCTCTTCTTGTTGAAGCGTGCTTTAAAGCGCTCAAGCGTCAATCTTTTATCGAATGGATCCGGCCCAAGCTCAGAGAGCTTCGCATCCGCTTCCTTTACGGACATAAAATGCAGGTAACCGAGCCGCAGACCGATAAAATACAAATTGCCAGTCGCAAAACGGATCGTTACCTGAACCGTGCGGTCAGGACGCTCTTCTTCGCTGCCGAAAAACAACGTGCCTCCAAGCATCAGATGGAGCACGAGACGTTTGCCGTTATCGAGGTGGAATAACAGATGTTTGCCTCTGCGTTCCACAAACCATATCGTCCGGCCAACCAATTCCGCTTCGAACTGCTCGGCGCTAATGTTAATCGATTTATCTCGGGTAACTTCCGTTCCCGTAATCGGCGAGCCGATAATCAGCTCCGATAATCGTAATCGGTAATGTTCCATTTCCGGTAGTTCCGGCATGCAAGTTCGCTTCCTTCCTGTCGGCTCTATTGCTTTCTCTTATATCCCGATTGAGGACGAAATATACGAGAGAAGCTTATGTAAATCATCGCAAATAACGTCGGGCCTGCAGCCTGCGCGTTCTGCATAGTAGTCAAGGTTATCCCGTGTCGTTAATCCGGTAAGCACGAGTACCGTTCCACAGCCAGAGGCATGCCCGGCTGCGATATCCGTAGCCAGGTTATCGCCGATGACCCAAGTATCTTCGGCTGTCAGGCCAATCTGGCGAAGGGAATAATCCATTAAGATCTTCGACGGCTTGCCGATCAGCGTAGGCTCCTTGCCTCCAGCCGCCGTCAGCATGGCGCCTATCGATCCGGCGCCGGGGAACAAGCCGCCTTCTCCGGGCAGCAATAGATCCGGATTGGTCAACACAAATTCGGCTCCCTGAAGTATGGATCTAACCGCTCTTGTCAGCTGTTCGTACGACAGCTGCCGATCCAGTCCCTGCAGGACAAAATCCGGCTGCTCTTCGGTAAGCTGCAAGCCCGCAGCTTCAACAGCTTCAATGAGCCCGCTTTCGCCAATGACCAGTACAGAGGCGCCGGGTTTTTGGTTTGCTATGTATTGCGCCGCGGCCTGCGCGGAGGTGCATACCTCGCGCGGCTCGGCGTCGATCCCCATTTTGCGCAGCCGCTCAGCAACCGCCTCCGGGGATACGGTCGAATTATTGGTTACGAACCGGTAAGGCAGCTTCCATTCGCGAAGCTGCCTGATTAGCTGATCCGCACCTTCAATTCGCTGGGTGCCATGATATAAAGTGCCGTCCAGATCAAGGAGCAAGCCTTTCATCGGCGCTGATTGTTCGTTCATTCCGCTAGCTTCCTTCCCGTCTTGCGCAGAAGCCGCTCCCTCCTCTTGCGAAGGCTTTCGATTTCGGCGCGGCGCTTCGCGTCCCTTCTCCCGAGAGGATCGATAAGCGCCAATTCCAATGCTTCTGACACATATGATAGAGCTGAATCAAATTCCTTCAGCTTATGCTCGTAATACATAGCCAGCTCAATGCTCGCATTCAAGCCAGCCGATCCATGCTGGACCGACTGTATAACAGCCTTCTGCCACAATAACACAGCTCGTTGCCAATTGCCAGCTTTCTTGTCTCTTGCAGCCAGCATGTTGAGCGTGGCGGCTGCGGTGCGGTCACCTCTTAACGCGGCTTCGAACATAAGCTCTGCCCGGTCGGCATGTCCCATCTTCTCCAGCCACAAGCCTGTACGAATAAGCTCTTCCGATTCGGCAGGCATCGGCAGCTGGTAGCCGCCATCCGTGTTCCCGTTCAACAGATGTCCAAAGCGGATAGACAGACATACCAGCGACAGCATATCAATCTCATTATGCTGATAGACGCCTCGCAGCGGCTCCGGATCGCCGTCGGCGAGAAACTGAAAATACAGCTGAGGCGCAAGCGAGCCGGGTACATCGTCGACCCGCTCGATTCCGAGCCGTTCCTCTTCAACATGGCTTAACCGCAACGACGCAAGGGTATTCTTCCATATACTGCGGGAAGGATGCAGAAAATCAAGATGAAGCGGCTCCCACAGCTTCCGGCTGTATCCGTTTAGAATGAACCGTGTCTGCATGACCGGCCAGTCGAAGGTTTTGCCGTTATAGCTCACCAGATAGCGGTAGTTGCTTAATTTGCTGTTGAGGTAATAAAGCATTGCCCGCTCCTCGGCGGGATGCCGAATAACCGCCTGTTCCACGATCAGCTCGGAGCCCATCCAATAGGCCAGACCAACCATAAACGGCACGTTGCCCGTGCCAACGCCAAGCCCCGTCGTCTCAAGGTCGAGATACAATAGCTGTTCCGCGTCAATCGGTGCCTGGTGGAATGCCCTCAATCCGGCAGAAGCGGATGGCAGCTCACCTAGGCAATGAATGCCATGCTGGTGACCGGCCGGATATACAAGCCTTCTGATCAGAAAGCTGCCCGCTTCGTTGTGAAGCAGCTTCACCCCCATGGAAGACCATTCTTCCGACAAGGTCTCCAGATGGTCGTCATCCGTCGCAGGCGAAATTTCCGTTTCCGGTGCCTGCACGACAGTTACGGCTTCTTCGGAAGGAGAAGCTGAGCTGCTGCTCCCGCGAAGCCGGTTCATTTTATCGCGAAGACTACTCATTGCCTGCTCTTCCTCCCTTCTTGTAGCTCAGCGCGCAGAATTATAACATCGATAAGAGCTGCACGCTTTTCTGCTTCCCGTTGATTCCTTCGATTTCGTTTCCGATACATGATGGACATCCATCCTTGCATGAGCATTTTTTGATTAGATTGGCGGCGGCTTGCTTCACATCATCAAACCGTTTGTAGACGTCGTCGGCAAGCCCGATTCCGCCGGGATAATGGTCGTAAATAAAGATTGTCGGCAGACCCGTATGGGCGGCCTTGATCTGAGAGGTCACATGGACGTCGCTCCGGTCGCACATCACCATCACCGGCACGATATGCTGAATAACGTTGGCGATGCCAAGCAGCAGCTGTTCCAGCACCTTGGTTCCCAGCTCCGGATCGGTGTCTTTCAGCTCAAGCCAGGTTGCACGGGTATGCAGCTCCTGCTCAGGCAGATGGATCGGTCCGGATCCGATATTTTCAAACGTAGTGAGCTTGATTTTCTTGAAAATCGTCGGAATCATCGTAACCGCTACATCCCCTTGATGAACGGCGCCGCTGCCCGATATTCTGGACTTGTCGATCTCCAGAACCTTCAGATTCACCGCAAGATTGGCGTCTGTATAATACTCGACATCCACCTCGCGCACGTAGGCCTTCTTGTGGTCCCAGTCCAGCTTCTCAACCTGATACTGCACCCCTTCGTGCAGATAAATAGCTTCGTCATGAAGAAGCGTCATTGCGCTGAACCGGTCCATCTCGCCAATAATACGGACATCTGCCACACTCGTCTGATCAACGATCACGACATTTTCCTGCGATGCGGAGCGCAGGCTGATCTCGCTTGCCGGGAAAGCCTGGTTCGCCCAGTAGAACGTGTCGCCGCTTCTGTGCAGCACGCGTTCCTCCTGAAGGTATTCCAGAATTTCGCTGATCTCAAGCGGTCCGAATTCCTCCGTATTCTTAAAAGGCAGCTCGTACGCCGCGCAGCGGACATGATCGACGAGAATAATCAAATTCTCCGGATTAATCCTTGCGGACTCCGGGTTGCGGTCGAAGAAGTATTCCGGATTCTGGACGATATACTGATCGATTGGCGTCGAGCTGGCCACCATCAGAATAAGCGCTTCGCCATGTCTTCTTCCGGCGCGGCCCGCCTGCTGCCAGGTGCTTGCCACGCTGCCCGGATATCCGGTCATCACGCAAACCTGAAGCTGCCCGATATCCACGCCAAGCTCCAAAGCATTAGTGCTAACAACCCCCAGAATCTCGCCTTCCCTGAGACCCTTCTCGATCTCCCTCCGCTGCTTCGGCAGGTAACCGCCCCGGTATCCCCGGATCGACTTCGTGCCGATTTCATTTTTGACCAGCTCTTGTATATGACTAAGGATAATCTCTACCCTCACGCGGCTGCGGGCAAACACAATCGTCTGTATCTTATTCTTTAAAAACTCCCTCGCCAGATGATTCACTTCAACGGTCGCGCTTTTCCGAATGTTCAGAGGCACATTAACAATCGGTGGATTATAAAAGACAAAATGTTTCCTGCCTCTTGGTGCGCCGTTATCGTCAATTAGCCGCATCGGACTGCCGGTCAGCTGCTCCGCCAATTCTTTCGGGTTCGCAATGGTTGCGGATGTGCAAATAAAGGTCGGATTGCTTCCGTAAAACTTGCAGATGCGCTTCAGCCTGCGAATGACATTAGCCACATGGCTGCCAAATACGCCTCGGTATGTATGCAGCTCATCGATGACGATATACTTCAAATTCTCGAACAGGCTGACCCATTTCGTATGATGAGGCAGAATGGCTGAATGGAGCATGTCGGGATTCGTTATAACGATATGGCCGGCCTTGCGGACGATCTGGCGGATCGTCGGCGAAGTATCGCCGTCATAGGTGTAACTCTTGATGTCGATGCCCATCTCGCTTATGATCTCGTTCAGTTCGCTCTTCTGGTCCTGTGCCAGCGCTTTGGTTGGGAACAAATACAACGCACGGCTTGTATCATCCTTTGCAATCGCCTGCAGAACGGGCAGGTTATAGCATAACGTCTTGCCGGACGCCGTTGGCGTTACCGCGACGATATTTTCTCCTTTGGACGCAAGCCGGAAAGCTGTTCCCTGATGGGTGTAAAGCTCGGAAATGCCGCGTTTCCGCAGCGCCTCCCGGATACGCGGGTCCACACTGTCGTCAAACGGCGTGGTTTTGGCCTCCTGCGGCTCCATTTCATGCCAATTCACTATATTTTCATTTGAGCGTAATTCCTCAATTAATTCAGGCAAAGTTTTTTTCTTGAACATAAACGTTCGTCACCCCTTGATACCAACAGTTTAGCGAATATTTGTTCGCTTGGCTAGAGGATTCAGGGAAGACATATTTTGGAGACCGATAAAAAACCCGCCCCTGAATGGGGCGGGTAATGATTATGGATTATACATGAGGCGATTCCCATGAGCGTTTGCTCCAGCCGACATGATGGCCAAGCACCTTCATGTCCCTGTCCAGTTGAACATCAACGCCAAACGCCATTTGATTGCCCCGCCAGAACCGAACGTCTTTCCAAGACACCTCGTAGCCGTCCTGTTTTTCCTCTACCTGCAGATGCACTTGGTCGGCAAAACCAAGGAATGCTTTTACCCCATCAGCCTCCAGTGCGGCCTTTACAGCTGGTACATGTTCGCTTGGTTCATACTTGACCACCGTGGATTCCAGACGGATCTTGCTGCCGGTTACAGTGCCTGTGCGATAGCAATCCCCGCAGTCGGCCGTAAACTGCCAGCTCATGCCCGACATGCTGGGTATAAGCGTTATAGCTGTGACCCTGCCAAGATGGAGCTTAAGTCTTCTTTTTATCCTCCAGCGCAGCCGCAGGCGTATGGCGATATAGAGAATAGTTGCGGCATATATGCAAGCAAACATTGCACCCGGCGGGAAAACGCCAAATATCCAGCAGAGCAATCCGATTGCATGGGCTCCGAATAAATAAGGATCAAACAGACAAAGGGCATCCAAATGCCACCATTTCCTGGAGAACGGCCGAAGGCATTGAACGCCATACGTATTGAACAGATCCAGAACAATATGAAAGCATACCGCGGCAAGCGTCCATAACATTACCAAAAGCACATGATCCAGCACGCCAAAGAGCCAAGCGAAAGCTCCTCCGATACCGGCTGCCCATATAAGCGGAGACGGTACGGAATGCGTAATCCCCCGGTGGTTCCGAATGTAAGCGGCTTGGCCCTTTAACCTTGCAAAGACATCAAAATCCGGCGCATGACTGCCTAGCACCGTTCCGGCCAGAACCGCATACCCGATCTCCGGATGAACCGAAATTACCGGGTCAAGCATGGCAAGACCGCCAAGTGTTGCACCAAACAGCAAATGACTTCCCGTATCCACCTGACCTCATCTCCTTAGCCGCTGATTTAAGGCCAGCATAATACGGGACCGTTAAGGGATTATTTTCGAGGCGTGTTGATTTTGTAAGGAAGTTGGACTTCTACTCTTTGAACCGCGGAATTTCCGTATGATACAGGTCATGAGCGGCATAAGATTCCGGAAAAATCGTCCTTGCTTCCTCTTCAAGGCCCGCAAGATCCTCATCTACAAACCTTGTACTGAAATGCGTCATGATCAGCCTTTTGGCATTAGCATCCCGCGCGGTAGTTGCCGCTTCAACAGTCGTAGAATGACCGTACAGATGGGCTTTCTCTTCCTGACCGGCCGCAAAAGTGGCTTCGTGCACGAGTAAATCCGCATTTTGAGCAAGTCTTAAGGCATTGTCGCAAGGCTTGGTATCTCCTGCAATGGTTATAATTCGGCCGCATTGCGGTTTTCCCGCAACGTCTGCCGCAAGGATGAGCGTTCCGTCAGGAAGCGTAACATCCTCCCCTTTTTTAATCCGCCCAAACAACGGACCTGCCGGGACACCTAACTGCTGAAGCCGCTCGACATTCAACTTACCCGGGCTCTCGCATTCGGTAATGCGGTAGCCAAAGCAAGGGACGCGGTGCTCCAGCGGCAGAGCTTCAACCGTGTAGCGTTCGGTCTTATAGACGACACCTTCGGACACTTCATGGTAAGTAATTTCATAATCGAGACGGGAACTGCTTAACGTAAGCGCTGTCTCGATCATCTCGCGGATACCCGGAGGACCAAACAGCTGGAGCGGAGTATTGCCGCCCACGTAGGACCGGGTGCTGAGAAGCCCCGGAATCCCGTATGTATGATCGCCATGCAGATGGGTTACAAAAAGCGCCTCAAGCTTATTCAGCTTCAGCGGAGTACGCATTAATTGATGCTGGGTTCCTTCACCCGCGTCAAACATCCATAGCGAACAGTCCGGATCCGGCAGCCTAAGTGCGATGGATGTTACATTCCGATGCTTCATCGGGCGGCCTGCGCCTGTTCCTAGAAACCATATTTCCATTGTGCTGCCACCTCCAGGTCACCATATGATAGGATGAAAGCCCCCGCTTGCTGCGGCTGGTTGGTCAACCAGCCATCGCTTACGGAGGCTTAGCTTGCATCTATCGTTCTACTTTTTCAACGTTGAAATATTGCGCTTCCGGATGGGCGAATACCATCGCGGATACGGATGCTTCCGGCTCCATCATGAAGCCCTCCGTCAATTCTACGCCGATATCTTCCGGCTTCATAAGCTCGAAGAGAGGCCCCTGGTCTTCCAGATTTGGACATGCCGGATATCCGAAGGATACTCGAATACCTTGATAACGCGCGCCAAATCGCTGCTTCATCGTCATCGTCGCCGGATCCGGGTAGCCCCAAATATCCCGCATCATATGGTGGACGCGTTCCGCCATTGCTTCGGCTACCTCTAAGGCCACCGACTGCAAAGCATGCGAGCGAAGATAATCGCCGTTTTCCTTCCACTCGTTTGCCAGATCGCGTATGCCTTGACCGGCTGTAACGACAAGGAAACCGACATAATCCATGATACCGCTATCCACCGGCTTCAGATAATCCGCCAGACAAAGGAATGGCTCTACCTGCTGGCGCGGGAACGTGAACCGTTTGATCTCCTTCGCATGATCCTGAGGATCATAAATGATGATATCATTGCCGGAAGATTGTGCCGGGAAGAACCGGTACATGCCATGTGCCTTAATAATACCGTTTGTTGTACCTTCCTGCAAAATCCCGTCAACGGTTTCTTTCAGTTGTACGGCCTTCTCGTTGCCCTCCTGAAGAAGGTTATCCACGTTACCTTTCAGACCCAGATGATGGCCAAGCAGCATTTGCATGTTCACGTAAGGAATGATATGCGGAATCGGAACGTCGCGCAGGATATGTCTGTCCGTATCCGGCGGGATGTAGACCGGCGCATCCACGGAGATTTTAGATCGTTCAACCCGGGTTAGCTGCGGCTGAGGTTTCTTCTCCTCTTCCGCATCACCGCCGGATTCTTTGTAGATCCGCAATTCTTCTTCCATTCTGCCGCGATGCTCTTTATCCATCAGCTTGTTCGCAAGATCCAGACCGTCCATCGCATCCTTCGCATACAACGTCAAGCCGTCATATTCGGGGCCGATTCTTGTCTTCGTGAATTTACGCGTAAGAGCCGCGCCGCCAACCATGATTGGTGCGGAAATACCCGCGTTGCGCATATCCTGTGCGGTAACGACCATCTGCTGAGCGGATTTTACGAGCAGACCGGATAATCCGATAATGTCGGCATTTTCCTTGCGCTGCGCTTCGATCAGCTGTTCAGGCGGTACTTTGATGCCCAGGTTAATAATTTTGTAACCGTTGTTTGACAAAATAATTTCGACAAGGTTTTTACCGATGTCATGAACATCGCCTTTAACCGTAGCCAGAATGATTTTGCCCTTCACGGAGGATTCATTCTTCTCCATGAACTGTTCCAGGTGGGCTACCGATGCCTTCATTACCTCGGCGCTTTGCAGCACCTCCGCTACGATCAGCTCATTATTGTTAAATAGACGTCCTACCTCTTCCATCCCGCGCATCAACGGGCCGTTGATCACTTCCAGCGCCGTATATTTCTTGAGCGCTATATCGAGGTCAGGAATAAGTCCTTCCTTCGTACCTTCCACGACGTAAGAAGCTAGACGCTCCTCCAGAGAAAGATTCGAGACCTTCTCCTTCTTCACGACTTTCTTCTCGCGGAATGCCGCAACGAATGCAGCAAGCGTATCGTCGTTGGTATTGTAGATGAGATCTTCCGCCAGCTTGCGTTCTTCCTCCGGAATCGAAGCATACCGCTCCAGTTTTTCCGTATTTACGATCGCATAGTCAAGTCCGGCTTTCGTACAGTGGTACAGGTAGACCGAGTTCAGCACCTCGCGGCCCGCATCAGGCAGACCAAACGAGATATTGCTTAGACCCAGAATCGTCTTTGCTTTCGGGAACTTCTCCTTAATCATCCGGATGCCTTCGATCGTCTCAACGGCAGATCCGATATACTGCGGGTCGCCGGAGCCAACCGGGAACATGTTCGGGTCGAATATGATATCTTCCGGATTCATGCCGTATTTATTGACCAGGAGGTTATAAGAACGCTCCGCCACTTCCATCTTCGCTTCACGGGAAACCGCCTGTCCGCGCTCATCGATCAGGATCATGACAACCGCGGCACCGTATTGGTGAATCAGCGGCAGGATCTTCTCGAACTTCGATTCGCCGTCTTCCAGGTTAATCGAGTTAATAATGGCTTTACCTTGCGAATACTTCAGACCAAGCTCGATGATATGGTCGTACGTCGAATCGAGCATTAACGGCACTTTAATTTTCTTCACAACCTGCGGCAGGAACTCATGAACCGCATAAGCTTCATCAATGTCCGTATCCTGCAAGTTGATATCGATAATATGGGCTCCGCCTTTAACCTGGGAACGCGCGATTTCCGAAGCTTCGTCGAACTTGCCTTCTTTAATCAGGCGTTTAAACTTCCGGGATCCGGATATATTGGTCCGTTCGCCGATCATAATCGGACGGTTCTCGTCTTCGATGTATACCGTATCAATACCGGACACAGCTGCCGGATGAGTACCGTACTGTGTACGCGGCGCATAATTCGCCATCGTATCGTACAAGGCTTTAATGTGCGCAGGAGTTGTGCCGCAGCAGCCGCCAGCGATGTTAAGCCAGCCCTGCTCGGCAAATGCCGACATTTTTCGCGCAAGAGATTCAGGAGATTCGTGATAGTGACCATTCTCGTCCGGCAGGCCCGCGTTTGGATAACAGCTGACAGCAGAATCGGCAATCTCGCTCAGCGAACGGATATGGTCTCGCATGAATTCAGGGCCGGTCGCGCAGTTCAGTCCGATCGAAATCGGTTTCAGGTGTTCCAAGGAAATGTAGAAGGATTCAATGGATTGACCGGCGAGCGTGGTGCCCATCGGCTCAATCGTACCCGAAATCATAATTGGAAGCTCGCGGTTCATAGCCGCAAAGGCCTTGCGGATCCCAATGCTTCCCGCTTTAACATTCAAGGTATCCTGCGATGTCTCCAAAAGAATAGCGTCTACGTCGCCTTCGATTAAGGCAACGGTTTGTTCGTAATAACTGTCTACAAGTTCGTCAAAGGTAACGCCGCCGGTTACGGAGAGCGTTTTCGTAGTTGGCCCCAAAGCTCCGGCTACATACCGAGGGCGGTCAGGTGTCGAGAATTTATCCGCCGCGTCTCTTGCCAGCTTGGCAGCAGCAAGGTTAATTTCGCGAGCTTTTTCCGGAATGTCATATTCCGCCAATACGACGCTAGTCGCGCCAAACGTATTGGTTTCCAAAATATCGGCGCCGGCTTCCAGGTACTTCTCATGGATCGTCGAAATAACATCCGGACGCGTTAATACGAGCATTTCATTACAGCCGTCAAGCTCTTCTCCGCCAAAATCATCAGCAGTCAAATCCGCCTGCTGAATCATTGTTCCCATCGCTCCGTCCAGGATGAGTATCCGCTGCTGCATCATTTCTTGTATGGTCGGTTTCAACAAATTTCGTACACCCTTCCTCCGAAAATCATTAACAAATAGTGTAACAGAATAGCCGCACTCTGAAAAGGCAGTCCATCGACATTTGACTACATTTGCTATATAATTGGACTTATCAGTTAATTTCTATAGGGAAAGAGGGATTGAGAATGGCTGAAATCCGCATTCGCAATACTAATGAACGTATTTCTGGAGAACAGAACGTTCGTGAATTTTTAGAAAATCAAGAAGTTCTTTATGAACATTGGGATGCTACTAAACTTCCTGCACATCTTCAAGAGAAATTTGTTCTCTCCGATGAAGAGAAAGCAGAGGTTCTGTCCACCTTCAATGCCGATATTACGGATCTTGCCGCTCGCCGCGGTTACAAAACTTGGGACATCATTACATTATCCGATGCAACTCCAAACCTTGATGAACTGCTGAAGAAATTCGAATCCGTTCATACACATACAGAAGATGAAGTTCGCGCGATTACAGCCGGCAAAGGCATCTTCGTTATCAAAGGTACCGAAGAAGTTGGTTACTTCGATGTTGAACTCGAAGCTGGCGACGTTATCTCCGTTCCGGAGAGAATCCCTCACTTCTTCACTTTGATGGATAACCGCCAAATCGTAGCCGTGCGTCTGTTCATCGAAACAGAAGGCTGGATTGCTCATCCGTTCGAAGACCCTGCTTTCGTTAAATAAAACTTTAAAAAAAGCCCCTCGATCCATCTTCCGATGGCGAGGGGCTTTGTCTTGTCCATTATTGCTCGAGAAGCAACAGCAGTTCTTCCAGATGAGCAATCTCATGCGATGGAATGATTTCGTCATTACGTACCGCACCATGACGGTTCACCCATACGGATGTCATGCCAACCGTATTCGCACCTAGAATATCGGTAGTCAGCTTGTCGCCAACCATAATGCCGTGGTCCGGCTCGATTCCGAGACGCTCCATGGCATGACGGAAGATGGAAGCGGCAGGCTTGCCCTCACCATACTCGCCCGAGATTATGATGTGATCAAAGTAAGGAGTCAGCTCAGGAACGCCGGCAAGCTTCTCGCGCTGCAGATCCGGGGATCCGTTAGTCAGCAGAAGCAGCTTGTACTTTCCTTTAAGCGCATCCAACACGCGGAACGTTTCATCATAGACAAGCGGACGTTTGCGACGTTCCGCAGGGAATTGCTCCGCCAACTTAGCGCCTAGCTCTTCGTTATCCACGCCAAGTGCACGCAGGCCGCGAGTCCAAGCTTCCTTGCGGTAGCCCGGAGCAAGCTGCTCCAGCTTGCGGAACTCTTCCTGCTCGCCTTCGCGGAAATTCGCCCAGAGTCCTTCAAACGGATTAATACCGATCATCTTTGTGAACGGAAACGTCTCATAGGATTCATAAAGAGCACGCGCTTCTTTACGTACGGCTTCTTCAAGCTGCTCCGGATCAACACCGGCAGCTTCCGCACCGGCTTGGCATGTTGCTTCAAATGCTTCTTTTACGCTGCGGTCATCCCACAACAGCGTATCGTCAAGATCAAATAGAACGGCTTGCTTCCCCATAATTCGCATAACTCTCCTACTCTGTTTCTATTTTTGTTCAAAAGGCAAATTGTGTGTTTTGGCGAAATCCTGCAGTCTGCTGCTGATCTCATCCGTAGGATAACGGTTGAGAAGCCGCGAGAATACCCAGTTTGCGCCTTTTTGCTGCATGATAACTACAGCACCGCTCTGAACGCTGATGCCTTTAATGTTGGATACATGCAGCTGCTTGTCCCCCGTCATTTTACGGGTTTGGATATAATCCTTGCCGATTGAAATGTAAGGACGGCGCAAGAAGAAAATAAGCGCCAGGAAAATGTAGCAGCCGATCGTTACCCAGAACATAGACGAAGGTTCAAAGGATGGATCCGTCGTAACGAAAACCGTATACATACTGATCAACAAAATGAGCACAATCGGGAATATGTAGTTGCGACCGGTAAAACGGTCTACCTTGGGTGCTGATGAAGTGCCAATCTGCGATGCTCCGTGCTTTTTACGCGCTTTGTTAATTTGGTTCGTATTTTTGCGCACTTTGCGCTCCCACGTGCGTGACAAGCTTATTCCTCCTATTGTATATTGCAGGCGCCGTTCATGGAACGACGCCAACGCTAGTTATATAGTTGTAAAACCTAATTAATGAGCAACATCGTTTGGATCGCCGTCTACAATCTCAATTGAATCCAACTGCTGGCGGAAATTCCTTTTGAAATTCTCCAAATATTTCTGACGCAATACGGCACGTTCCGCAATTTCCTCTTCAGTCAAACCTACCGTTTTATTTTTACGGGATAATTCATTAATTCGCGCGATGACTTCTTCCACTGCCTTCACCTCATTTGCTTATTACTCATCCTTCTTACCTATTTTGACTTTTAACGCGAGCAATTGTCAAGGCAATGATGGAAGAATGATAAAAGGACAGGTAATTTCGAACATCCTGTGTCCGAATTACCTGTCCTTTCGATTATTTAGACTATTGAGGAATAATTAATACCTGTCCTGGCCGAAGCTCTACCGAGCTTAATTGGTTACGTTCCTTAATCTTGTATATGTACTGTCTAATGTCCTTGGAACCCTCAGTAAAACGATCTGCAATTCCCCACAACGTATCCCCCGCCGTAACAATTACCGTCTGCTCATTAGCTGCAGCCTCTTGAATATGATTGGACGATGCATTTGTACGCATCATGAGGAAGCTGGTAAAAAGAAGAATGAACACTGCAGCACAAACAATAAGTTTAAAAGCATGACGCTGAATTTGTTGACCCCGCAGTATGAACGATTTAGCGGCTTCTTCCTTATGGATACTTTTATAAAAAGACGGATTCATGATCATTATTATCGCTCCCCGAACGTTTGTTCTGTTTTCTTATGCCCCAAGAATAACACGAACAAATGTTTGCAGTCAATAAAAAATGCGAACTTTTGTTTTTAAGAACTTATGTTTGTACGAACTCCGGTTCTATGCTATAATTTTCTTCAAATATTATATTGGAGTGATTCACGTGTCTAAGATTTCGAACCGCCAACAGTCGATTCTTGAATTTATTAAGAATGAGGTTCGGGACAAAGGATATCCGCCATCTGTTCGCGAAATCGGCGAAGCGGTTGGCCTGGCGTCAAGCTCCACCGTTCACGGCCATCTGGATCGGCTAGAGAAGAAAGGCCTGATCAGACGAGATCCAACGAAACCTCGGGCGATCGAAATTTTGGATCAAGACGGTGTTGACGGCATTATCCTCCCCGCTGTGGCTCAAGTGCCAATCGTCGGCAAAGTAACGGCAGGCGTGCCGATTACGGCGACTGAGAATATTGAAGAGTACTTCCCGTTATCCGCACATTTCGTAGGCGACGATGAAGTATTCATCCTGAATGTCATGGGCGACAGCATGATTGAAGCCGGCATACATAACGGCGACTATGTTATTGTCCGCCAGCAGCAGACCGCCAACAACGGCGATATCGTAGTAGCCATGACGGAAGATGACGAAGCGACGGTTAAGACCTTCTACAAAGAGAAGGATCATATCCGCCTCCAGCCTGAGAACTCTACAATGGAGCCGATCCGTTTGAACAATGTGACCATTCTTGGTAAAGTAGTTGGCTTGTTCCGTGACTTCCACTAATCTTTTTAGCATAAAAGAGGCTGTTCCCCCTAATCCGATTTCAAATTCGGTTAGGGAGAACAGCCTCTTTTTATTTTCCTGATTATGGTATTATCATATGACTTAATCTTTTTGTCATGAGGTGGTTAAGAGTGAAGAAGAAATTAACGAGATCCTTATTCGATAAATCCATATCCGGAGTTTGCGGTGGAATTGCCGAATACTTCAATCTTTCCTCCTTGTTTGTAAGACTGCTGTTCCTCCTCTTTATCCCCTGCAATCTTATCGTGTACATCATTCTTGCGAACGTTATTCCCGCCAGCCCGCCATCGTTGATTAGGAGATAGAAAAAAATCCCCGGACGCTTAGAGCGCCAAGGGATTTCCTTCCTAGTACAGCGTCAGATACTGATCGCGTTCCCATTGATGAACTTGTGTTTTGTACATGTCCCATTCAATTTCTTTCAGCTCATAGAAGTGAGCCAGAGCGTGTTCGCCCAGTGCATCGCAGATAACGTCGCTGCGTAGCATTTCGTCGAGCGCTTCCTTCAGATCGGAAGGAAGGCTTGGCACGCCGGATTCCAAACGCTCTTCTTCCGTCATGATGTAGATGTTGCGATCTACAGGCGCCGGAAGCGCCGTTTTGTTCTTGATGCCGTCAAGGCCGGCTTTCAGCATTACGGCAAGAGCCAAATAAGGGTTAGCTGCCGGATCCGGGTTTCGAACCTCGATACGCGTGCTAAGACCACGGGATGCCGGGATACGGATCATTGGCGAACGGTTGCTCGCCGACCAAGCTACGTAGCAAGGTGCTTCATAACCTGGAACCATTCGTTTGTACGAGTTGATTGTAGGGTTCGTAATAGCCGCCATCGCACGAGCATGCTCGAGAATACCCGCCATGTAGTAACGTGCGGTTTGGCTAAGACCCAAACGATCCTTCTCTTCATAGAATACGTTAGTGCTGCCTTGGAAGAGCGATTGGTGACAGTGCATACCCGAACCGTTTACCCCAAATAGCGGTTTCGGCATGAAGGTAGCATGGAGGCCATGCTGTCTAGCAATCGTCTTAACAACAAGCTTAAACGTTTGAATTTGGTCTGCGGCTTTGATCGCATCCGCGTATTTAAAGTCGATTTCGTGCTGACCTGGAGCAACTTCATGGTGGGAAGCTTCAATCTCGAAGCCCATCTCTTCCAGCGTCAGTACGATTTCACGGCGGCAGTTCTCGCCCATGTCCATTGGCGCAAGGTCGAAGTATCCGCCTTGGTCATTCAGCTCGGTTGTAGGCTCGCCGCGTTCATCCGTCTTGAACAGGAAGAATTCCGGTTCCGGACCAACGTTCATCGCCGTAAAGCCCATTTCTTCCGCTTCTTGCAGCGCACGCTTCAGAATACCGCGCGGGTCGCCTGCAAACGGAGTGCCGTCAGGCATATAAATATCGCAGATCAGACGGGCAACGCGGTCTTGCGCAACCCATGGGAATACTACCCAAGTATCCAAATCAGGGTATAAGTACATGTCAGATTCTTCGATACGAACGTAACCTTCAATGGAAGATCCGTCAAACATCATTTTATTATCCAATGCTTTATCAAGCTGGCTTACCGGAATCTCTACGTTTTTGATCGTACCGAGCAAATCGGTAAATTGAAGACGGATAAATCGAACGTTCTGTTCCTCCGCAATGCGTTTAATATCCTCTTTTGTGTAGCTCACAGCATTCATCTCCTTTAAAAGAATTGCGAAGCTATTCTTACTTCGAAAGCATCAACCTAAAGAATTGTGAAGCAATTCTTGCTTCGTAAGCATCAGCCAAAGAATTGCGAAGCTATTCTTACTTCGAAAGCATACGCTTTACCCTGTTCGTTTAATTAAAAGGACATGCTAACGCTTGTTCAAGAAACGGGACAACTGACCTTGAATAAGCGAAGCCTGGCCAGGACGTTTCTCCAGCAATTGCTGCTTGAGAAGGCGGTGCAGCTGCGCGTCGGAAAGCTCCTTGCGCTTCACTTCGGACTGCTCGCTTACGATTGTTGCATCGTCCGATTCTTTTGAAACCGGATTCATGACTTGCTTAATGCCGGCGATATTAACGCCTTTTTCGATCAACGCCTTAATTTCCAATAACCGTTCCACATCATTAAAAGAGAACAGTCGCTGGTTGCCCGCCGTTCTGGCGGGAACAATCAATTCATGCTGCTCATAATAACGAATTTGACGCGCCGTTAGATCCGTCAGCTTCATTACGATACCGATCGGAAATAAGGCCATGTTTCTACGAATATCGTCACCCATGTCGCATCAACCTTCCAGTCGCTCATTTATACACCTATCATAACGCCCTACCAAAAACGTGTCAAGGTGTGTTAGGTTTAATTACGTTTAATTGTGATAAGCCCGTTGTCTATGAGTCGACGTAACGCTGTAAGAACACCAAACTTCGCATGGGCAAACGTCAAACCGCCTTGCATATAAGCGATATAAGGCTCACGGATAGGTGCATCCGCAGACAATTCAAGACTTCCGCCCTGAATAAATGTCCCAGCTGCCATAATAACCGGATGCTCATAACCCGGCATGTCCCATGGCTCAGGCACAACATGCGAATCTACCGCCGCAGCCTTCTGAATGCCCTGTACAAAAGCAATCAACTGCTCCGCACCGCCAAAACGGACAGCCTGTATGAGATCTGTACGAGGCTCGGACCAATGAGGTTTCGTCTCAAAGCCAAGCTGTTCAAACATTGCTGATGCAAAGACGCTTCCCTTAACAGCTTGTCCAACCAGATGCGGTGCCAGGAACAAGCCTTGATAAATACCTCGCAGCGTGTCCAACATCGCGCCAACTTCGCCTCCGATGCCAGGTGCAGTAAGTCGGAAAGCGGCTTGCTCCACGGCAGCGGCAGTACCAACGATATATCCCCCGGTCGAAGCAAGACCGCCTCCCGGATTTTTGATAAGCGAGCCCGCCATGAGATCAACGCCAACCTGGGTTGGTTCAAGAAGCTCGGTAAATTCCCCGTAGCAGTTATCAACGAATACAAGCACATCCGGCTTGATCTGTTTCACGCGCTGAACCATATCACCGATCTCGGCAACTGTAAATGAAGCTCTCCAGCTGTAGCCTCTCGAACGCTGAATGCCGATAACCTTCGTCCGTTCGTTAATGCTTGCTTCAATAGCGGCCCAATCGAGACTTCCGTCTTCGTGCAGAGCTACTTCGTTATAACGAACGCCCCAATCCTGCAGGGAGCCTGTCCCGTCTCCGGGCTTGCCAATTACCTTGTGCAGCGTATCATACGGCTTGCCTGTAATGTACAGCAATTCATCCCACGGCCGGAGCACGCCAAATAACGCGCACCCGATGGTGTGCGTACCAGATACGAAATGCGGACGCACAAGCGCCGCTTCTGCTCCAAATACATCCGCGTAGACCAGATCAAGCACTTCGCGGCCCCGGTCATTGTAGCCATACCCCGTTGAGCCGGTAAAATGAAAATCGCTGACCTGATGCCGCTGAAACGCACGGATCACCTTCCACTGATTTTTTTCGGCAATACGGTCAATGGAACGAAGCTGGCCTGCTGCCAGCTCCTCCGCTCCGTCCGCTAATTTTTCAAGTTCGTTCCATATGGATTCATTGTCTTCTTGCATTTTGTAACTCATTCTAAGCCTGTCTCTCCCTTAAGTTAACATAACCTAATTCTATTATTCTAAATACGGCTGAAGCTTATAACCGTTTTGTTCATAAGCCTGGCGGCTTACCTGCACGGTCAGACGCAAGGATTCACCATCCTCGCTCACATCATTGCCCACTACTTCCCCGCTGCGGTACGCAAGCGCAATGAGGTCGCCGCGATCGGCCGGCAGGGTAAAGGTAACCGTGTCACCGGTCAATTTATCCTGAATTTTATTCCGCACCAGCTCAAGATCATCTTTTTGATAAGCGCTGATAACAAGCGTATCCGTGCCTGATGTCGGCAATTCCACATGATTTACTTCACATAGATCTTTTTTATTATAGATCGTTAAGCTAGCCGTACCCGCAGCTCCAAGATCGCCAAGAATCTGTTCCACAACTCTCATCTGCTCCTCGCGCATTGGCGAGCTGCCGTCAACGACATGGAGCACCAGATCAGCCTCAAGCACTTCCTCCAGCGTCGCGCGGAACGCCGCCACAAGGTCATGAGGAAGGTTCTGAATAAAACCAACCGTATCCGTCAAAACAACCTCGCGGCCGTTTGGCAGTTCAAGCGTACGGGAAGTCGGATCAAGAGTGGCGAACAGCTGATTCTCAACGTAAACATCAGCGCTTGTCAGCTCCCGGAGCAGCGTAGATTTCCCGGCATTCGTATAGCCTACGAGCGCAACCTGAATAACGCCGGATTTCTTCCTTCTCTCCCGGTGCAGCTTGCGGTGGCGGACCACTTCATCCAGCTGTGCCTTCAGATCGGTAATACGGCCTCTAATATGCCGCCGGTCTGTCTCTAGCTTGGATTCACCGGGGCCTCTTGTTCCGATCCCGCCGCCAAGCCGCGACAGATTCTTGCCGTGGCCCGACAAACGCGGAAGCAAATAGCTGAGCTGTGCCAGCTCAACCTGAATGATCCCTTCGCGCGTCTTCGCCCGTTGCGCGAAAATATCCAAAATAAGCTGCGTCCGGTCCACAATCTTCAGATCCAGCGTTTCTTCCAGATTCCGAACCTGCGCACCGGACAGCTCTTGGTCAAAAATCGCCGTGGTTGCTCCCAATTCGTCGGCGATTGCTCTTAATTCTTCGACCTTCCCCTTGCCAATAAACCACTTAGTATCGGGAGCTTCTTTATTTTGCACCATCGTAGTCAGCACTTCGGTCCCCGCCGTCTCGGCAAGCGCAACCAGCTCTTCGAGCGAATGCTCCGGGTCGCTAATGCCACGCTTAATATTAGGGGTAACCAGGCTGACCAATACGGCGCGTTCCAGCATGGTAGCCGTCGTATTAAATGTTTTCTCTCGCATGTTTTCTCCTTCTAGAGTGGAGTTATTTCGTTTCCCATTTGAAGTCCTCCGGCTTAATCGCCATCAGCTCCTGCTTGGGGGGAATACTGTTTGAATATTGATTCAGCAGCCTGACAGCCTGATAACGGATTGATTTCTCAATAATATTCCGCACGTATCTGGCGTTGCTGAAAGAGAAAATGTCGCTCATCTTCTCTTGAATCAAATACTGTCTTAACTTAAATATGGACTGCGGCATTAGATTATAGTCGCGTTCCTTCGCCATCAGCTCTGAAATTTGGATCAATTGGTCAATCGAATAGTCGGGAAAATCGATTTGGATCGGAAAGCGTGAGGGAAGACCGGGATTCGTAAGCAGAAAATGATCAATCTCCGCCGGATATCCCGCCAAGATCAGCACAAACTGATTGCGGTGATCCTCCATCGCTTTCACGAGCGTATCAATAGCTTCTTTGCCGAAATCCTTCTCTCCGCCCCGAGCAAGGCTGTACGCTTCGTCCACGAACAGAACGCCGCCAATCGCTTTCCGTACCATATCCCGTGTTTTCTGAGCCGTATGTCCGATATATTCGCCAACCAGATCAGCCCGCTCCACTTCGATAAGATGCCCCTTCGAGAGCACCCCCATCTTCTGGAACAGTTTAGCCACAATTCTGGCTATGGTTGTCTTGCCGGTCCCAGGGTTCCCTTTAAAGATCATATGGTAGACATGAGAACCGCCGGACAAGCCGGCCTCCGAACGCATACGGGTTATATATAAAAGCGCATAGACTTCATAAATAAGGGCTTTCACATTGTCCATGCCAACCATCGGCTCAAGCTCTTTCTGGATATCGGCAAAATGGTCTCCCGGCGGGAGCGGCTTGACGGCCGGCAGAGGTTCATTATCGACCACAGGCGCAGATGCCGTCATTTGGACCGGTTCCTGGCTTCTCAACACCACATTAATTTGACGGGACGGCCTCGCTCCGTTATTCGATCCCGACATGACATGTCCGCTCATCTATTGCATCACCTATCCTTCGCACCGTCACTAGCGTTTGGCATGCCGGTAAGATAAGCCCGGCATATCCCGCTTCTAACAAGTGTATTCTACCGGAATCGGTCATATTAACAGAATTTATTACGGATAGTCGGGAGAACGGTAACCAAAATGCAGGAGGACGGCATCCGCCTTCCACTTGGCGTACGCCAGCACTTCGCGTGACTGGTTCTTGAAAGGACTCAGCACTTCGGAATGAAAAGCTGCCGCCGTTACGTTCTCATAATCGAGATAACGGGCCATCTCCATCGCCCTTGGCGCATGATAGTCGTGGGTCACCACTAGTAGCTTATTCAAGCCATGCTCTGCGGCAATGACTTTACTGTTTAGCAGATTCTCGTATGTACTCCGCGCCGCATTGTCCAGGAGCATCTTATCTGCCGGAATTCCCTTAGCTAGCAGATACGCTTTCATCCCTTGCGCTTCTGTCAGCTTGGATCCATTGCGATCAAGGCCTCCACTCAAGATAAACATGTTTACCTTGCCGTCTTTATACAGCTTGTCCGCAAAATCGAGACGCTCTTTTAATGCCGGACTTGGCTTGTCCGACCACAGAGAAGCGCCAAGCACAATAGCGGCATCAGCTTGTTCGATCGGTTTGGAATCATCGTAGCTGTTAATCAGCCATAACAAATAACCGCAGCACAATACCCCTAGCAGACACAATCCAACAAAGAGACGAAACAGGAGCAGCCCGCGCCGTTTGCGTGACTTGCTCCCCGTCTGAACAATACTTTTCATGATTCTCTTAGCTCTCTCTCCGTCAAGCTTTTGCGATGCTTCAAGCTGAGCGTGAAATACCGGAACCTGCCGTTCCGGATACTGGAAAGCAATCTCCCTGCTGTCTTGCGGGCGAGCGCCGCTTCTTTCCCTGTTACCTCTCCGTCACGGAGAGCTTCCTCCAGCTCATCCTCATCGAGAAGAAAAACTTCCCCGCTTGGCAGTACAACCACATCCAGATAAAGGTCGTCAAACCAAGGCACATGCTGATCTGTCAGCCCCTGTGTTTTGCAAATATCAATGTACCATTGCACCACTCGGCCCTTATCGTCAAACATCGTTGTTACGACAAAATGCTCGCCCCGCGGAAAATGCTGCATCCATAAATACCCGCGGTCCGCCAGACATAAACGCCGCCCGTTATATTCCTTCCAAAGCGGCTCACGCAACTCATGAATCCGGTAGAACGTAACTAGACCTTTGAATTCATCATTGTCGAGTGCCAGACAATTGTAGCTTTTGCGTATAATGCGACGCCAGTTTGCCCGGTCTGAAAATTTTCGTTTCATACGGAACGTACCTTTCCGTTGAGATAAGCCTTTAATACATGGCTTTCGATGATGATGGATAGCGTTGTAAAAAGCTTACCATAACTTAACGCTCTTCTCCAGCACGCATGAAAAATAAACCAAGCTTTTCACAGGTTTTAGTTGCCGGACAGGCATAAAACAAAGAACGGGACAAAGCGGACGAACCGCTTTATCCCGTTTGTACCAGCCTATCTTTACGTCTCCACGATTGTAACTGATTTGATAATGACCTTATCTTTCGGTACATGCTTGTCGTTTACCGGTGTCTTCGCAATTTCCAGAACCGTATCCATTCCGGTGTCAACCTTGCCAAAGATGGAATACGTAGGTGTCTGGTTCAGATTCAAAGAGTCAGGTCCCGTACAGATAAAAAACTGACTGCCTCCCGAATTCGGCTTCCCGCCGTTCATCATGGCCATGATACCCGGTTCGAATTTCAGGCTGGTATCAAATTCATCCGGTATCGAGTAGCCGGGATTGCCTGTTCCATCGCCCTTAGGATCTCCGCCTTGAATCATAAACGATTCGATAATGCTGTTAAACGTAAGGCCATCGTAATATCCGTTACGCGCAAGAAATACAAAATTGTTGACCGTTACCGGCGATTCCTCCGCGTATAGCTTTACGGTGAAATCGCCTTTGCTGGTCGAAAACTTCGCGGTGTACTGCTTGTTTAGACTGATCGACATCTCCGGCATCTTATCCCATTTCAGTCCGGACGAGCCGCTAGATGATCCGCAGCTGGTTAACAATACGGCTACTGCTGCGATGATGATGATGCTCCAGCTAAACTTCCCCAGCTTGCCCATATCCTAAGTCCAGCTCCTTACGCTTTGCCGCCTGCACTTCCGGCTTCGTTTTTATCAGTGGTTCCCTTACCCGTTACCGTACCGTTCCCGGTGCCGGGATCGGTCGATTCGACCGGTCCTCCCGCACCTTGGTCAGGGCCCACAGTTCCGTTGCCATTTCCGTTGCCTGTTCCGTTCCCGTTATTTCCAGGGCCCGGCGACACCGTACCTCCATTGCCAGGCGTCTCCGACTCGACCGGCTGATTCGGATCCGTGGATGGCGGAGGCGATATTTCTCCTCCGTTATTGCCGTCGCCCGGAAGCTCGCCGTCAGACGGCTGATCCGGCTCCATAGGCTGTTCCGGAATATCCACTTCGGTCTCCGGCACGTCAATCGTAATTGTCTCCGAAGGCTTGCTTTCCTTATCTTCTTCCGAGTTATAGGCAACAACGTAGTATTGATATTTCATGCCAGGGAAGACGGTCATATCGTCTACCGTTGGATTAGCTACGTCTACGAATACGGAGAATTGCGATTGCTCCGAGTCTTTGCGGTATACGCGATAAGTTACGCCTTTGCTGTTTTCCGGCGCAGTCCAGGATAACTGAACCTTCGCCTGGTCTTCCAGGAACACCGCATTAAAGTTCGTTACCGGCGCTTGCTCCTTCACTTCCTGCTTGATGCCTTCAGGCTGCTTGAACGAGGACTTCGGTACGTTCTTCATCGCCTGCTTCATTACCTTGCCGAACATTGCGGCAGCCTGCGAGCTGCTCTTTTTGATGACATGCTGCTTGTCGGTTTTATCATAGCCCATCCAGACGGCAGCGGTCCATTCCGGCGTGTAGCCCACGAACCAGGCATCCCTGTTCGCACTGGAGTTAAAGTTAGGAATACCGTGTTGGGACGTTCCCGTTTTGCCCGCTACCGGACGGTCAATTCGGGCTCCCGTCCCCGTACCGCCGCTTTCGAGAACGGTCTGCATCATCTGAGTCATATACCAGGCTGTCTCCGGCTTCATCAGCTGCTTCGCAGCCGGCGCGTGGTACGTATATACCTTCTTATTCGCAGCGGTCTCAATCTTCGTAATCGTATGAGGATCAACCGATTTGCCGCCGTTTGCGAATACGCTGTAGGCTTCCGCCATTTGCATCGGCGTTACCCCTTGAGTCAGACCGCCGAGCGCAATCGCAAGGTTGCGGTCTTCCGGAGCCAGCTCGATGCCTAGCTTCTTGGCAAAGGCAATACCATTGCCGATTCCAACCTGGTTAAGCGTCCATACGGCCGCCAGGTTGCGGGATTCCTTAATCGCCTGCTGCATCGTTACCGGTGCCGCGCCGTGCGGATCCCTTGGGCAATAGTCTCCAAAGCATTTTTGCGAATCCTGATTAAGAACCGTCCAAGGATAATAGTCCCCGGATTCCAGCGCAGGACCGTAAGATACGATCGGTTTAAACGAAGAACCAGGCTGACGCTTGACCTCGACGCGGTTAAGTCCTTTACGGACGTAATCACGTCCTCCGGACATCGCCTGAATGGTTCCGTCGCGATGGTCCATGATAATCATGGCGCCTTGCGCCTTCTGATCATCCGGGCTTTTCTCGAAGTTGCTGTCATCCGCGAATTCTTTCTCGACCGCTTGCTGCGCTGTCGTGTTGAGAGACGTATAAATGCGGTAGCCGCCAATACGAAGCTCGTCCTCGGTCATTCCAGGCATAACTTTAACCGCTTCTTCGATTACGTAATCGACATAAGCTTTGTAAGGATCGCTTTTCTTTTGATCGATGTTAGCCGGCGGCTCATAAACAACCGCTTTCGCTTCCTCCATCTCCTGCTGCGTGATCAGTTTTTGATCATACATCAGCTTCAAAACGACGGCCCGCCGTGTCATCGAAGATTCGGGGTCATTAATCGGATTGTAGCGGTTTGGCGCTTTCGGCATTCCCGCAAGCGTTGCGATCTGCCATAGCTTCAAATCTTTAAGATCCGTATCGAAATAATAATCCGCGGCGCCTTTGATACCGTAGATCCCTTTACCGAAAGTAATCCGATTCAGGTACATCGTCAAAATTTCCTGCTTGGAATATTTATTCTCAAGCGCTACCGCGATGGAAGCCTCCGTCGCTTTGCGGAAGAAGGTTTTGTCTGCGGTCAAAAATATATTTTTCGCCAGCTGCTGGGTGATGGTACTTGCGCCTTCCACTTTGCTTCTCGCGATAACGTCCTTCACTACGGCACGTCCAATGGAGAAGAAGTCAATCCCGGAATGCTCGTAGAACCTCTGATCCTCCGTCGCAACGAAAGCATCAAGGAGCAGCTTCGGCATCTCGTCGTATTCGGCAATTTCCCTGTTCGCGCTAGCGTCGTACAACTTAGTAACCTCTTTGCCGTCCGCATCGTATATAATGGACGCTTCGCCGAGTTCAAGTTTATCTGCATTTTCCGTCAAGATCCGTTCGCCATTCAAGGTAATAAACAAATAACCGATGATTCCGCAGACGATCGCAAACACGATGGTGAAGAAAAATGCAAAAAACCATTTACGGGGCGTCATTCTTTTCTTTTTCTTGACGGTCCCTCGCTTCATCTCCTTTTGTTTGCTTCGTCTTGGTTGTTCAGCCATTAGGTTCCCTCCAGTTGTTCCAAAATCTGTTTCTCTACCCTTCAATATACCCCGGAATGAAAAGAACAACCCTGCTGGAGCGGGTTGTTCTTGCCTTCCGCTATCAAGTTAAACGTTACCTGCAAGTAGAAGGTTTCACAAATAACGTTACGTTCTATGCTTCCGAAGCACTGTTGTCTTGCATTAATGATACGTTACGCTGCGGAGTAAACGTCGAAATCGCGTGCTTGTACACCATTTGCTGACGGCCTTCGCTGTCAATGATGATCGTAAAGTTATCGAACGCTTTAATAACGCCTCTGATCTGAAAGCCGTTCATTAAGAAAACCGTAACCGGAATGTTGTCTTTACGCAGTTGGTTCAAGAAAGTATCTTGAATATTGATCGATTTGTTCATTGGACGTTACCCCCGTCTAAAAAAGATTGATTAGAAGTATATTCAAGATTGACTTGAAACTTTCCTGCTATTATACCATGAATCCGCCGTAAATTGTTGTGAAAATTTTCCCCCATGTCGATCCACTCGATATCCTTCATGTGCCGGAACCAGGAAAGCTGGCGTTTGGCGAACCTTCTCGTATCCCTTTTCAGCAGCTCTACCGCCGCCTCAAGCGTACAATCGCCGCGCAGGTACATGACAATTTCCTTGTAGCCAAGCCCTTGCATGGCAAGGCTATCCTCCGTCACGCCGCGGTCCAGCAGTCCTCTTACTTCCTCGACGAGTCCATCCTCCAGCATTTGATCGACCCTCTGTTCGATACGCGAGTATAGTACTTTCCTATCCATAGTGAGACCTATTATACACAATTCGTAGGGCGATTCTTTTTTCTGTCTTTCCAACTGGGCCGACATCATCTCGCCGGACAGATGAAAGATTTCAAGCGCGCGGATAATACGGCGCTGGTCATTCGGATGCAGACGCTCAGCGGACTTCGGATCTACCTCCGCAAGCCTGGCATGAAGAGCTTCCGCACCGTGCTCCTCCGCATAACGCTCCTGCTCGTCCCGAAATGCGGGATCTGAGCCGTTTTCGTTAAATTCAAAGCCATAGCATACTGATTCAACGTAGAGCCCGGTACCTCCTACGATAAAAGGAAGCTTTCCCCTTGCCGAGATATCGGCAATCGCCTCCTTGCAATGCACCTGAAAATCCGCGACGGAATAGGCCACGTCAGGCTCGCAAATATCGATCAGATGATGGGCAATCCCCTGCCGCTCGGCTAACGGAAGCTTGGCCGTGCCGATATCCATCTCCTTATACACCTGCATCGAATCGCCGGATATAATCTCGGCATTCCATGCTTTGGCGAGATCGAGGCTGAGCTGTGTTTTGCCTACAGCCGTCGGTCCTACCAGAACAAGCAGCGGCTGCTTGCGTTCCTTATATGCTGCTTCCTGCAACCTCTATCACTCCATAAGCTATTTTCGACGTATTCACATGCCGCCGTTCGAATCCAAGCCGTTCGAATTCCCCGCTCTCGCGGTGCTCCTTCATCACGACGGTCTTGCGCGCGACCCTGATTGCTTCCTGCACGGCTTTCTCCGTCAGCGCACTGTCGTTAGCCAGCTTGCGCAGCGGCTCCATGGCGTTGGATTCATGAATCGGCTGGCGGAACATCGGGTCGAAGAATACGATATCTACGCTATTGTCCGGAAGTCCCGCCAAATAATCGGCATGATTATCGTTGATCATGCTAATTCTGCGCATGGCTGCATCCACGTCCGGCAAGCCGGTTTGATAGCCGGCCAATCCTTCGCGCACGACCGCGCACAAGATGGGTTCGCTTTCTATCGCGGTCACCGCTCCCGATTCACCTGCTGCATACGAGAATACAAGAGAATCCGCGGCAAACCCGGCGGTACAGTCTATAACGCTGTCTCCCGGCTTGCACCGCGTCAGATCAAGCAACGGGTCGCTTTCTCCGCGACGCAGTCTCTTCACCCTTACAAAAGCCATGCTGGGATGAAAATAGAGCGGCGACTCCGTCTGTCCGTCGTAATAGCGTACTTCCTTCTCCGTTACAACGATAAGACGGATCTCCTCCATCCTCTCCGCCATCTGACGAAGCGTTTGTTTGCCTCGCGAAACGTACGGAGCGGATAGCTCTCCCGCAAGCCGTTTGGCGGTCGCTAAAGCCCGCTGAGACGGCTTATCGGAGGTTGTTACAATCATGACATCACCCGTTTAAACATTTTTTCAAGCTGATAAGTCGAAAGATGAACCACAATCGGACGGCCATGCGGACAGGTATAGGGCTGATTACAGGCCGCAAGGCGAGCCAGCAGCGCTTCTCCCTCTTCCCGGGTCTTCCGGTCGTTGGCTTTAATCGAAGCTTTGCAGGAGCACATAATCGCCGCTTTTTCCCTAAGCTTCGCAATATTAACGGATTTGCGCTCGCTTAGCAGCAATTCTGCCATTTCCTCGATTATGGCCTGCTCCTCGCCTTGAGGGAACCATTCCGGATAAGCACGCACAAGAAAAGTCTGCGCTCCAAATGGCTCCAGCTCAACGCCTGCTTCCTGGAATAAACCGATCATGCCGCGCAGCTGCTCCGCTTCGCCGGAGGTAAATTCCAAGGTGAGCGGAACCAGCAGCTGCTGGCTGGCTGCTTGCGGGTTGCCGAACTTCCGGAAGTAATATTCGTAATTAATGCGTTCGTGAGCCGCATGCTGGTCGATCAGATACAGCCCTTCCTCAGCCTGCGCAACAATATACGTGCCGTGAAGCTGCCCAATCCAGTACAAGTCCGGGAAGGCCGGCGTACCGTCCGGCCGCTCGCTAGCCTCTCCCACAGGCCGCTCTGAATCCGGGGCCGGAGGCGGTGCTGACGTTTCCTCCGCCGCCTGAAGCGCAGGAGCGGCTTGCTCCCATGGTGCCGCCGCTTCACGCACGGATGTTTCACGCTGCTCGGCAGGCTTGTACAGACGCTCCGTCGCATCCGAAGGCACATAATCACGCTTCGGAGGCTGCGGGAAGGACGAATTAAAAGATGAGCCCGTGTTAGCTGCGGACGTTGACAATCCGGCTGGCCTGCCTGGGTTAACGCTGCCTCCCGGCAAATGAGAAGAACTGTCCTGAGCTCCGGATCCGTTAGAATTGGATGGGCTCCGTTCCTGCCCCCAAGGCATGGACAGCGGATCGGGCCGGTGGAAGGAAATCGCATCCTGGACGAACAGCGGCTTCTCCCGCTCCGGCTTCTCAGCCGGCCCAGGAATATGCCGGACCTGTCCGAGCGCTCCTTTTACCGCCTGCTCTACCAATGTTCTCAGCTCATTTTCCTTACTGAACCGGACTTCCATCTTGGATGGATGTACGTTCACGTCAAGCAGGCTTGGATGCATGCCGATCTCTAATACCACAATGGGGAATCGATTGATTGGCAGCAGCGTATGATAAGCCTGCAGAATGGCCTGATTGACCGCGTGGCTGCGGATATAGCGGCCGTTCACGATCACGGTCATGCCGTTGCGGTTCGCCCGCGTCAGCTCCGGCTTCGATATATAACCGCGCAAATCGTAATCCGACGTCTCGCCTTCCACCTTCAGCATCGCCTTAGCCGTATTCGTTCCATACACGGCCGCAATAACTTGCAGTCTGTCTCCCGTGCCAAGCGTCCGAAGCAGCACCGAGCCGTTATGCTTCAGCGTGATCGCTATTCCCGGATGCGCCAAGGCAATCCGGTATACGTAATCGGTTATATGTCCAAGCTCCGTCTGGATGGCTTTCATATACTTCAGCCTTGCCGGCGTGTTGTAAAACAAATCCCGCACCGACATATCGGTGCCTTGAGGAGAATTGGCAGGCTCACTTGCCGTAACCGTTCCGCCTTCTATAAATAGGCGCTGGGCCAAGCCTGTAGAATCGATCGACGATACGCATTCGAGCCGAGATACGGCTGCAATACTCGGCAGCGCTTCTCCGCGGAAGCCAAGACTTGCGATTTTGAACAAATCGCTGCTGGACGAGATTTTACTCGTTGCATGCCGTTGAAACGCGGTTTCCATATCCCCCGGCTCAATGCCCGCGCCGTTATCGGTGACGCGAATAAACGACAATCCGCCTTCTTCTATCGTAATATCGATAACGGAGCTTCCGGCATCAATCGCGTTCTCGACCAGCTCCTTGATGACGGACGCAGGCCGTTCTACGACCTCTCCTGCTGCAATCTGGTTGGCAAGCTGCTCATCCAATACCTGGATTTTCCCCATGCAAACCCCTCCTTGCGTCTAAAACTTCTATGCTAATCGTTCAGCTTCTGCTTCATTTCATTCAGCCATTGCATCGCTTGCATTGGCGTCATATTAAACAAGTCCAGCTTACGGAGCTGGTCCGCGAGCTGCTCGGCCTTCGGCGAGGCTTTGCGGCGCCCTTGCTCCTGAACCGGCTGTACAGCCGGCGCTGCCGGATCGTCAAAGATGGAGAGCTGAACAGCGGCCGCCGTTTCTTTAAATACCAGCCCGGATTCGGGAACAACGTCGTAAGACGGAACTGCCGGAGCTTCAGCCGCCATACTTGCGGAAGCAATGGCAGTGCCTGCCGGCAGCTTCTCCGAAGCTTCTTCCTCCAAATGCTCAAGCAGTACATAAGCCCGGTCAATAATGGAATTCGGAAGCCCCGCCAGTCTTGCGCAATAAATCCCGTAGCTTGTGCTTGCCGCTCCGGGAATCAGCTTGCGCAGGAAGGTCACATGATCGCCGCTTTCCTGTACGGCCATGCAGGCATTCGCCAGCTTTGGAAGAGAAGCCTCCAAATGCGACAACTCATGGAAATGCGTAGACACAAGCGCTTTACAGCCGATATGGTGATGGACGAACTCGATGACCGCCTGAGCGATAGACATCCCTTCGCTAGTTGACGTGCCGCGGCCAAGCTCGTCAATGATAACGAGACTGCTAGCCGTCGCCTTTTCCGTCATTAGCTGAATATCCTTCATCTCGACCATAAAGGTGCTTTGACCGCCGATGAGATCATCGGCTGCGCCAATTCGTGTAAAGATGCGGTCGATCATTGGAATTTCCGCCGTCTTTGCCGGCACAAAGCAGCCGATCTGCGCCATGATGCAAATCAAGGCTACCTGGCGCATATAGGTGCTCTTACCCGCCATATTCGGGCCGGTAATGAGCAGCATCGACTGCTCCTCTTGGCGAAGCGAAGTGGCATTATTGATAAACGGTACGCCATCCATTACCGCCTCGACTACCGGATGACGTCCTTCCTCAATAACCAGATTGTATTGATCGGTTATAACCGGACGGACAAATCTTCTCTCCGCGCTGACCGTAGCGAGCGACTGATAGACGTCAAGCTCCGCCACAACCTCGGCCAAACGCTGCAGACGATGAAGCTGCAGGGCAAGATGATCCCGCAGCTCGATAAAGCGAGCGTACTCCAGATCAACCATCTTGTCCTCGGCTTCGAGAATAAGCCGTTCCTTCTCCTTCAGCTCCGGCGTTACGAAGCGTTCCGCGTTCGCCAGCGTCTGCTTCCGTTCGTAACGTCCTTCGGGCAGCAAGCCCAAGGCGCCTTTGGATACCTCGAGATAATAACCGAACACTTTGTTAAAGCCGATTTTAATCGTTTTGATGCCGGTTGCTTCGCGTTCCCGGCGCTCCAGCTCGGCAAGCCATTTCTTGCCGTTCGTGCTGGCTTCTCGAAGCTGATCTAGGTAATCGTCGTAACCGGCCCGGATTAATCCGCCTTCCCGTATAGAAACGGGAGGCTCGTCCACGATAACCGTCTCGATCAGATCGGCTAGATCGGAGCAGTCATCCAGACCGTCAACAAGCTGGCGAAGCCGCTCAGACCCGGCTTGACGCGCCAGCTCGACGAGCTGCGGCGTGCGGCGGATGGAGCTTCTCAGCGCGTTCATATCCCTGCCGTTCGCACTGCCGAAAGCGACCCGGCCAACAAGCCGTTCGAGATCGTAAACATGGTTCAGCTCCGAACGGATATCGTCGCGGGCAATCAAATTCCGGTAGAGTGCATCAACGGCTTCGTACCGTTCTTCAATCTTCGAACGGTTAAGAAGCGGCTTGTCGATCCAGCGTCTAAGCAGCCTTGCCCCCATCGACGTTTGGGTCCGGTCGAGCAGCCACAGAAGAGAACCTTTTTTGCTCCGGTCGCGGACCGTCTCGGTCAACTCGAGATTGCGGCGCGTGTAATGGTCCAGAATCATATATTGATTCGGCTCATAAGCGCGGATTGTACGGACATGGCCAAGGGAGCGTTTCTGCGTCTCATCCAGATAACCGGTCAAGAGGCTAACCGCGCGGTAACGCGTTTCGTTCAGTACTTCCAGCTGCGACGCTTCAAACTGCTCGCGAAGCTTGTCCTCAGCCATAGGCTTGCGGCTAGTCAGAAGCACGGGACGGTTCCATACCGCCTGCTCCTTGAGCTGTGCCAGCAGATTTTCGTCGCCAACGATTTCTGCAGGCTGATAGACGTTGATTTCATCAATTAACGTATCAATATTGAAAGCGAGCGAAGTCGCGTACAACTCGCCGGTCGACAAGTCGCAGGCTGCCATGCCAATTGCAGCCGTAGAGACCGAACCGACGGAAACGATAAAGTTGTTGGATTTGTCCGCAAGCGACTTCGATTCCATGACGGTACCCGGCGTAATTACGCGGACGATTTCCCTGCGTACAACGCCTTTGGCCGCACTCGGGTCTTCCACCTGCTCGCAGACCGCAACCTTGAAGCCTTTTTCTACAAGCCTTGCAATATAGTTTTCCGCAGAATGATAAGGGACGCCGCACATCGGAATTTTCTCCGACATGCCGCCCTCTCTGCCCGTTAATGTAATTTCAAGCTCGCGCGAAGCATTTATAGCATCGTCAAAAAACATCTCGTAGAAATCGCCGAGACGGAAGAAAAGGAACGCGTCTTTCGCTTGCTCCTTAATTGCGAGATATTGTTGAATCATCGGGGTATAACCAGCCACTGTTGCCCCTCCCAGGTACATAGCATTTAAGTTTCTTATATTTTTCAAGCGTAAACGGCTGCGCCTTCCTTTGGAGAGGCAGCATACGTTTCGCGAGTGAAATATATATTTTACAAAACATCATTCTGCTATTATACCAAGCCGATAGCCGCGCGCCAACCTGCATAACCCCTGCCGGGCAGGCCAACGGAAGAAACCGGAAGAAAAAGCCCGTTGCAGCTGGGGGAAAGCCTATACCCTGCACCTTGCGGTGAATACAATGCCACTAACTAGACTCGAAGTCGAAGAAGAACGGCACGGACTAACCATTGGAGGGGATGGTGAAATCCATCAACATTTTATTTTTGGAGCGCGGAGGGATTTGGAGCTACGGTCTGCCCGACGGATTGAGGGATTTGGGGCATGAGGTGCGGATGTCCGGTCCGGTTCATTCCGGTTCGTTAACCCGCCACCTGAGCGAAAACAAACCGGATCTGCTTGTCTACGTCGGCTGGGGACGCGATCACGCTCCCGCTAAGCAGACGCTTATCCGTAAATTTGCTTCGGACAACAATATTCCTCTAATTTACTGGTCTACGGAAGACCCGAACTTTACGGACGAATTTACGCTGCCTTTGCTAAAAAGAATAACTCCCGCGTTCGTATTCACGATTTCAGCCAAAGCAGCCGAAAGATTCCGCATGCTGGGCTACGCCAGCGAGCATTTGGACTTTGCTTTCCATCCCCGTATTCACCGCAGGATCAAGCCGCTAAAACCCTATAAGGCGGATATCGCCGTGGTAGCCAATGCTTATCCTGGCGTCTTGAAGCGATACCCCAAGCTCTACCGCCGCAAGGCGATGAACATCCTCATCCGGCCGCTGCTGAAAGCCGGCTACCGTATCGATTTTTACGGACGGAACTGGCATTTAATGAAACCTTACCTCGGACGATCATTGCCAACCCGCTGGATCAAGAAGCCGATTGCCTATAAAGACGCCTGCAAAGTGTACGGCTCCGCTAAAATCATGCTCGGACTGCAAAATTATACGGATATGGCCACCCAGCGAACCTACGAGATTGTCGGCTCCGAAGGATTTCTGCTTACCTGCAATACGGCGGGAGTAAGAAAGCTGCTTCAGGCTGGCCGCGACGCCGCTCTATCCTCATCCCCGCAGGAAACCCTGCGGCTTGTCCGGCATTATCTGGGGAATCCGAAGGAACGCGAGCAAATCCGGCAGAACGGAAGACTCGCCATTGCCGAGCACACGTATACCAAGAGGGCACAAAGCATGCTGGATGCTTTAAAGAGAGAAGGTATTATCCCATGAATATTTTATTTCTCGAAAGCCATCCCATGTGGATTCACGGACTGCCTAACGGCTTCCGCGATCTTGGGCATCAGGTACGGATTTCCGGCCCGTTAAGCCAAGCTGTTATCCTCGGATTGCTCGACGAATTCAAGCCGGATCTAATCATTAGCCTCGGTTGGACGCTTCAGCATAAACCGGAGAAAAGGCAGCTGGTTCATGACCTTGTGAGGCCGACGGAAATCCCGTTTGTCTTTTGGGCTACCGAGGACCCCACCCATCATGCTGCGTTTTCTCTCCCCTATGTACAGGCTGTGCAGCCGGACTTTGTCTTTACAATATGCAAGTCCAAAATAGCGGAATATGCCGGCATCGGCATTCCTTCGGCCCATATGGACTTCGGCTTTCATCCCAAGGTGCACCGCGCAGGCAAAAGCTTCCCGAAGTACCGCAGCCGAATTGCCGCCGTTGCTAACGGGTATCCCGAAATCATGAAAAAATATCCGCAGCATTACCGCATCGAATCGATGCAGCAGCTCATCAAACCGTTGGTGCAAGGCGGCATCCGAATTGATATCTGGGGCAGACAATGGGCTAACATGAAGCCCTTCCTTGGCGTTAAGGTCCCGTTAAAATGGATTCACGGCCATCTCAAATACCCTCTCGCGCACAAGGTGTACAACTCGGCCAGAATCGTTATCGGTCCGCAGAACCACTTGACCCAGGTTACGCAGCGAACTTACGAAATATTGGGATCGGGAGGTTTTCTGATCACGAACGATACGCCCGCCGTCCGGGAATTGTTCCGTCCCGGCAAGGAGCTCGTCGTGGCGGGATCTGCCGACGAGACCAAAAAACTGGTTCGCTATTATCTGAAGCATCCGCTGGAACGCAGGAAGATCCAAGAGCAAGGCCTTGAAGCCGTGCAAAAGCATCATTACAAGCATCGCGCGGCTTATATGCTTGAGCAGCTGAGAAAGCATCATATTATTCGTTGATCGTTGACGCGGCATAGCAAAGCGAAGTTAGGCTAGCGATCAAGAAAAACATTAAAAATGGCGCATCCCTTACAGGCGCGGGATGCGCCATTTGACGCGGATGTCAGCCCGCTCATCCCAGGTTGCGCCGCGCCGCGCCGCATCGAGCAAAGGCTCGATGTAAGGCGCCAGCGCGGCGTAGCTTGCCGTCGCCGTCATAGATACGGCGACGCCGTCGAGACAGCCGGCGAGCTCCGCGCGGTCGCCGGCGTAGTAGGCTGCGACATACCGCTCGTCAAGAGCCGGTATGTCCTGCAAGGCATCCGCCTCGCGCGCGCAGAGAAGCGCAAGCGCGAAGGCGGCTTTGGCCGCGGCCGGCGACACCAGCCAGCTCGGCAGCGTCCGGTATTCGAAGCCGCCATGCGGCTGCTGGCGGTAATCGCCCAGGACGCCGTAGCGGGGGCGCCGCCCGCGCCCGGCGGGATCCTCGACAAGCGCCAGCGGGAACGCGGCGTAGCTGTCGAGCAAACGCAGCAGGCGCGGCGTCAGCCGCACGCCGCTGAGATGGATATGCCCGCCGAGCGCAAGCCCCGGCACGGGCATGGCACCAGCGGCCCAGCGGAGGCTCGGGTCGCTGACAAGCCCGGCGGCGCGGAGCAGCAGCCGCCGGATGTGGGCCGTGAGCCCGGCAGGATCCTCGGCCGGCTCGGGACGAAGCTCGGCGACGGGATACATCAGCCGCCGCCCGATCAGCATGGCGTCGCTGCCCGCTGCGCCGCCGACGCCTCCCAAATACCGGGAGGCCGGAGCGATCTTGCCGTCCGGCCGGATAAGCACAAACTCCGGATCCGCACCGATAAGAAGCGGCGCTACTTGACGCTCCGCTTCAGCCTCAGACAGCAACAGCGGACCTATTTTGCGCCTCTTTGCCGTTCGCATCGAGACACGGCCGTCCGTCCCCAGCGCAACAACCGCTTCACCAATATCTATTCCTACTGCGTAAAGTCCCGCAATCGCCCTACGGATTACCCGGCGCAGCACGGGATCCGCCGGCCAATCGGAAGGATGTCCGGCAGCAGCGTCCGCAATCGGTTCTCCGCTGCCTAAAGGCCTTCCTGCCCGGTTAATCCGCTTGAGCTCAATCAACGCGAGATCGGCTGCTAGAACCCGGTATAACCGTTCATCCTCCTGCTGCTCCCGATAAAGACCTGTTCGAAGCCACCTTGCCTGCATTTCGGCTTCCGTCAAAGCTATTGCCTGCCGTTCGTTGTCAAGCCGGTTCAGCCGATTTCCAGCCATACCCGCCCACCTTCTTTTTTATTGGATTCGATTACGACTTTTAGGGCATGCGGCGAATGCCCAAATTAAATGAATTCAACAAAAAGAGGGCTTTCGCCCTCGAATTTACCGCTTTAGCGGCATATCTTACAGTACAGAAGCGGATAAGTGCTTCCGGCTTACAGGTCGTCGTCCAGTAAGTCTGGATCCAGATCCTCGTAATCCCCGTCGCCGAGACCGAACTCAAGTTCTTTACCGTCGTCGTAGCCGCCCGGGAAGCAGGCTACCCAAACTTTTGTCTCGGCGATCATTTCAACCGCATACTCGCGCTCAACGCGGACGACAACGCCGGAACCGCTTGTTGAGATGTTGGCCTCAATGCAGTTAGGCTCCTGAATGCAATCGGCGGATACTTCTTCCGTGGAAGACCGATGCTTAGGATCCAGATAAGAAAGAGGCACATGCTCTACATAATGTACGGTTTCTTTTGCTACGTCCGTTTGCGAATTCTTGCTATACGAATACCAAATGTTGAGATCGTAAGTACCAATTACCTCAATTCCGTCGCCCGATCGAACCGCTTCATATTGGTGGTTGATTACCCACGCACCCAATATGCTGGTCGGGTGATGAGGCGGTGTTACGGTATGAGAGACAGTGGAAAACTTACGACCTTTCCCGCAGACAGCTTTCGTTATAATCTCTCTACCTTGTAGCTGTTTATCTGCAAATGTCATCGATTTAACCTCCTCCATACAATCATTCATTTAAAGTGTATGCAGGTCATTCGTCTAGGGTGACTGAATCTTTCCCGCGCCGCCACGAATTTTATCCCTCTTTATTTTATGGCTCCGCTTTGTCTAACATGACATTTCTTTTCTTTAATCGTTTGGCGATTGCCAAATATCTTTCAAGCTCCATCGTCATCTTCAAAATAGCGGCGCGAAGCTCGAACTCGTCACGCGTGCGCGGAAGCTCCATCGACTTGTACAGCTGTCTCAGCTCGGACAAGCGTTTCTCCGTTATCCCGCGGTATACCTCGGATTTCACTTCTCCGGATAGGAGCTCCAGCAGCTCCGCAAGCGGTTCGTTCTGCGGCAGCTTCTCGTAGATGAGCGCCAGCTCCTCCAGCATGGCCTGCACCGACTCGAGCTGGAGACGCCGCATTTCAAAATAAGTGGACCAATAATGCTCTTGCCCGAATAGCCGGTTCTCCTTGTTCAGCACGGCCCGGCGGGCGCCTTCATCTATAATCCTGTGAACCTCAAGCAGCTCGCTGCCGTTCCAAATATGCGAAGGTTCGCGGAGCGTCCTGCCCATCTCGGTGAAAATATCGCCAAACAGCTTCTCGACGGAAGCTTTGAGCGACTCGAGCAGATGCTGATCCTTCGGCATATAGATGAAGTTGATCACGGTTGCCCAGCCGAGACCGCAAATCATGAGCAGTACTTCGTTTTCCAATACGTCAACGGTGACTTCCCCATGATTGAATAGCTGGAATACGATAACCGCGCTGGTTACGATGCCGTCCTTTAGTTGAAAACGCGCCAATACCGGGAACGTCATCAAAATAAATAACGCCACTACCCAAATATGAAAGCCAAAGATCGTAAAGACCAAAGAGGCAAAAAAAAGTCCCAGCGAAGAAGCGACGAAACGCTGAATAGCGCTCTTCAGCCCTTTCATCCGGCTGACTTCTACACCGAGAATAGCAAGAATACCCGCACCAAGCGGCGGCTCCAAGTTCAAATACACGGCCGAATAAATGGCGATAATGGCTGCTAATGCGGTTTTGATAATGCGAATGCCCACTTATTTCCCTCACGTTCGGATAGATTAATACGATTATCCTAACGCTCCCGCCAGCCTGACGTCAACTTTCGTTCCAATATCGCCACAAGTTGATACATGATCGTAGCGACTACGGCGATGACAATCAGAGTGGATAAGACAAGGGTGAAGTTAAATACCTGGAAGCCGTAGATCATCAGATAGCCGAGTCCAAGCTTCGCGACAAGGAATTCGCCGACGATAACCCCGATCCAGGCGAGACCTACATTGACTTTTAAAGCCGATATAATAACGGGAAAAGAGGCAGGCAGAATAACAAGCCGGAACAGCTGCGCCCTGCTCGCGCCAAACAACCGGACCACCTTGATATAACCCGCTTCAATCTCTCTGAACCGGTTGTATATATTAATCGTTGTGATAATAACCGTCACCGACAAGGTTACCGCCACAATCGAAGTAAAGCCCGGTCCAAGAGTAACGATGAAGAGAGGACCAAGCGCAACCTTCGGCAGACTGTTCAATACGACCAGATAAGGATCCAGTACTCTCGATAAAAAAGGAAACCACCATAAGAGCGCAGCGATACCGGTTCCGACCAGAGTACCGAGCAGAAATCCGATAATCGTCTCGGATACGGTCATTCCGATATGCGGCCAGATCGAACCGTCTGCCATCGAATTCCATAGCTGGTTGATGATTTTCGTCGGGTAACTAAACAACAGAGGGTCGATCCACTTTTGCCTGCCTGCCACTTCCCATAGGGCAATGAAAAGCAGCAGGATCGTAATCTGTGTTGCGCCTACTGCCGCAGTAACCCGTCTAGCCTTTTGCTTGAATTGACTGTGAAGCTCTTTCATTCCGCTCTCGCGGTCTTCCTCAACGCCGGATAACAATACGTTCTTGCCCGTTTTCTCCACTTTAGGCATGCCCGCCGCCCCCTTCCGCCCGGTTAAGCTCTGCCCACAGCTGATCAAATACGTCCTGGAAGCCCGGCAGCTTGCGCGCCTCCATCGGTGTGGCTTGCCGGATCTCATCCGGCACCACAAGCTCCTTCACGATTCTGCCCGGATTTGCGGCCAGCACGATAACCCGGTCGCTCATTGCTGCGGCTTCAGCCAAATCATGAGTAACGAGTACGGCCGTTTTACCAAGACGCTTTAGCGTTTCGTCTACCAGATCTTCAAGCTGAAGCTTAATATGCAGGTCCAGCGCGGAAAAAGGTTCATCCAGCAGCATCACTTCCGGATTAGTCGCAAGCATGCGGGCCAAAGCAACACGCTGCCGCATGCCGCCCGATAGCTCATGCGGGTACTTGCTGCCCGAACCCGGCAGCCCCAGTTCCGACAGCAGGCGGTCTACTTCCTTCATCGCCGCGGCCGTCTTTCCTCCGGCAATCTCGAGGCCGATTGCGGCATTATCCCGGATCGTCCGCCACGGGAACAGGAAATCCTGCTGCAGCATATAGCCAACCAGCCGGGACGGACCAAGGACAGGCGCTCCCGCGAGAAGCACCTGCCCTCCGCTTGGAGGAAATAATCCCGCAAGCATGCTGAGAATCGTTGTTTTACCGCAGCCGCTCGGACCGACGAGGCTGACGAACTCACCGCGCCGAACCGTCAAATTCAAATTCTCGACGGCCAAGGAAGCACCCTTTTCATTTACATAGACATGGGACACATCCTTCAGTTCCAGCCGATTATCTTCGCCAGCCATCGAAAGTCCCCCTTATTTTATTTCTTAACGTCCACTATCGATTTCTCCGCAAAGCTGTTGTCCACGATTTTGCCGTATTCGGTACGTTCCTTCAGTTCGCCAGCTTGGGTCATTACGTCAAGAAGGTTATTCCATTCGCCTTCGTCAATAACAGGATCGGTAGCATAAGAGCCTTGTTGTTTGTAACGGTCGATGGAACTCACCAGGATGTCTCTATCCACGTTATCAAAGTAAGGGGCTACGACGTCCGCAATCGTTGAGGCATCGTTTTCCTGTACCCAGAGCTGGGCGCGGTGTACGGCATCGGTGAACGATTGGATTGCTGCCGTATTTTTCTTGATATAGCTTTGCTTCGCCATAAACACGGTGTAAGGCAGATGTCCGCTCTCTACGCCAAAGGAGGCAACCACCTTGCCCGTACCTTGCTTCTCGAAAACGGAAGCAGTTGGTTCAAACAGCTGAACATAGTCGCCCGTGCCGGAAGCAAATGCAGGTGCGATATTGGCAAAATCAACGTTTTGAATCAGCTCCAGATCCGCATGCGGGTCAATGTTATGCTTTCTTAACGTGAATTCGCCCGCCATTTGAGGCATTCCGCCTTTTCTTTGGCCGAGGAACGTAGCGCCTTTCAAGTTGTTCCAGTCAAAGTTCGTATCATTCCGGGCAACCAGGAACGTACCGTCGGTTTGCGTCACTTGAGCAAAATTAATAACCGGGTCGTCAGAGCCTTGCTGGTACACATAGATCGACGTTTCCGAACCAACAAGCGCGACGTCAATCGTGTTGGAGAGCAGCGCGGTCATCGTTTTGTCCCCGCCTGCCGTAGTTGTCAGCGTAACGTCCAGCCCTTCGTCAGCGAAAAACCCTTTCGCCAGAGCTACATATTCCGGAGCATAAAAGACCGACCGCGTTACTTCGCCGATGGTCAGCTTAACCTTATCCGAGTTTCCCTTGCCGCAGCCGGCCAGCGCGGCTGTTGTCGTCAGCGCCACAATGAGGAGCAGCGACAGCCATAGCTTCCTTCTCATCCGTTAACCTCCCGTGATTACTCAATTAAAGTAAGTAGTAAGTACAATAGCCTATGCAGGAGCAAAAAAGTCGGTGCATTCCGAACAATGAGACTCCGAGGTTGGAATCCGGGCACAAAAGAGTAAACGACTAAAACTATCTGAAAGAAAGATGCTTCGTAATACTCCTTTAAACAGAACAAACGCAGCAGGAGCAATCTCCTGCTGCGGACAGCCTCATTATCCCGAATAACATGTTTTTTCCATGTTACAGCACACCCCCTGGTACGGGGTTCAGCTCCATTACCCCAAATAGCAGGCTTTTTCCGTGTTACAGCACACTTCGAGTGCGGCGGTCCGATCCTTAACCCCGAATAGCAGGCTTTTTCCATGTTACAGCACACCCCCGGGTACGGCGTTCAGCTCCATTACCCCGAATAGTAGGCATTTTCCGTGTTGCAGCACACTTCGAGTGCGGCGGTCAGCTCTCTTACCCCGAATAGCAGGCTTTTTCCGTGTTACAGCACGCGTCCGAAAACAAAAAAGAGCCGCCCCGACAAGGGGCGGCCACTTTCTATTTACAGCTTATAGATATCCTTATATTTACGCTCGAGATAACTTACCAGATGCTGAGGATCCAGCGGCTTGCCTGTAACGCTTTGGATGATCTCCGACGGCGACTTCAGCTTGCCGAACTTGTAGATGCGCTCGGTCAGCCATTCCTTGATAGGAAGCAGCTCGCCGCGGCCGACCAGGTTCCAGAAGCCGTCAAGCTCCCGTTCCATGGTGTCGGCGATTTGCGCAGCATACATATTGCCAAGCGAGTACGACGGGAAGTAGCCAAACGCGCCGCCGGACCAGTGTACGTCCTGCAGCACGCCTTCCGCGTTGGACGGAGGAACGATGCCCAGGTACTCTTTGTACTTGTCGTTCCAGATCGCCGGCAGATCGGCTGCTTTTGCGCCTTCATTAAAGATCATTTTCTCGATCTCGTACCGAATAATAATGTGCAAATTGTACGTCAGTTCGTCCGCTTCGATCCGGATCAGGGATGGCTGCACGACATTGATGCCGCGGTAGAACTGTTCCACCGATACATCCAGCTGGCCAGGGAATTTCTCCTGCAGCTTGCCGAAATACTGTTCCCAGAACGGCTTGCTGCGTCCGATGACATTTTCCCAGAAGCGCGATTGCGATTCGTGAATGCCCATCGATGTGCCCGTGCACAGTGTAGTGCCGATCAGCTCAGGCATAATATTTTGCTCGTACAAGGCATGTCCGCCCTCATGAATGGTACCGAACAGCGCGCTGGTCACATCATCTTCCAGGTAACGGGTCGTAATGCGGACATCGCCCGGGTTAAGCCCGGTTGCAAACGGATGAACGCTCTCGTCGAGGCGGCCGGCTTCGAAGTTGTAGCCCATCTGATTCAAGATATACAAGCTGAACGCTTTCTGCGCCTGCTTATCGTATTTTTGCCCGAGGAAAGAAGTATCCGGCTGATGCGGGGACGCCGCAATTGCCGCAGCAAGCGGAACCAGCTGTTCGCGCAAGCCGCCAAACACGCGGTCCAGCTCTGCCGTTGTCATTCCCGGCTCGTATTGGTCAAGCAAGGTATCATAGCGGGTTGCTTTTGGCCCCCACAGGTCAATAAATTGCTGCGTATAATCGATTACTTTTTCCAGAAGCGGCTGGAAGCTGGCGTAATCGTTGCTTGCTTTGGCTTCCTCCCACTTGGATTCCGCCTGCGAAGCAAGCACAACGTATTCCTGGTAGAGCTTTGGTGGAATTTTGACGCTTCGATTGTAGTCTTTGCGCGTTTCGCTAACGAGTTTCCGTTCAATATCGGATAATTGCTCCTGTGCAGCAGGCTGCTCCAGTTCGTTCAAATATTCGCCAAGCTCGGGCGAAGTGGAAAGCTTAAACATATCGCCGGACAAAGCGCCGATAACCTCCGAGCGGGTATCCATTCCTTTGCGCGGTGCCCCGGTCCGAAGATCCCAATACAAAACGCCTAACGCTTCTTCGTAGCTTTTAATTTTACGGATTGTCTCCATAAACTTTGCGGTTATTTCCTTATGTACCGTCATTATTCCATCCACCTTCCCTATTCCAAATTTGCTCATTTTGAACAGAGCCTATCTTGATCTTAACGATTACAAAACGTATAATCAACTTTAACCTTTTTTTGTCGTTAATAGAGTAAAGAGAAGGAGAGAATACTACCATGCGCATAACTTTTACTCCTGCTGCCGTTAAGTCGCTCACCCCTTACATAGAGGATGGCCGCAAGCAGCTTAAACTGCTGCATGATACCGAAGGCTGCGGCTGTGTCGTCAGCGGTGTCCCGGCTCTTCAGCTCATTGGACAAGGCGGGCCGGATGACAGGCTTGCTCAAGGCGACCCGTTCCCGTTCTGGCATGAGCCTCGCCATGAAGTGTTTTTCGAGCCGGAGCTCCGTATTGATTACGATGCTGCGCGTAATGCGTACAGCCTTAAGAGCGACAGCCAGATCTATACGCTTGACCTGCGTTTTCTGAAGAACTAATTATTCATCGTTATTATCAGGAGGTAATTCAAATGAACAATCTGGAAAAAATCTTGAACCACAACAAAGCTTTCGTCGAAAACAAGGAATACGAACAATATCTTACGGATAAGTTCCCTAACCGTAAAATCGTTGTTGTCACTTGTATGGACACCCGGCTCGTTGAGCTGCTTCCTAAGGCATTAAATCTGAAAAACGGCGATGCCAAAATTATCAAAAACGCCGGTGCGATTATTACGCAGCCATTCGGCAACATTATGCGCAGTGTCCTTGTAGCACTCTATGAGCTGAAAGCAGACGAAGTGTTTATTATTGCGCACCACGGATGCGGCATGACCGGCATTGATCCGGAGACGGTTGTTGGCCACATGCTGGAACGCGGCATTTCCGAGCAAACCATCAATACGCTGCGTCATTCCGGCGTGGACCTGAATCGTTGGCTGACCGGCTTTGACAACCTGCGTGACAGCGTTGTGAAGAGCGTTAGCATCGTACGCAATCACCCGCTTCTTCCGCCTAACACTCCGGTACACGGCCTTGCCATTCACCCGGACACAGGCGCGCTTGACCTGATCGTGGACGGCTACGAAAATAGAACTTAACCAAAAAGGAACCGGGCACGTGGTTATTCCACGGTCCGGTTCCTTTTTTTCGTTTCGATGGCCGCTGTCCTTTCCGCTAATACTTCGCTGCGGTCCCTTAATTTATGCCGGTGTATTAACGCTTCCGCATCCATGGAACTGCTGCTTCCCCATTCCGCCTGCAAGGCATTACATAATTGAATGCATTGCTGTTCAAGCTCGGGATCCGTTACGATAAGCGTTATATCTTGATAGGGCAAAGATTGACCGTCCTGCAAATATTCATATCGGTGCGAAAGATCCGCGATAGTCCGCGTTCCGTCCAGACCTAACTGCTCAAGCGAAGGCTGGTCCAGCTTACCGAGTGCCTTTTCATACATTTTTACCGCACCCTTTAAATTTCCCCGCCGCTCATGATATTGGCCAACCGCAAGCTGAATGAGTCCAACCCACAACAATGCCCGCGGATCGTCCGGATGTTCCTTCCAGTGCTCCTCCAGAAGCTCATGGCATTCGAAGAAATCCCGCGTTCCGTTAAACTCCGCTAAGTACGATAAATAAGCAGATGGATAATTCATAGGGGTTCTCTCCTTTGCATATATATGATTTGGTATATTGTGTACAAAAATATTTTGAAACCTCCGTTAATATTAGCCGTAAATGTGTATCATAGCAATTAATGAGCTACACATCGAAGCAGGAGGAGACGTACACAATGAAAAAAGGGTTATTGGTCATCATGGCTTTCGCTTTGTTCCTGACATTTGGTTTAGGGCAAGCGGATGCGGCAAAACGCGGCGGCGGATTCAAATCGCCAAAACAAAGCTACACGCAAACTCCTAAGAAACAAGCTAACGTACAGGAGTCGACTTCCGGTACAAAAACTGGTGCAACTACGAATAAAACCGGTGCTACAACAACGAACAAAGGCTTTTTCAGCGGCGGCGGCTTTATGAAGGGTATGCTTATCGGCGGTCTCGCAGGCATGCTGTTCGGCGGTCTGCTTGGCAATATGGGCGGTATGGGTCAGTTCTTCGGCCTCCTTATCAACCTGATTGCGATCTTTGTTCTGGTAAGAATCGTTATCTCGTTGTTCCGAATGTTCAAGAAAAAAAATAATCCCGATACGCGGAGACCTTACTAAATGACGAGAATTTACACGGACGAAATTATAAATGCCGTTTGTCTGCATATGGCAGATCGAAGAGGCGTGCAACCTTCGGACGTGGAGGTGCAGCTGGCCTGGGAAGAAGAGTACGGCTTCACCGCAGAAGTATGGGTTAACGGTCGGAGCCAATATATCATTGAAGCGAATTTGCTGGAAGCAATCGAGCAATACATGTACCGGCAGTACAACCGCCGCGTCTTCCGCACCAACATCAAGCTGGATGTGGACGAAGAGGAAATGTGGGCGGATATCGAAGACTAGCCGGGCACAAGCGTAAACGGCTGCGCCGTCCTTAGGAGGGGCAGCATACGTTTCGCGAATGAAATATTATATTGTGAAAAAAGCCTCCAATCCGTATGGGTTGGAGGCTTTCCCGTTCTTAAGCGGTTCTAAGAATTGCCCGATTGCTTATCTTCTTGTCTCTTCCGGTCATTCGCCCATGCCTGTTCAACGGCTTCTCGCGCAATATCCCGCTTCGGAAGATTAAGGTAAATAATGAGCAGCAATATCGAGTTCATCAAAGTTAATATGAATGTCAGCACAAGCAAAGGCGCTTCCCTCCGGTTCGTTCAAGCTTGTTATAACGTTTTCTCTAACAGGCCTCATTTTCCTATATTTTCTACCCCTTCCTTACATATTCCTCCTATACTGGCCGCCAATTTCAAATAACGTACCTGTGATTTGGCCGATCGAGGCGCTTTTTACAACCTCCATCAAGGCTTCGAACAGATTCCCGCCGGATACCGCCGCCTCCTTCAAGTGCTCCAGCGCGCCGGAGCACTCCTCCTGATGCTTCATCTGAAAGGCTTGCAATTGGCGGATTTGAGACAACTTCTCTGCCTCCGTTGACCGTGCCAGCTCGATATCCGTGTGTATTTCTTCGGGATTGGGATTCAGGAACGTGTTCACTCCGATAATCGGCAGCTCCCCGGCATGCTTTTTCTGCTCATAAAATAACGATTCCTCCTGGATCTTACCCCGTTGATACTGGGTTTCCATTGCGCCCAGCACGCCTCCGCGCTCATGAATGCGCCAAAACTCCTGCAGAACAGCCTCCTCCATCAGATCGGTAAGCTCCTCCACGATAAAAGAGCCCTGCAGCGGATTCTCGTTTTTCGCCAGTCCAAACTCCCTGTTGATAATAAGCTGGATTGCCATTGCCCGGCGGACGGAATTCTCCGTAGGGGTTGTGACCGCCTCGTCATACGCATTGGTATGCAAGGAGTTACAATTATCGTAGGTGGCCATTAACGCTTGGAGCGTGGTCCGGATATCGTTAAAATCCATTTCCTGCGCATGCAGCGAGCGGCCTGACGTCTGGATATGATATTTCAGCTTCTGGCTGCGTTCGTTAGCCCCGTATTTATATTTCATGACGGTTGCCCAGATGCGCCGCGCCACGCGCCCCATTACGCTGTATTCGGGATCAAGCCCATTGCTGAAGAAAAAAGATAGATTTGGAGCAAAGTCATCAATCGACATTCCCCGGGCCAAATAATACTCGACATAAGTAAAGCCGTTCGCCAGCGTAAATGCCAGCTGCGTGACCGGATTGGCGCCGGCCTCCGCGATGTGGTAACCGCTTATGCTGACGGAATAATAATGGCGTACGCCATGATCGATAAAATATTGCTGGATGTCTCCCATCATTTTGAGCGAAAATTCCGTACTGAAAATGCAAGTATTCTGACCTTGATCCTCTTTCAAAATATCAGCCTGCACCGTGCCGCGAACGGAATGCAGCGCTCCCGCCTTAATGCTCCGGTATTCCGTTTCATCAGGCTGACGGCCGTTTTCCGTTGCGAATTTTTCCACCTGCTGATCAATCGCCGTATTCATAAACATGGCAAGAAGGATAGGCGCCGGCCCATTAATCGTCATCGACACGCTGACGGAAGGATGACATAGATCAAAGCCTTCGTACAGCTTCTTCATATCCTCAAGCGTACAGACATTAACTCCGCTGTTCCCGATTCTTCCGTATATATCGGGGCGGTCGCTCGGATCCTGGCCGTACAAGGTCACGCTGTCAAAGGCAGTGGAAAGCCGCTTGGCTTCATCATTCCGGCATAAATAATGGAACCTTCGGTTCGTCCGCTCCGGCGTGCCTTCTCCTGCAAACTGGCGTTTAGGATCCTCGTCGGTTCGCTTGAAGGCAAATACACCGGCCGTATACGGGAAATAGCCCGGCAAATTCTCCTTCAATAACCAACGGAGCAGTTCGCCCGTCTCATGGAATTTGGGGAGGCTGACTCTGGGCACGGCGCTGCCCGAAAGCGATTCCAGCACAACCGGCCGGTAAAGATTGCGAATGGTCGGCCAATCGGCCAGCTGCTTCCGGCAATCCGAATGCAGCTGTTCTTCCCATTCCGCTGCCATCGCATCAAGCTTATCCGCGAAAAGTGCCGTTTCATCTCTCGTCAGAAGCCGCTCCTGATTGGCATAAATCAGCTGTCTCGTGCCCTTCAGCTGAGCAAGCGTGCGGACAACCGCAACTTGTTCCTCGATATCCTTCTTATATTGACGTACCGTCTGAACAATCTCGCGCAAATATCCGGTTCGATCCTGCGGAATGATCATGTTTCTCTTTGTTGCCCTTATACCGGAATCCTCCAGCCGAACCGGCCAGCTGCCGCCCATTTTGTCCTGGGCAAGACGCATCACATGCCGGAAGAGCATCGTTACACCGGGATCGTTAAACTGACTTGCCATTGTACCGAATACGGGAAGCTGCTCGTTAGGAACCCTGTCAAGCCGTCTGCTTCGCTTGTACTGCTTGCGGACATCCCTCAAGGCATCCTCGGATCCTTGGCGCTCAAATTTGTTTATGACGATAACGTCGGCGTAATCAATCATATCTATCTTTTCCAATTGGCTAGGTGCTCCGTATTCGCTGGTCATGACATACATGGCGATATCGCATAGCTCCACAATGGCGGCGTCTCCTTGGCCAATCCCGCTGGTCTCGACAATAACAAAGTCGTATCCCGCTTGCTTGACGATCGCAATCGCGTCACCTGTGGCTTCGCTGATCTCCGACTTTGATTTTCTTGTCGCCATGCTGCGCATGTAAGCCCGCGGATCATGTATGGCATTCATTCGGATTCTGTCCCCAAGAAGAGCCCCGCGGGATTTCATCTTGGTCGGATCCACGGATATGACGGCAATGGAGCGGTTCGGAAAATAGTCCAGGAGCCGGCGTACAAGCTCATCCGTCAAGGAGCTTTTACCTGCCCCGCCCGTTCCGGTTATCCCTAACACCGGCACTCCGGGGACTTGTTCCCGCAGCTGCTGCAATACGGCAACGGTACAGTCATCGGCAGAAGCGCCCGCAGCCTGATCCTCGGCCGAGGAGATCAGTCTTGCAATGGCTCCCCAATTGCCCTGCTTCACTAGCCTTAGATCCTGTTCAGCCTGTCTTGGAGTCGGATGATCGCATGCTTCAATCATGGCATTAATCATCCCTTGCAGCCCCATCCTGCGGCCGTCCTCCGGTGAGAACACTTTGGCGATGCCGTATCGCTCCAACGCTTCAATCTCGGAGGGAATAATAACCCCGCCTCCGCCTGCAAATATTTTGATATGCTCCGCTCCGGCCTGCTTCAGCACATCAAACATATAAGTTAAATATTCGATATGACCGCCCTGGTACGAGCTGATTGCAATGCCCTGAACATCCTCTTGTATCGCTGCGCTTGTCACTTCCTGAACCGACCGGTTATGGCCGAGGTGAATAACTTCAACCCCGGAGGCTTGCAGAATCCGCCTCATAATGTTGATTGATGCGTCATGCCCGTCAAATAAAGCGGCTGCCGTAATAAATCGCACATGGTTTTGCGGGCGATATACGGGTATTTCCATGCTGGTTCCCGCCCTTCCGATCAGGTTATACCGCTTCGACTCCATCCATCCTATTATTACAATATTCGTTTGCGGGCAAGTGATGCCGTGTCCATGCTTATCTAATTGTATTTACAATCGAACGCGTGTTTGGTAAGATATTTTATGGTAATATTTACTATTTTCCGTGGGAGGAATCGTTTATGCCAGTTAAGCCTCATCCCGTTCAAGCAACGGTCGGATCCATTTTCATTCATGTCCGCAACATGGAGAGAGCCGCCAATTGGTACGCAGCACTGCTTGGTATCGAACTTGCCGATCCGTCCTATGACAGCGTTTTTCCGCTCAAAGTTGACAATACTTTTTTGATTCTTGACGCTAACCGTACAGATTCCTTCCAGCCCACCGAGCTTCCGCTTTTTTCTTTCCCAACGGATGATATCGAGGAGACGATCGCCTTCCTAAATGACTTGCAGGTTGAGATGGTTGGCGAGCCGGAACGTTTTCCCGATATTTCTTTTGTTACGGTGAAGGATTCGGAAGGCAACCATTTGATGTTCGTGCAAGAGCTGTAATAGAAAAAGGCAGTTCCCGTTGCGTAACAACAGAAACTGCCTTTTAAGTTATGCTTTGCGGAATGCCAACACCGCATTAACCCCGCCGAAACCGTAGGAATTCGATACGGCGGCCTCGGCCTTCACTTCTCTTGCCTGACGTGCAACCAGATCAATCTCGGCCTCCGGATCCGGTTCGCTCAAATTCGTTGTTGGCGGCAGCCAGCCTTGATTCAAGGAAAGCAGCGTAATCGCCGCTTCTATTGCGCCGGAAGCTCCAAGCGGATGACCGTACAAGCCTTTTGTTCCGCTGACCGCAACCGGACGGCTGCCAAATACGCTTCGGATCACCTTTGATTCCGTCACATCATTAAGCAGCGTTGAAGATCCGTGCGCATTTACGTACGAGACGTCATCCGGCGACATATCCGCGCTCGAGAGCGCCAGCTTGAGCGCCCGGGCAGCTTGCGCACCTGTAGGAAGAGGCGCGCTCATATGATGGGCGTCGTTAGTTAATCCAAAGCCAGCCAGCTCACCATAGATCCTTGCGCCGCGGGCACGGGCATGATGCTCGGCTTCAATAACAAGAATGGCGGAGCCTTCTCCCATGACAAAGCCGTCCCGGTTCCGGTCAAACGGTCTGCTTGCGCTTGCCGGCTCTTCATTGCGCGTCGACATCGCGCGCAGCATATCGAAAGCGCCAAAAGACAAAGGAGCAAGCGGTGCTTCCGAGCCGCCCGCCAGCACGACATCCGCTTCGCCGCGCCGGATGGCCTGCAAGGCCCTGCCAATAGCAACCGCACCCGAGCCGCAGGACATCGCATTTGTTTCGTTAGGTCCGGTAAATCCGAACTCCATCGCGAGATTGCAGGAGGCTGCCCCGCCAAATACGGAGAAGCCAAGCGTTGGCGACACGGAACGGAAGCCGCCATGATAATATTGCCCGCATTGTTCCTCCGCAAAAGCGATTCCGCCTAGGGCCGAGCCCATAAAGACGCCGGCCCGCTCGGTTTCCAAATCCTCCGCATCCAGTCCGGAATCGCGAAGAGCCATAATTCCGCCGGCTACAGCCAGCTGGGAATAACGATCCATCCGGTGCGCCCGTTTCTTGTCCATAAAAGCCGTCGCGTCAAAATGCGGAATTTGCGCGGCAATCCGGCTGCGGAGCCCTTCCGGCACAAATCGGTCAATCGGTTTGACGGCGCTTTCTCCCCGCTGCACGCCTGCCCATAACGCTTCGACTCCTATGCCAATCGGGGTTACGCAGCCGATACCGGTTACCACCGCTCTAATCTCGTTCATATTAGCCCACCTCTTCCTGTAAGTCTTGTTGGTTCCCAAGCTCTTCGATCCGCTGTTTCAGCCCCTGCAAAGTCCGGTCCGCAATCGCATAGACGAATACCTCGCCGATCATGTCGGCTGCCAATCTTCTGCCAAGCGGCGGCTGCAGCCAACGATGGATAATCGTCACTTTTACCTGCTTCTTCTCATCCTGTTGTGCCTCTATCAGCCATTCGACTTCCATTCCGGTAGTAACGCCTCGAATATGCTTGTAATACACCGAGCATAACTGCTCGTCCACATTCATTTCGCTAACCCACCAGACCGGCCATTTAAACGGCTTAAACGGTCTTACCGCTTTCATCATGACTAGTCCGCCCCGGTCGCTGCTGCCCTGCTCGAACTGTACTCCCCGGTAATGCGGAAGCAGCACCGGCCAATTCTCCACCTGCCGGGCATACCGGAAAGCCGTTTCTTTATCGCAATTTATGGTGATTTCATTACGGGTATACATGTATTCGTCTCCTTCGGGCAATCTCCGATGATCTCGGCGAGCTTATTGGTCAGCAACGAGGAAGTTCCGATGACTCTAAGGGCTGAGCGCCATAAGAGAGGATGTCTGGTCAAACGTTCAATGATGTGCTGCAGTCTGGTGCCGGTTGCAAACTCAGCCAGATTGGCTATTCTATATTGCCTGAGCGGATCGGGATCACGCGTCTGAAGCGTCTGTACAATGGCGGGTGCGGCCAGCTCCGCGCTTCTTAATGCCCGATAGATTCCTTGTCCGGTTAACGGGTCGTAATAACCCGCCGCATCGCCGAGCAGAACCATACCCGCTATGTCATGAGGAATAACCGGTCTGTCGAAGGGGCCGCATGCCAGCACGCCGTCTTCGATTTCCGCATCCCTCAGCCGTTCCGTCAGCTCCGGCACAGCCCTCGCCTCGCGGAGGACTATGCCGAGACGGTCTTTGTCCGCTAATGAAGCCGCCTTGGCGCTGCCAAGCACAACGGTCATATTCGCCAGCCCGGCGCCAATCGGGGCGAGGCCTATGACTTTTCCTTCGCCGGCCGTAAACAGCTCGACCCTGCCATTTAATCCTCGCACCCCATTCAAACGCGCCGTAAAAGCAGCTTTGCGGAGCGATCCGTACCGGTTCACCTTGGCGTTTCTCGCCACAACCGACCGCAGGCCGTCACTTCCAATGACAAGGGAGGCGCGTATGGACATCGGCTTGCCTTCCGGGGAGCGGGCGATTACGCCAGCCACCCGCTCTCCTTCCCAGATCAGGCGCTCCACTTTCGTTCGTTGTTCGAATACCGCACCCGCGCGGCTGGCCTGCTCGGCAAGCCATAGATCGACCTGTTCTCTGCGGCATCCCACTCCATAATGGCCTTCCGGATATACGGCTTCTAGCGAAGCTCGTCCGCTGCTTACTTTCCAGCCTTGAATCGGACTGGACGTGAAATCAAAGGCCTCCTGAACATGCGAGTACCCCGTTATTCTCCCAAGGGCGGCAACCGCGCCCGGATTCAAAGACTCGCCGCAAGGCTTGCGCCGCGGGAAGGCTTCCGCATCCAGCATTAATATGCGAACCCCGCTGGCAGCCAGCATTTTGGCGGATGCGCTGCCGGAGGGCCCGGCACCTACAACTATGACGTCATAGCTATTCATGGCCAACCACGGCTAGCCGGAACGGAAAATGTTTATGTACCGCAGCGTTTACGCCAGCAAGCTCAACCAGCCGCCGCGTCTCCTGCGGAGTGAAGGAGCGCATGACCGACAGCGGTCCGTCATGTCTCGTTACCGGGCTCTTCCATACGAATTTGGCCAGCAGCTTGGCTGCCAGATAAGCGAGTCGATGCCTTTCCAGATCCGTGACTACCCAGCCTGCGCGGGTCACGCGGGCCATTTCGGCGAACAGCTTAATGGCCGATTGCTCATCCAGATGATGCAAGGCGAGATTGCAAAAGGCCAGATCAAAGCTGCGGTCTGCAAAAGGCAATGCGGTTGCGTCCGCATGCAAGACTTCAATGGATGGATGCGCATCCGTACGGCGAGTAGCCAGCTGCACGATTTGCGGATGGTTGTCCACGGCGACAAGCGAGACGCTCCTTCCTCTTTTTTTGCACCAGTCAACGAAAGCAACCGGAAGATCCGCGAGACCCGTGGCCACATCCAATACCCGTACCGGTTCGCTTGGCGCCAGCTTGCGCATCAGCCTTTCCAAATGAACAAACAAAGCCGGATTTCCGCCAAGATACCGGTTGACGCCCCACACTTCCCGGAGGCTCTTTTCCAGCTCCACCGGTTCTACACTATCCCCATCTAGCCACTCCTTCAGGTCCAGCCGTTCGAACAGCTGTGCCATGCCATCACCTCATCCAGATTTTCCCTACATGCCCTTATTGTTATTCTTTTCCACCTCTTTTATCCGTCCCTCCCGAGGTTTGCAAAACGTTTGCCATTATTTACACCTGAAAGCCAGCTGAAATTCATCGCAACCTATCCCTCCCAATTGCGTCTAAATTAGTAGACTTTGAGAGGAGAGTGATAAAAAAACATGTTCAAAAAACTATCGGCGGCAATTCTGCTCCTGTTCGTTGCCCAAACCATTGGGACATCCGCGATCAGCATGGCAGCCAGCCCGGTTTCCGGCACAATGACCAAGTATCGCGTCTATCAGAACGATCGTGCATTGCGTGAATTTGCTACCGATAAACAGGCGATTGCTTACGCGTCGAGTTTCGAGTACAGTCATGTGGAAGCGATTACGGGCCGTGAGTGGGTGTGGGACAACCTGCCCAAGTACAAAATCTATCAAGGCGGCACTTCCAGCACCAAATGGGAATACCGCACGTACAACGAGGCAATGGCCGCAGCCAAGAAGATGAAAGGCGTACATATCCGGGATCTGGAAAGCCCGGGCTGGATTTATCAATCCTATCCGAAATATCAGCTCTATCAAGGCGACAAAACAAATGCGAGTTGGGGTTATACGACCCTCGATGCAGCCAAACAGGAAGCTAAGCGCTGGACAAACGCCCATATTATGGATCTCGGCTCGAATAGCTGGATCTGGGACAACATGACGGATGCTACGGAGAAAAAAATACGGAGCGGCAGCCCGGTCTACACCATTAAAGTAGATCAGGTACCGGTGGATGGGACTAAAACGTATGCTTTTCTGTACGATGCGATAAAAGCAGCTGCAGCTATTCCAAACAGCACCGTTGTAAATGAGGTATCCGGACTAATCGTGCATTCCAATGTGCCGACTTACGATGTTCAGCAAAGCGGTAAAACGATCAAATCCTTTATCGCTCTGCAGCCTGCTTTGCAATATGCCAAATATTTCGGAAACTCCGAAGTGAAACATAACGGAACAACCTGGTGGACTAGCGTGCCTTATCTCTCGGTCTATCAGGGCAATAACAAATTGAAGTCGTTCTTTACCCGCGCATCGGCTGTCGCTTATGCGAAAAGCTATTCCAACAGCTATGTCATCAATGCAGACGGCCGCAAATTGTGGAGCAACACCAAAAGTCTTGTCTATCTGGCATGGAATGGTTCATCCAACAGCCAGACGATTCTGAATCAAACATCGAAGACGCAAGGTCTATCCATCGACTCCCCATCTTGGTTCGAGCTCAAGGATAGCAGCGGTGCATTAACGGACCTGTCGGATCCGTCGATAGTAACTACGCTGAAGGCGCAGGGCATTCAGGTGATGCCGCTTGTGTCGAACGACTTCGATAAACAGATGACAACGGCTTTCCTTGCGAACTCGAATGCTCAGCAGCAATTCATCTCGAGTCTGGTAACAAAGCTTGATACCTTGGGCGTATTCGGAGTAAACATCGACTTCGAAGAAGTTGCCGGCACGGACCGGGCTGGATACACCGCTTTTGTTACCGCTCTAACGAAAGCTGCGCATGCCAAAGGGCTGAAGGTCTCCATCGACCTGCCGCGCGGCGATGTCAGCTGGGATCATCTGACCGCCTACGATCATGCCGCGCTTGCTCAAGTGGTGGACACGATCATGATTATGGCGTATGACGAGCATTGGAGCGGAAGCTCAACGGCGGGTTCCGTAGCCAGCCTGCCATGGGTGGAAAAAGGCGTTCAACAGTTCCTCGCGTACGGCGTACCCCGCAGCAAGCTAATGTTGGGCATTCCGTTCTATGTGCGGGAATGGAAGCTTGACGGCTCCGGCAATCTCGTCAGCAACCGCGCTGTCCTGATGAGCGACATTCCGAAGCTGATCGCTGACACGAATGCCGTTGGCGTCTCCGATCCTGCTACACCTGGCCAGACCAAATACAAATACGTGAAGGACGGCTTCACCTATGTATTCTGGGCAGAGACCGTGAGCAGCGTGCAAGCACGGATTAACCTGGCGATAAAATACGACCTCGCCGGCGTTGCCGCCTGGCGACTCGGTTACGAGACGCCTGATCTCTGGACGATGATGCTTCGTTTGAAGCAAGGGTAAGCAAAACCCCCGGTTTTCGCAGCTTGCGAGAACCGGGGGTTTTTTTAACATCTATTATTTAAGTGCCTTATCTATGGGAAACGGCTGTCCGGACCATGCTTTCTTGGAAGTCCAGTCCGCTTCACCTAGCCAGAACGGGTGATCCGGCTGCAAGCCAAGGGGCAGGAATACGGCGGAGCATAAATACAAGCTGCCTGTCGAAATGTACCCTTCGCCAATCTCCTCTTGGTCGCCACAGAATCCGATCCGCAGCCAGCCTTCCTCATCAAAGGTTCCAGGCATCTCAATCATTCGGCGGATAACCGCCGTCAGCGCACACCTAACCTGGTTAGGTGCGATGTCTTCCGGAAGCCAGCCTTGAAGCACGGCCTGCGACAACAGTTGGAATGCACCAAACCGGTAAGCTAGCGAGCGCCCGATCGGCGGGAAAGTGCCTTCCGGAGAGATCAAGCGCTCCTGCTGCGCCGCATGGCGGGCCGCCCGGCGGATGACAACAGTCGTTAATTGCTCCCATTCCGGCATTTCCGGTCCTACCGTCCGAAGAATATCGACCAGCATCGGTTGAATGACGAATCCGTTGTAATAGTCCCCATGAAATTCCGGTCCATCCCCATATACTCCATCGCCCAAATACCATTCCTGATGCTTCTTGAGGGCATAATCGATACGCATCGCATCCCATTCCTCGCCGAGCAAGTACAATGCCGTTTCGGTCATGGCTGCGAATAACAGCCAATTATTATAGAACGGTTTTCTTGACCTGGTCGCCTTCAAGCAGCTGACTACATTTTGCTTTACTCGGTCATCAAGCTTACTCAGCAGTTCTTGCGGTGCCCGGACAAGGGCATGGGACAAAAAGGCGGTATCCACAACCGGCTGATAGCCGCTGGCGAAGTTCATATAGTCCGGCGAAGTTGGATCCGTTGCCGCATCGATAGCTGCTCTTGCCAATTGCGCCATCCCGCTTCGATGCTCCTCCTCTTCGCCCGATAATCCAGTCAGTTCGAACCAGGGAGCCATTCCCGTAAGCAAGCGCCCCACGGCCTCCAGGTATGTATATTCGTTGCGGTCATCTGTTATCGCTTGAACCGGCATCCTTTCCTTCAGCTTGCGTTCTGCTAAAGCCTCCAGTACCGGTCTTCCGATTCGAAGCATCCACTCTATCCACTGCTCCCGATCCTTCTTAACTTCAGCCATCGTTTTTGCCCCCTGCTGTCTTGTCTTTATTGCCATTTTAATTAAGTCTAACGTTCGTACCAGTAACCCGGGATGCCTTTATCAAGGCGCATCAGCGCTTCGAGGTAGAAATAATCGCCCCAAATCGTATAATCGTCCGGCGATGTATTTGTGCGTACGGAATATGAACCGCGGTTCAAGAAGCCTTCCGCTTCTTTCTCTCCATTCGTCGAGTAATGGCTGACGAGTCCTTCCATGGAGCGGTTTACCGCTTGCATCAGCTTTTTGTACACGGGATCATTGTCGGGCAGGAAGCCGCAAATCTCCAGCATGCCGGATGCCGCGATAGCCGAAGCTGAGCTGTCTCTTTTGGTCTCAGGCACTTGAGGCGCGTCAAAGTCCCAATACACTACGCCATCTTCCGGAATACGATCTGCAAAATAGATGGCAAGCCGCTTGGCCGTCTCCAGATACTCCGGCTTACGCAAATAACGATAAGCTAACGCAAAGCCGTAGATCCCCCACGCCTGCCCGCGCGTCCAGGTCGAACCGTCTTTAAAGCCTTGATGGGTTCCTCCCCGGTTGGAATCGCCGGTCTCGGGATTAAACCAGAAGGTATGGTAAGAGGAATCGTCTCCGCGTACAAGGAAGCGGCGGCTCATCTCCGTATGCTGCTCCGCGGCCTCTCTGAACGACTTGTCCCCGGTCTGCAGATAAGCCCAGTGCAGCAGCGGCAGGTTCATCATACAGTCAATTATAATACGGCCGCCGTTAATAGGATCATCCTTTGGTCCCCAGGCCTGCAAAATATTCATATTTTCGCGCCAGCGCTTCATCAGTACTTTGGCGGCATCTATCGTTATTTGCTTGGCAGCTTCGTCTTTCTCTAAAATCCATTGAGCCTTCGAGGACAAGGAATACAAGAAGCCGATGTCGTGATGATCCAGACTCAGGTTGTTCTCGAGCCGCTTACCAAGACTATTAACCGTCTGTACGGCTGCTTCCCGGTAAGCCCGGTCTCCGGAATACTCATAGCTCAGCCACAGAATTCCGGGCCAGAAGCCCTCCGTCCAGCCTTCATTTTCAATAAGTACGTATTGGCCGCTGCTGTTTTCGCTAACATGCGGGAACTTGCTTCCAAACCGTTCGATATTGGCTCTAGTAACTTGCAGCGTATCTTCAATGGCTTTCTTCCACATTTCGATGCCCTCCCGATAAGGTTTATAGCCTCATTATAAATCTCTTAGGCTTAAGGCAAGTTGTGCTATAATGTAGCTAAATTGCGATTTTAGCCCTGCCGGGAGGTACGTTATGCCAACAATTGTTCAGCCTATGGATCTTGGTGCTAACGCTTTTTCCTTTACTCATAGATATGAAACCCGCAACGAGAATTGGCTGATGCTGCATGCGCATCAAGGGATTGAGCTGCTGTACATCCACGAAGGATCCGGCACGGTAACGCTTGAAAGCCAGCAGTATAAGCTTGAGGATAACATGTTGTTTTGTTTTCAGCCCTACCAGCTTCATAAAGTAGACGTTCCGTTAAAGGAAGGCGCTACCTATATAAGAACCAACCTGACCTTTGATGCCCGCATATTGGATCCCTACCTGCAGCCATATCCCAAAATGCAAGCTTTTCTGCGAAGATTAATGTACGGTTTGCTCAGGCGCCAGGTATTTACGTTTTGCGAAGACAAGACTTTAGCGAATTTGCTGTCGGACTATGATAAAATGCGAACTCTTACCGGAGGCGAGCCAAGCGTAGAGGATCGGGTGCTTTTTCTTCTATCCCTGATTAAGCATCTTCAACTGCATGTATTTGAATCAGGAGATACGCATGCCTCTATGGATAAAAACTCCGGCCACGTCGAGAAAATACTAGACTGGATCGAAACGCACTACCGTCAGACGATTTCACTGGAATCCCTGTCCCGGGAGCTTCATTTATCCTCATACCATATATCGCACTTATTCAAGCAGCAGACCGGAATGACCATTTCCGATTACGTGGCCGGACGCCGGATTCGCGAAGCTTGCGCGCTGCTTGAGAATACGGATTATTCCATTAACGAAATCGGTCGAATGATTGGCGGCTTTAGCGCGCCGTATTTCTCCCAGCTGTTTAAGAGGCATAAAGGGGTAACGCCCCATTTGTACCGCAGCGCTATCAAGCATACTTACCGGTAGTCTCTTGGCTGCCGCATGCAAAAAAACTGCTGGAGGATCCCGATCGCGCTCCCCCAGCAGCTTTTCTTATTAATGGATGATAAACGTGGCATCCTTTTATAGGTATCAACCTGCCGAAAGCTCCGGCCAATTGGCTCGGCAGGAGCTTAGGATCATGCTATTTTATTCCGATAAGACCGGGAATTCCGCAATGCGAAGCCTTGCGCTGCCATATGGCACAAGCTCGATGGTCTCCACCTGCTCGGATGATTTGACCGGGCTTAACGGCAGCTCGCCCGCCGAATGCTGCTCTTCCTTCCACTCCGGAATTCGCCGCCCTTTGCCGATTAATCTTACCGGGGCATTCTGAGCAAGGAACGGCTGCCGCGTCATCGGACTTTTCTTGATTTCGAAAGCCTGATCGACATTGGCACCATCCAGAAGCAGACCGTAATTCCATGCGCTGTTATCATCCGGGAACACTTCCCAGTCGGCAAATGGCAGGCTGCCATAGCGCTTATACCAACGTTCGGCGATAGGCAATGCGTATACGAGAGGTCCTCTCGACAAACTGACGGCATCATTGCCGCGGCGGTCAACTTGCACGTTCATCGGCAGCAGCACCATCACGTTGTCGTCGGAATGCCATAACCGTTCAATGGTTGCGAATCCGGCTTGAACGTCCAGCTCCTGAACCTCTCCGTTCACAATGACCGCAGGCTCCTTGCACCATGCAGGAATGCGGAGCTTCAGCGGAAATACGGCGGGTTCGGACAGTTGAACCGATAGTTGAACGCCTTCTTCGAACGGATAGCTGGACGCGACTTTAACGGTTGCTTCCACGCCATCAGCCACGGTTGCCGTTACCTCGCATGCAGCGTAAGAGATGGCGGCAAGACCGCCATCAGGCGTAGCCATCCACAGATGCGCGGCAAGCTTCGGCCAGCCTTGATGCATGTTGGCCGTGCAGCAGCCGAAGTTTGGTTCCAGCCCGAACATATTGGCGTCATCGCGGTTTTCCGTCCAATTGCGGTGCTCCTGCGTGCACTTGATCTGATTGGCTTGCTGCACATACTGCCGGCTCGTCCAATCCGCGGAGATTGTTGCAGGGAGTGCGTTAAAGGACACCTTTTCCAATATATCGGCAAAGTAGCCGTCGCCATAAATTCGTACGAGCTGTTCCAGCGTAAACATATATTCCACGACCGCGCATAATTCAACGCCTTGCGTGGGGCTTGTTCCTGCCAGCCACTCATCCCCCGAGCAAAGACCGTGAACCTGTCCGTGATATTTCATGAGACTCTCAATACCGCGGTAAGGCGCTTCGCTATGCTTGGCATCGCCAGTCTGCAAATAGCGGAGCGCGGGTTCCTTGAGCGCCATCAGGACGTTCACGACATGGACGCGGTGATCAAACTTGGTCTGGTAGCGCCAGTACGGAAAGTTCGAGAAAATTTCGGTCCAGCCTAAGGTCTGCTTCTGCGTCTTTTCCGCAAGCTCCAGCAAGAAAGCCTCGCCCGTCCGGTTATACAGCCACTGAAGGATGAGCACGTTCTCGGCGCCGCGCGCTTCTGCCCAGTCGGTTAACGGCCGCTTGTCAATATGCGCGGCTTGATAACGGAAGTAGTTCAGCAGAAACGGGATTACCCGCTCATCGCCCGTTGCTTCCTGATGCTGGGTAAGCACCTTCGCCATGACCATGCGGCTCCACCAGTCGTCATTGGTGGATGGTCCGAATTGCCCGTCTTCGCGCTGGCTGCCAAGCGTCCATTCGATCCATGCCTGCGCTTTATCGATTAAGGCTTCATCCTGCAAGGCGTAAGCCAGCGGGAGCAGTCCGTCCACATAATAAGGTCCCCGTTCCCAGCTTTCGCCGCTGCCGCCCAGCCATCCGCTGTTCGCGTTCAGGTCCTCCCAATGTTCCGGCAGCTTGCCGGTAAAGCCGTTCAGCTGGATTTGCAGCTGATCCTTCAGCCAGCCTTTCGGGCGTATCGCGCCAAGCGGCAAGCTCATTAAGGCTGCTGGTCTTAGCGGAGCCAGATTAGGAACCGGCGTTGTTGGTTTGCGTTTGATTTTTATTGTCATGGCTTTAGACTCCTCTATTTCGTAATCGTCAGGAATTGGTCTGCATAGCTTTTGGCGTCAGCAATAATGGATTCAACCTCATCGGCTGCCGTCTCCAGCGTATCGTCCACTATGGTAACGGTCGGAATGATGGCTTTGCGAATTGGCGCGCGTCTGTAATCCGGATTATATCCATGTTCATGCACGCCGGTAGAGCCTTTGCCCGGTGCGCCAAGACATAAATGGCCAAAGCTGCGGTTGTACGTTTCGAATAATGGAGCATAAGGCTCGTCATGCCAATGCATGACTCCGTCCGTATGGCCGGACTGCATAAGCGGCGTGCCAAGTCCGGCTGCGTCGTACCAGCCTTCGCCCGCGATAAGGCAATCCGGCCGGTTCTCGCGAATCTTGCGGCAAAGCTCTATGAAGCCTTCATAATAGTGGTAATAAGGGTCATTCATCCAAGCCGCCGATATGTCGAGGAAGACGCCGTCAAAGCCGTAACGATCCATCAGCTTGCCGATTTGTCCGGCAAGGCGGTTCTGCCATCCCGGCGCTCCGGGATTAAGAAACGCATTGGAAGCATGGTCGTAATGCCTCGATCCGTCCCAGTCAACCGAACCCGTAATCGGGAATCCGCCAGCCGTATGCGCGCGGGATGGAGCTCCCCATTGCTCGAAATTCTCGAGACCCGGATTCACGACGTTCATCCCGAACATCGGCATGACGCGGATGCCAAGCTTCTTGGCTCTGCTCATCAGTTCCTCAAAACCCGCTTCGCCGCCCATACGCGGATCGGGGCGGAAATCGCCGTATTGCCAGTAATAACGGCCTTCCCACCCTGGCAAATAAGCGAGAATCCGTTTGGGATCCATACGCTCGGCAAGCCATTCCAGCGTATCCCCGGTTTTCTTGTAGTCATTGAAGATATACCCGTTCCAATGCTGCATATGAATCGCGGCTACCAGCGAAATCTCGCGCGCCCATGCGGGCACGTCTTGTCTGGTCTCCCATGGCTCCAGATCATAATGCTTCTCCGTTTCCCGGTGATGCAAAGCGCTGATCGCTTCCAAGGACGGGCACTCTCCGATTTCCCATTCCGGGACAACGACCTCGTTTTGCATCCGTACCGCGTCTTCCTCGAAGATTAACTCTGCCGTCAGTCCCTTGGCTGTTCGTAGGAAAGCAAACCGTTTGTCGCGAACGGTGGAGTCAAGCGAGCGGTAATAGAACAAGCGGTCCTCCGATGTCTTCATGACAACAAGCGGCGTATATAAGTTGCGCCAGCCTTCCGGATAATGGAGCAGCAGGCCGGAGCCTTCAATGGCTTTGGAAGGCGTTTCGCGGAGATTAATAACCTCGCCGTCCGCGATTCCTTCCAGCAGAAGCTTCACGCTGCGGAGCTTCTTGCTGCCGGCGCTGGCTTGCACACGAAAGCGGACGCTTTGGCCATCGGTAGATTTATAGACGTGAATAACCGCGCTGCCTTCCGCTTTTTCCTGACCGTTTGCCCAAGTGAGGCCATCTGCCGTAATCGTCATGGAATTCTCGTCGCGGGTCACGCGGCAGCGGTCGGCGTCCAGCCCGTACGCGTTCTCGAAGGTGTGGATATAAAGCGTAAAGGTATGTCCGTAAAACTGGAATGTTGGATGTTTAAGTTCGAAGCTGACGTCTTGCATGGCATTTCCCTCCACTAATTTTATTTATTTGCTCACGGCTTTCGGAGCCGTTGCAATCTCGATCCGATCGATCAACGGAGCTTGTCCGATTGAAGATAATGCGATGTTGTTCTTTCCTTGCTTCAGCGCAACGGGAAGCTCCATCCGGTTATCGGAGAAGATAGCCGATCCGCCCGTCTGCGGGAACCATGCGGTAGCGATGGACGCTCCGTTAACGGAAAGCTTCATGCCCGGCATCTCGCCGGAAGGATTCGCATAATGGATGATCAAGACATACTCTCCCGCGTCCTCAACCTCGAGATCCTGGAATATCGCTTCCCCGGATGCCCCGTCCGGCAGACGAACGTACCGGTCCCCGGATGCTTCTTCCTTACTTCCGCTTACGGCTTCGAATCCGGTGAGCTTGGCTGCCTCGGCTTCAACCGATACGGAAGCTTCCGCGTTTACATGCTCTACCGTCAGGTCGTCAATGGTGGCGGACAAATTCCCTTTGCTCCCCGCCGGCACATGCAATCCTACGATTGCCGCCCGGCGATCCGCCGTGAACAGCAAGGTGCGCGCGGCGTATTTGCCTACCCTATTGCTCACCGATGCAAACCGGTACGGACCGCCGTATTCATCGGCGAACAACCTTGCTTCAAGGCCGTCATCGGCTGTCAAATAGGCTTTGACCCGGTAGGTCTGGCCTTTTTTCAGTCCGCTCAGCTTGACATAGAGTTTGCCTTCCGGCACTTCCTCGTTGACATCGATCCGCCCCATCCAATCCCCCGATAAGGCTGAACCGTTGTTCTGCGCATAAATTTGAGACGGATCATCCGTTCCGTTCCAGGCCGTCCATCCTTCGAGCGTGCCTTTCTCGAAATCGGCGTTCGGGACCGGAACAACCTTCGCGGCATGAAGCTTTTCTGCGGGAAGAACATACCGGTCTCCCTCGACGCTCCCGCCTTTGAAGACAATCATCCGCTCCGTATTCTTCCGATACAGCGCCGCGATGTCGGTCAGCTTCTGCTCCTCCGGATAATTGGCGTTTAAGTGAGGCGTAAATTCGGGGTCATTGACATAGATCCCCTGGCCATCCGCATAAATCGCATCCTTCACCTCTTGAGGAACGCCGTCCATCCCTTTCGCGATCCCCATTAAGCCCATGACGAAGGAGGCCGTGCAATCGGCGTCATAACCCGCAAGCGAAGCAATCTTGGCCGACTCCGTGTAATCGTTGTTGCCGTACAGGATGGCAAGCATGGCAAGGGCGTTGTTAATATCGGGTATAACCTGAATGTTGTCCCAGCCGTACACCATTCGCTTGAAATTGCGCAGCTCGCCTTGTGCCCAGCGCCAATCGTCGGGATTCTCCTCATGCAAGGCTTTGACTTTCATATAAACCTGATAAGGCCAGCTGTTCTTGGGCAAAACCGCAGCAGCCTGATCCAGCGCTTTTCTGGCATCCGGTTCGAAATACGCAAGCGAATACATCGTGCCTTGCAGCTTAGCCCATAGGACGGCGTCATACTCGCCGGAGATATTCGCGAACTTCTCCGTCAGTTCCGCGGCCGTCACGGGCATGCCCGGAGCGTTCATTCCCAAAGTGTCGTTCTCGATATACGCTTCCGTCACCCAGTAGAAATCATTGAACTCCGATAGGCCCGTCAGAGGAGGGAGAAGGTCCAACGTCTTCATGCTGGCCATGGCCGCTCCGCCGCCTCCCCAATCGCTCACGTCGTGCTCCAGCCATTCCGCCTTCATATCCGAATAGGATACGTCCGGCCCGTGGACATCGAGAATATGCTGGTTGAAAAAATCGATATGGTAATCGTCATCGGACCCGATCACCGCTTGTCCTCGTTCCTCGAACAGCCTGTCGTTCTGGGGCTGCTGGATAAAAGCGCTGTTGCCGCTATAGGGCCCTTGAATCCAGCCGAACCATTCATCGGGAAGCGGATCTTCGGATACGAATTCGTATCCCGTTAACACACCGCCAATTTGCCCGATAATGCCCGCAAGCGTCTTGTCGTAATAAGCATCGCGGGAGATGGAGCGGGTCTCCTGCCCGCTCTGCTCCGATGCGGTCCACCAGCCGATGCCCGCCACCGCAATAGCGGCCGCGCATGCGGCGCTGATCGTTTTTATACCAACCTTCATCTTTTTCTGCTCTCCTTTTACAGGCAGGGCAATTATCCTTTCATCCCGGACATTGCGATGCCCTGTACGTAATATTTTTGCGTGAGCAGATACAAGATGATAATCGGTACGATCGCTACCGTTGAAGCTGCCATTAGGAGGCCCCAATCCACGGTGTATACGCCTTTAAAGGACGAGATAATAAGCGGAACCGTAAATTTCTTCTCGCTGTTCAGGAAGATCAGCGGACCAAAGAAGTTGTTCCAGTTGCCGATAAACGTGAACAAACCAAGAGTAATAATCGCCGGCTTGCAGAGCGGCATCATAATCTGCCAGTAAATGCGAGGATGGCTTGCGCCGTCGATTTTGGCCGATTCGATATAGCCGTTAGGAATGCTGCCCATAAACTGCTTGATCATAAATACGCCATAAGCGTTGATCATGATAGCCGGCACCATCAGCGGCAGATGCGTATCAATCCAGTCGATTTTGCTGAACAGAATGTACAGCGGGATCAAAGTCACTTGACCCGGAATCATAAGCGTGGCAAGGAAAACGCCAAAGAGCATGCTGCTTCCTTTGAACTGAATTTTGGCAAATGCATACGCCGCGATACTGCTTGTGAGCAGCGTCCCTACCGTTACAAGCACGGCAATCTTCATGCTGTTCAGATAAGCAAGCGCCATTGGCATAAGCTCGAACACTTTCGGGAAGTAATCCCATGTAAAGTGTTTGGGAAACATTTGGGGCGGAACTTGGAAGATCGCATCACTAGGTTTGACGGCAGTCGTAATCATCCAATAGAACGGGAAGACCGTCGTCAAGGCAACGATAATGAGAATGACATGAATCAGGAGATTGCCGCGTTTGGAGCTATTCAATGTAATTCACCCACCTTTTGGAAAGTCGGAACTGGATAAAGGTGACCAACAGCACGATGGCGAACAGCACGACGGACACAACCGCGGCTTCGCCCATCCGGAAGTAACGGAAAGCCAGATCATAGATGTACATGACAAGCGTGTAGGTCGAGAAGGCCGGACCGCCGCCCGTCAGGATGAAGCTTTCCTGGAACAGATTAAACACGCCGATGAGCATCGTTACGATAATGAAGAAGGTCGTCGGGGACAGGAGCGGCAGCGTAATGTTGAAAAACTTCCGCAGCTTGCCCGCGCCGTCTATTTCCGCGGCTTCATAATAATCTTCCGGGATGCCTTTCAGTCCGGCGAGGAAAATCAGATAATAATAGCCCATTCCCTGCCACGTGCTCATAATGACAATCGCGATTCTTGCCCAGAAGGCTTCGGTCAGCCAGTTGGGACCCGTAATGCCGATAACGTCAAGGAAATTGTTAAGCAGCCCGATATCCGGCGCAAACACCCAATACCATACGAGCACGATGGCAACGGATGAGGTGACCATCGGCAGGAAGAACGCCGCTTTGTAGATGGATAGCCCTTTGATCGCCCGGTTCGTCAGAAGAGCCATAATTAGCGAGATGACCGTCGTTACCGGCACAATCCCTAGAACGAAGTAGAGCGTATTCCGAAGGGCGTAATAGAAGTTCTCTTCATGGAAAATCACGTTAAAGTTGTCCGTGCCTGTCCATTTCGGTGCATTGGTGAAATCCCATTCCGTGAACATTAAGTAGAACGACATCGCGACCGGGAACAGGACAAAGGACAATAGTCCGATGATCTGCGGCGAGATGAACAAATACCCCCAGAAGTTCTCACGCTTGTTTAATTTCGATGCGCCTTGCATGTCTTCACTCCTTTAAGCTGTGCGTCATTTTTTTCTATTGCTTTAGCGCCATGCTCTAAGATTAAAGGTTTGAAAGCGCAATCGTAACGAGTGGATATTATGAGGTGGTGCACAATATTATCAATCTTGCAGAACGTCCGGGAACAAAAAAAGCAGCCGCCCTCAATCGGGCAGCTGCTGCTGTTGTCTTTTCACCTATCCGTCTAACTGTACATAGGGAATATGCATAATAACGGTCGTTCCTTCGCCTAGCCGACTGACGAACTCAAGGCCATACGGCTCTCCGTAATGCAGCTTCAGCCGCTCGTGGATATTTCGGAGTCCCATTCCCCCGATATGGAGCCTGCCTTTATGATCGCGGGCCGGCATGGATGCCGCCGAGCTAAGCTTGCCCGCAAGCCGCTCCAGCTGCCCGGCATCCATCCCTCTTCCATTATCGCTGATCTCGATGCGGATTTTCTCCTCCTCTTCATACGCTTCGATTCGAATGCGCCGTTCCGTCATTTCCGGGTCAAAGGCATGGATAATGCAGTTCTCCACAATGGGCTGGATCGAGAATTTCAGAATGCCGCAGGCCTGCAGTCTGGGCGGAATTCGGGGATCTAATTCAAGCTGCATTCTGTAGCGGTATTGCATGATTGTCACGTAGCTGCTTACATAATTCAACTCGTCCACGATTCGGATAAGGTCCGTCTGTTGGTTGGCGCTGAGACGAAGCAGGTCAATCAAGGCACCGGACATCGCTTCGATATCCTTCGGGCGGTTCATTCTGGCCAGCGACTTGATCGAGTTGATTGTATTGTACAAAAAATGAGGGGTGATCTGAGCCTGCAAAGCACGGATCTCATGCTCCTTCTTCGCCTTCTGCTCCAGCGTTACATCCTCAATCAAGACCTCGACCCGTTCAGCCAAATAATTAAAGGCCCGGGCTAGTCTCCCGAACTCATCGGTACGATCCAGCTCGACCCTCTCCTGCAGCTGCCCGATTTCAAATCTTTTCATCGCCTTAATCAATTGGGCAATCGGCTTGTACAAATGAATATACAGCAACAAGGCCGCAATAAAGGCAAAACAACCCACAATCAAGGTAACAAGCAGTATCATGCGCGATATCTGACTAACTCCTCTGACGATATTGTCGTATGGAATCTTGTATATGATTTTCCAGCCGTTAATATCGGAGGTACGGTAAGAGACAACGGCATCTCCTTGCTTGGCTGTCTCTTTGAAGCTGCCGCTCGCCGTCTGCCAGATTCTCGCGTTCTCTTCTCCGATATGGACGGTTTCTCCAATTTTTGTCCGGTCGGAATCATATATGACTTTATGATCGGCCGTCACTATCTGAATCGATTCGCCCGGGGCCAGCGTATTCGCATTAAGCTCGTCAAAGAGCATTTCGGCATTGACGTCAAAGACCGCAACCCCCAATACCTCGTCGCTGAACGGTTCCACCACGCTTTCCGAGACGGTAAGCTCCTGCCCATCGTTCCCATATGAATATTGCCATACTGCTTTGGCTTGGATGTTGACGGTATTGGCGTAAGCAGGCAAACTCTTGAAATTGTTCAACTCGCCGCCTTTGACCACTCCTCGCAGAAACGGCATAACGTCCCCGCTCGGGATAATGAGAACGGCATCAAACAGTCCGGGCTTGCTGGTCATGATGCTGTCGAGACGGGAGCCCACTTCCGACACGACCGAAAACGCGCGGTCTGACTCGTAATTCGTAGCGTCAATATTTTGCAGATAATACGTGGTATTGAAGTTCGTAACCAAGTCGCCGAGCATAAACTCGATCTCATTAAAGGAGCGGTCGAGCGCGCTCATCTTCGTATTATTCAGGTTAAGGGCGTTTTCGGTTTCCCGTTTAACCGCCAAATCGGATGATTTCGTGCTGACCAAATATCCAACTACCGCCAAAGGGATAATCGATATGCCGATAAAAAAAACGATAAGCTTATATTTCAGACTGCCTTCCAGCTGCTGATACAACCGGTTCGCCCAATCAATCAGGAAACGGATTCGCTTCATGTCAGAACTACCCCTCGCATTAGCGGACCTGATTCGCCGATTGTTTGTATTCCGTAGGCCGAAGTCCTGTCATCTGCTTGAAAATCCGGCAAAAATAGCGGTAATTATCCATGCCTACTTTGCCTGCGATATCCTTCACCCGACTGTCAGGCTGCATAATGAATAGCTTGGCTTTCTCTATTCGGATTTTATTCAACACATTGATGAAATTATCGCCGGTCTCCTGCTTGAACAATTTGCAGAAATGATTTTTGCTGAGACCTACATGATTGGATACGTCGGTTAGCGAAATATCGTCCGCATACCCCTGTTCCATATAGCTTATTGCGTTACGGATCTCCAGTCTTAAATCGGCTAAACGGTTGCCGGATTGCTGGTGCTCCACAAATTGCGCTACTAAGGAAATCAGCAGCTTCATCAGAGAGCTTAATGTCGCATGTTCGGCAAGCAGAGCCTCCTTCAGCGCAGCGGGATTCACCTCTTCGACCGGCGTAAAGCCTTTGTTCTTCATTGCGCGAATCAGCTGTTCGCCAAGCCTGCGAAGGGCTTCGCGGACCATTAGAGGCTCAAAGCGCGCGCCGGCCAAATAACGGTTGAGCAATTGCAGCTGCTCCGTCGCGTATTCTCCATCCGCCGCCTGAACCGCCTTCACGATCGCCAGTTCGTATGAATCAAATGCGAAAGTATCCACTGTCCCCGCTCTTGGCGCCGCTGGAGTGCTGGTGTCCATAAGCGCTTTGTATCCTTCGTAGAACACATCCGACAGCTTCTCCTTCATAATCTGGAGCTGCTTCCGTAAATCAGAGGGCTGCATGCAAATATCGCCTTTTACCACCATACCGTGCCGATCCATCAGACCGGACACCAACCGCAAAGAAATCTCATGCTGAAGCTGCTTAAGCAGCAAATAACTTCTCTGCACCGTGAAAATAAGTAAAATAACTTCGTTCTCCCCGACTTTCACCGCGTCCGCATATTCTTCCTGCTGGCCGGCTATGGCTAGCACGTCTTCCCGTTCAAGCTTATCCGCCTGGACAAGCACGGGAACCCAGACTCCCTTCGCATGAGGAATGCCCAAGCGGGCAGCCCGCTCCGCATAATCTTCGGCTGTCATCCCGCCGCTCAGCCAATCCGACCAGAATTGATTAGTTAAGGCGGTTTGTCCGACCTGTCTAATCTTTTCCAGCTGGGCTTGCTGCTCGGACTCCCGGGCTTCCGCCGCCAGCAGCTTCTTCGTCTGTCCGAGTAAATCCAGCAGCACATCCGGGTCAAGCTTATACTTCAGCACATAGTCCGATGCGCCGTACTTCATCGCTTCCTTGACGGAAGCGAAATCGTCATAATTGCTCATGACCACGATTTTGGCTTTGCGCCTTGCGCTTCTCACCTGCTTGATGAGCTCGATGCCATCCATTACAGGCATGTAAATATCAGTCAGGATAATGTCGGGATCATGCTGCTCGATCAGCTTGAGGGCAGCCTTGCCGTTCTCGGCTTCGCCAATGATATCGTAACCGTGCTCGCGCCAATCCATCATGGTTTGAACATCTTCCCGGATCAATCCGTCATCATCCACGATCAATACTTTGTACATGCTGTTTCCCCCTGAAATGAATTGGCCCTATACGGCCATCGTGATGCTTCTATTTGTCTAGCCGTTATTCGTCAGAAAAGACGAGGGAATCTATCCTCCCTCGTCTCTTTCTTCAATTTGCTTTTTGATCGGTTTTTTCTTTGGTCTCCGTCAGAATCTGAGAAGCCTTGTTCAGGAACTCGTCGACCGACATTTTACCAAGCAGCCAAGTGTCGAGCTGTGCATTGATCTTTTGGTCCGCTTCTTCATAGAAAGAATTATAAGGGACGGATACGGTGTGATCCAATGCCTTTGTGAATGTATCCATATCTTCAACGGAGATTTTGTCGCCGAACAGGTCTTGCTTGATTTCATCAAACACTTCGCGGTGGATCGGAAGGCCGCCTACGCCCGTTTTCGCAAGAGCTTCCCATGCCTCTTTGCTGTAGATTGCCTGCAGTGCTTCCCATGCCTCCTGCGGATGTTTGGTGCCTTTCCAGATCAGGAAGTTATCAATAAATTGCGAAGAGTAAGCTTGTCCTTTGCCTGCCGGAATAGCCGCGATGCCTACGTTAAAGTTTTTGATGTCGTTTTTCACGCTGCCGGCATACCACGTACCGTCAATCGCCATGGCGATGCGACCGGCCTTGAACATATCGAAGCCGCCCATAATCTTTGTATCCGTCGGACGCGGCACGGAATTATCCACGCGCAGCATATCGTCGAACCATTGATACACTTCCTTCGTAGCCGGTTCTTGAATTGCCGGAGTCTGATCGTCATTGAAAATATTTTTGCCGCCGTTCGACAGGGAGAACATTCCGCCCGCATAGCTGAGGAACGGTCCTGCCGACAGGCCAAACGTTTTCTTGGCCCCTTCGCCTTCGGTGAATTGTTTTGCAATGTCTCTTACTTGGGAGAACGAGATGGCATTGTTCCAGTCATGCGACGGCTCCGCAATTCCTTTTGCCTTGAACATATCCTTGTTGTAATACATGAGCATGTAATAAATACCGGAAGGAAGTCCGTAATACTTGCCGTCTTGGAAGCCCGCATTCTTGAACGTATTCTCGAAGTATTTGCTGGAATCCAGGGATTTCATCATATCCGTAATATCGAGCGCTTGATCCTTCTTGATGATCTGCGGCATAAACGATTCGGCAATCCGGCCAAGGTCCGGCGATTTGCCCGCAGCGATCTGAGCGGTTACTTTCTGATAATATTCCGGCCAGGTCGAAGTATTGATCTTCTCGATCTTGATCGTTATTTTCTTACCGTCATCCTTCAGCTTCTTATTCGCCGCGTCAATCATGGCTGTCCAGCCTGCGATCTCGTTGGCATTCGCCTGCATGGCGAAAGTAAGCGTCACCGGTTCCGACGAGGAGCTCTCTGTTTTTCCTTTGTCGGTACTCTGGCCGGCATTATTGTCTTTCGAATTATTGCCTCCCCCGCAAGCAGCGGTCACAACCATCATGAGAGCCATAACGAGCAGCAGCAACGATTTCTTCCCAAGTCTCCGTCTCATTCAAATACCCCTTTCGGCAACTTTATATATCTTGCCACCTAAATGTATCCGATTTCAATAGGCAAAAGTATGTCCTGAAATTATGAACGGGTACACAATATTATGCACTTTGGGGAAGGGAACGTATAACAAGGCGAAAGGCCGGACAAGCCATCGCGGCCTGTCCAGCCCTTCACATTTATACCACCGCTGCAAAAATTGCTGTCTGACTCGGAAAGCATGTCAATTTATTTGTAATGCCGCTTGGACAAACCGCAAGCTTTCCTGTGCCTCTTCCAGCTTCATATGCTCAAGCAGCAGCGGTATGTCCGGCTTGTGCTGACGGAGCAGCTCTGCATAGATTGGCCACTCTGCAACACCCGTTCCAACTCTAGGCGTAACCAGCCATTCGTCGATCCATACGGCGTCTTTCGCATGGGCGATTGGCGAATAAGCGCCGATGGCTTCGAACACGCGCTCGAATGCCTGTCTTTGATCGTCGAAGTCCTCCGGATTCAAATAGTTGAATGGATCCAGCACAAACCCCAAACCGTTCATTCCTAACTCTTCTATAATCCGTTTGGCTTTATCCGTCGTAGAGAGCACATTGTTCACATAACCTTCTAGCAGAATAACGGCATTATGCATAGCCGCCTTGCTCTGCAGCCTGCGAAGGATAGGAACAAGCTCATTCCAAGCTTCCTCCGTGTGGTTAAGAGGGCTATTCGCCCAGGGATTAATAGGATCAAGACCGCCTGTTTCCGTCGCGATATAAGGAGTTCCGAAATGCTCGCATAAGGCAATCATTCCTTCAAAGACCTCCAGCACCTTCTCCCGGTTGGACGGATTGCAGTCCATGAGATTAGAATACCCGGCAAGCGCGGCGATCCGAATACCTTGAGCTTCAAAAATACGCCTTACCTGCTGCGCACGTTCAGGAGAGGGCAGAACCTCGCCTAATGAAACATTAGCCGCGCGAGGATCCAACTGCACAATCGTGAACCCGATTTCCCTCATTCGCTCTGCGGTTTCTTCAATCGATATACCCTCGAATTCATGGCATAAGGCACCATATTCCATACCTTGATTCCTCACGCTTGATTCACTCCTTGCTTTAATTGCTCCAGCATCTCTGCTCGGGTTACAACGCGGCCCTCCTCGCTCGACTTCACCATAGCGGATGTCATCGCCACCGTATTGAAGTTATCCTCCGGCGTTACTTCCGGCTTGCGCCCTTCATCGACCGCCGCGATGAGATCCGACATCGGCCCCTGGAAGGCATCCGGGAACCAGCTTCCTTCCGTTTCGATTCGGATAACCGAATGCGGATCATCGGCTCTAGCGATATAAAGATCGCCGTCCTGCCACATACTTCCCTCGGAGCCGTCAATCCACCAGGTGAATTTATGGGCTTTGGACGCTCGAACGATATTATTGAACTGCAGGCTGGCCATCAGAGGAGCCCTTCCTCCAACCTCGCCGAATTCCACATTAGCGGAATAGATCATCGGATCGATTCCGTTCTGATCAGGGAGCATCGCGGTTGTGCAATGAAGTCTAGTCCATTCGCGGCTGCCTGCCGCAGGAGAGGATGCGAAGTAACGGCTCAAGTCCAAATAATGAATGCCATGATCAAGAATGTTGAAGTGTTTGACATCCTTATACCAGGTTCCCGGCTGATCCTGATATGAGCGCATAAAATGTTGGATGCTATAGACCTCTCCGATTACTCCGCGGTCAAGTAAATGCCTCATCGCTTTGTGACCCGATACCCAGCGCGCTTGCTGATTAACGGCAAGCATAATGCCGGCTTGCTTCGCAACCTCGCTGATCGCCTGCGCTTGCGGCAGATCGAAATGAAGCGGCTTCTGAATAAGAACCGGCCGAGGTGACTTGGCAATCAGCTTCATGACCTCCAGCCGGGCAGGCGGATGCAGGGCAATATCGATAACGGCTACGTCCTCCCGTTCCAGAAGCTCTTCCACCTTGGTTGTCCAAAACGGGATATCAAACTTTTCGGCCGTGCTGCGTGCCGCCTCGGCATTTACATCACAACAGGCTGTCACTTTAAAGCCCGCCATCTTATAGGCTGGCAGATGGGCAATATTAACGATTCCTCCACAGCCAATGATGCCAATTCCATACTTATTCAGATCGACGCCTTGCGGCGGCCCTGGCTTATAATCTTCCTTCTTCAATATCGGTTCCCACATCTGTCTATTCCCCTCTCCCTGTCTCGAAACAACTTGAACGGATGATGCCAGTCACCCGGCATCATCCACAGATTCACTTCTTAATACACGTTAAGCTCTGTTATGCTCCACCAATACCCGTTTGCCGCAGTTAACTGAAATTTGATATACCTCGCCGTCTGCGGAGAGAACGAGATTGTCGTAAGCGGATTTAATCCCACTCCGGAGGCGACAGGGCTTCCCCAATTCGTTCCGTTACTGGAAACGTACACCTCATAACCCCGCATATAATCGTTATTCGCCGTTCCAAGATCAAGCACAAGCTTGCGAATGGTCTGGGCCGCCTTCATATCGATAACAAAGGTCTGCCCGCTCGCTTGGGAAACTCCCGATGTCCAGGAGGTCGAGGAATCTCCATCCAATGCATTCGATTCCGGACGCAAATAATAGGAGTTTGTCGCTGCGGCTGACCAGCCCGTTCGGTTTAAGGCGACAGTCTTGAATACTTTCAATTCAGTAATGGACCACCAATAACCATTTGCTCCCGTTAAGGTTATTTTGAAGTACCGGGCAGACTGACTGGCGAAAGAAATGGTCGTCACCGGATCTACGCCGACACCGCTGGCAATTGGACTGCCCCAGTTGGCACCGTCGTTGGAAGCATACAAATTATATCCTCGCATATAATCATTGTTCGCCGTGCCGAGATCAAGCTCGATTCGGTCAAAATTCTGGACGGACTTCATGTCTACAATGAAGTTTTGTCCGCTTGCCTGCGATACGCCAGATGTCCAGGATGTATTATTATCGCCATCCAGTGCATTCGATGCAGGACGCTGGTAATAGCTGTCCGTTGCGGTTGCCGTCCATCCGAAGCGGTTCAATTCGCCTGTCGCATTAGAGCTGCCTGCCGAGGTAACGAGCACATTGTCGGCCTCGAAGGCATTCCACATGCCCATAAATCCGATTTTGCCAGATTGAAGGGATGAATCGGATACATGGTCAAACAACAACGTAGATACATTGTCGCGAATGCCGGTGACCGTAATGGAATTACCTTGCTTTACCTGAATGTCGTACGTAATGCGTTTGTCGGTAACCGGCCAGCTGCTGGAATAAACAGCTAGGGTAGAATCGCTACCGCTAACGACCTTGTGCAGTTCAACCGTATTGTTATCTCCGCCGCCTACGCTCAGATAATAAAAATTGCTGTCATTCTGATAATTGAATGCAAGCTGCGATACGTTGGCATAGGCAGCCCCATGCGCCGTTACATCAGCAGAGAAGCGATAGTCGCCGCTGAAGGACTGGCCGTCATAAATCGCCTTCATTCGATTGCCGCTGAAATCGTAAAATTGCAATTGGCCGCTGCCGGCGCTGCCCGAAGCAAATGTCCAGTCGACAGCCGAATTGCTCTGGAAATCATTCGCGTACAATACACTTTGGCCTTGTACGGCAGGTGCCGCCGGTCCTTGAGCCGGAACGCTGACACCTGCAGGAGCTCCAATCTTCCACAGCCCATAACAGACAGATCCAAAGAAAGCTTCATGCGTTACTGGATTCACGCGAACGACAGATGCTCCAATGCCTCCGCTTTTGCCAAATGCGCTATTGTTGAATCGGGGACTGAGATTAAGCGACTGCCATGTATCTCCTCCGTCAATGGATCGGGCGGCAGAAACATCGGATTGATAAATATTGGCCGCGCCTGCTTTGTACACGATATTCGGATTGCCCGGATCAACGGCGACAGACCATATCCACCGGTTGCCCATCTGATCGGCCGGAATATGACTCGTGATATCCGTCAGAACGCCCGATTCGAATCGGTAAAGCTTCTCTGCGGTAGAAGCGATGAACAGCCGGTTGCGCTTCTGATCGTAGGCAATATCTCTAACGCCTTCACCCGATGGCAGCGATACAACCGTCGACCAAGTAAGGCCTTTATCGAAGGAAGTAACTACATCGCCGCCATAAGAGCCATACAGCTCTCGTTGTCCGGTTGGATTGGAGGTAAATACGCCTCTGGCTCCGGCAAGCGGCTTCCAGGTCTGGCCGCCGTCCCCGCTTCGGTATTCCCAAGCGAACAGCACATTAGAATCGGCAGGATCACTGTAGGATATCTGCATGCCGTATAGCGGCAGACCGGTATTCGTCCAACCGCTTGTTGCCCCGTTCCTTGTCACATACAGCGAGTAGCTGCCATGCCCGTATCCGCCGTACATGATCTGATTGTTAAGCGCATAACCGCCGTATACCCAGCCGTTGCTGTTAGGGTCGACGTAAGTCCACGTGTTACCCGCGTCCGTGGTTAATCCGCCGTTGTAGTCCTGCGCGGACATATACATGACGTTGCCGTCCTGCGTGCTCCAATTCATCAGTCCGCCGGTCATGATGCCGTTGTTGCCGTTATTGGCCCACTGCCAGTTCGCGCCTGCATCCGTGCTCTTCAGGATGACATCGCCGCCAAAGCCCCAGACGGTATTGCCATTTGTCGGACTCCAAACAAAATGGGAGCTCCGAAGATTCAGCGGAATAAAGCTGTTCGAGCTGTCAATGTTTTGAGAAAGAGACCACGTTACTCCTCCGTCGGTTGAACGGTAATGGCGGTTAACGGTCCAATCATCCGTCTCTTCGGATATCATCATGTTGGACGGATTAACGGGACTAACCGCCAAATATTTGGGATAAGCCGCCGGCCAGGTTGATCCGCTAACCTTCGTGAAGGAATCCCCGCTATCCGTCGATTTGTAGATGCCGTCGTCCTGCGTAATCCATACCGTATTCGGCTGGGATGGAATCACTTCGATATCAACCGCGGCGGAAGTTCGCAGACGGTCAAAGCTGACCCCTCCGTTCTTGCTGCGATAAAAGCCGTTGTCGCTTGCCGCGTACACCCAGCCGTTTGTTGGATGAACCGCGATATCGCCTCCGGCTGGATCTGCAGAGCTAGCAAGCACGTTCCAGGTAGCTCCCCCATCGGTTGATTTGTAGATATTCGGATCAATCGTTGGCGTTCCCCAGTTGTAAGAATCATGCCTGACTCTGCTCCAGTACACTACTTTCGTATAGCCGGCTGCCGCATCATAGCTGCTGCGATCATAGGCAATTTGATCCCGAGTATCCCGGTATCCGGCGATATTCTCGCCGCGGGTTCGCGTCCAGCTTGCTCCTTTATTCGTCGTTAGATATAACCCATTCCACGAAAGCGGCATGGAATAGGCGCCAATGGCAATGGCACGATTCGCATTAAAGGGGTCAATCTGCATGCCGGTTGCACCGCCTGAGTCAAACCCATTGCCAGACGGCTCCCAGCTTGCGCCGCCGTTCGTGCTCCTGAACATGCCTCCTACATCGGTCCCGTAGAGCATAAAGTTCGGGTCGGATTCCGATACGGTCATGTAGATGGGCCACTGCGCGCCTTCTCCACCCATATTGCCGGCGTTCTTGGTTGCGGCCGTTACTAATGGTACCGGTGTCCATGATTCCGCGAAAACGCTTGATACGTTTCCAAAACCTGCAAGCAGCAGGCAAGCTATAAGAGTAATGGCCAGTTTGTTTATCCTGCTGTTCAAGTGCTGCGACTTACCGGATAATCTTGTCTTCATCAATAAAGCTCCTCTCTTATTGGGACAAGCTAATGGCGAGACTGACCTTGTATGCGTTTTCATTTCACCTTCCTCCAGTATTCCTTTTTAATCAACAAGCACGAGTCACCTCCTATACCGGCGCTCCTATGAGCGGGATGCTACCAGTATAGAAGAATAACCTTACAGAAACGCTGGATTAATTAAAGGTGAATACTGCAGTATCTATAGGGGCTAAAGGACCCGAACCCCTTCGGTGAATGCATTGACAACAAGCTTCATTTGCTCCGGTGTCTTGACGCTCTCTCCATGAATGGATATTCTCTCAAAGGTTACATTGCTGATCATCCGCTTCTGGCCCATGCCCCGAATATAAGAGCGGCGCGCTGGACCGCCGGTTACGCTGATGGAACGAAACTTGATATTGTCGATGACGCCGCCTTCAGGCTTGAACGAACCTACAATTGAACCGCTGAACATGCTCTCCGCAAAAAAGACATTAAACAGAGGACCCGCCGCATGCTCGATCCGGATTTGCTCGAACGTAATATCACGGATGATTGTATCGTCGATTGCAATGACGGACAGGGCACCGGCGATATCTCCGCAAGTGTTGCTCACTTTGAGCAAGTCGCAGTTCTCGAACCGGATGTTCTCGATAATTTGAGCTTTATTCTCGCAGCCAACCACAATTCCGTTATTGTTGTCGCTCCAGAAGACGCAGTCCACGACATGAATATTGGTCAGCGGCGACCAGTTGCAATCGAAGCGGTCACTCGCCTGCAAGCCTTTTACCGCAACGCAATCATCCTTGCTCCGCACGAAGCATTTCTCAATCCGGACATCCCGGCAGTTGCATGGATTAATGCCATCGGTTGACCATTTGCGTTCATTAATGATCTTCACGTTCGACACAAGCATGTTGTCGCAGTCGTATCCAACAAGCGTCCAACCGAAGGAATCAATAATGGTTATGCCGCTTACTTCAATATGGCTGCAGGCGTTGAAGCCGACGACTTCCGTCGGATATCCTTCCGGGGTGCCGAACGGAATGTCTGACGCGCATAAAATACCCCGGCCGTAGATTTTCACGTTAGAGGCAAACTCGGCATGAATGGTTCCGTAGACGAAGGCGCCTGCTGCCAAATAAACCGATTCGCCGCTTCCTAATGTCATATTGCCCCCATCATGGATTCCCGGGCCAAAATAATGCTTAATCCCGGTGGCGTCGATCGGCGGCTCTTGCTCTAAACCGTTAGCGAATAAATAGAAAGGAAGCTCGAACTGGTCATTCCACTTAATAAACAGCTGACAAGGACGGTCAATTTGGAATGTTGCGGTATTGCCTTCCAGCGTTGATGCAATTCCATACGATTGAGGTCTAACTTCTACCGACTCCACGTTCCATACCGAAGTAATTTCAATGACTGCTTTGCCTTCAAAATCAAAGGAAGCATACGACACGGCACCGCCCGCCATGCCTGGAATATGGTAGACGAACGCCTCCTCGCCATTAATCTTCAACGTATAATCCGGGGAAGGAGCAATCCCTTCCGGCTTCTCATGCAATTTCAATGTCATGTCATTTCCCCCTCAGCTTCTCTTGATCAATGACCCTATCATATTAAAATAGAATCCCTTAAGGCACTGAAGGGATTATGGATATTAACTGATCTGATTATGACTAAATGTGCTGGCCCTAATCCTGATGTAACAGCAAAAGGCGCAAACGAGTTTGCGCCCCTGTCCCTGTTCATTCCTATGCCTGCCAACTGATCCAAACCGGTTCTCCGCCTGCAAATGTAATCACTTCATAGAGCCGGTCGCCAATCCGGTTTGCTTCAGCCGTCCGGCCGTTCACTTCAACTCCGCTAGGCTGGCTTTCGCTGTACCAGACGAAACGTCCGCCCTCGCGCAGCTTGACGCTCCAGCGTCCTTCATGTCCGGTACTCTCAAGCACGCCATCCGCGCTGAGATACTTATCGGCCAAGCCGATGATCGCCGTACCGTCATGAAGCGGGCATCCCTTGAACAGCTTTGCTTCGCCGCGCGCCAATTCGAACGTCCAACCCTCACCGTTTGCAGTTGCCGGAAGCACTCTCGCTTCGCTGCTGAAATGTTCATAGACCAGTATATCTTCTTCGAAAGTTCCGGCAGCAAGGTCGGAATGTCCAACCTGGCCGCTAAGCTTCTCGGCTGTTCCATGCAGATGGAAGGCTCCCACAAAGGTATGGCTGCCCTTTTTGTTCCAAACTTTAAGCGGGATCTCTCCTGCAGTTGGATCCGAATACAAGCAGTCCGCCGTCGGCAGCCCCGGCTGATCGGCTCTTGCAATTCGGCCGTCCGAGTAGACAAGAGGGAGCAAGCTTTCCTTCTCCGTCTCGCCAACCTTGTCGCTGACATAGATCGGACCGCCGCTAAGCGCGCGGAGCAGTGAATGTACCGCAGCGTCGCTGTGCTTGGTCCACCACATATCCCAGTCCGTCCAGAATACGGTGCCATGCACAACAGCATTGTACACATTTTGCATGACATGCTCGGCAAAGCCCTGCGGCTCGTTCGGGAAGAAGTCGTCGCTATTGCGAGATAACGCCGAATTCGCGCGGTTGAATACATTTTCTGAAGCCATGCCCATGCAGTTGATCATAGCGGAATCAAAGTTTTTGCTGACCGAAGCTTCCAGCGCTTCATGCGCTTCCCGGGCGGTGCTTCCGATTGCGCCGGAGTGACCCAGCATATTGCTTAAAATGCTTTGGTAGTCCACCTTGACGAAGTCAATACCGCTTTGCTTCAAGCTTCGGTGCCACTCGTTCCAGAAAGGGAATGCAGCAGCTGCGCTAGGCGCCGGCACCAGCTTGCCGCATCGGGTCGCCGTCAAAGACGATTGATGCCTGATCGCAAGCTCACTGTTTCTCGCAACTCCGTTCCAATACCCGATTAACGTATGCCATACGCCAACCCAGCGCATTCCGTCATTTGCTTTGAGCTTGCCGACTGTACGGGCGAGGCCCCCTGGGAATTTTACCGGATGCGCTTCGAAGGATTTCAGCGCGTAGTCATCATCATCCGACCAGCCCGCATCGATAATCATCCATTTTGCCGGTATCCCTTTCTCCTTCAGCTCAGCCGCTTTATCCAGAAGGCCTTGCTCGGAAATATCGTAGTAGAAGGCATCCCAAGAGCACCAGCCTAAATACTCGAACATCTCGGGATAACGCCGTTCTTCCCGCAGCTTGCCTAGTGAGCCGGAAGCCTCCAGTGCATATTTCATAGCAAGTCTTGCGGAATCAAACGGCGAGTCCCCAAGCGCGATCGCAAAAGCGGGGCTCTCCATATTGGCATAACCTCCAGCATAAGCTGACGTATTGAGGTATAGCCCCGTTTCATCTTCCGCACCGATTATTTCCGTCTTCAGCTGCGGACCGGTAATCGGCACTATGGTCATATGACGCCCATCCCCGAGTTCGGAGGTCAAGGACTGCGTCCTTGGCGGAAGCTCGGACCAACTGCTGCCAAATGCGGGTCTTGTCCACCAGTCCTTATGCAGATGAAGAGCCATGTATCGCTGCTTCGGCTCCGCGGCAGAATCCGGTTGACCAGGCTGGCCTGCTAGCAGCCGAATACCTTCCCGCGCATGAAGCGTACGGCACTTACCGCCTACCATCTCGCTTGCCGATTCGTAATGGATACTGCCGACAACAACGTCTTCTTCACCGTCATGCGTAAATGTCACTGTAAGCGCGATACTCTTCTCCTGATCCTCGTAACGGAATCGTGCCAGCTTGCCGTCCTCACTCCGCTGCTCCTCTGCGAGGTTCAGCATCGGTCTTTCTTCAGCAGTCCCGTCAAGCTCCAATGAAAGTAAGGGAACTAGTCTATCAAATACCGTCATGCCGCCAAGCTTCAGCTTGCCGCCGCTTTCGATTTCCAACCATGGTTTCAATGTCGACACTCCTTATGCACCGTTATATGTTCTAACAATAACGAAACACCCCTGCGGACGCAGGGGTGTGATTATACAAGAAGCATGTAATAATTATGGCTGTTTCATTCTCTAACTCTTGCAACGAGCGCCGAGTGTAAGGATCCGATAGCCGCCTGCTTTTAACGCCAAGCCATTCCCGCTTCCAACCATTGGCGCTCCTTTACGCTCCAACAGATTACTCTCGTACCATTCCGTAACCGTCGGCAGGGAAGCAATTGACAAGGACCGTTCCTCGGCGCCAAGCGTATACCAGCGGACGATGAGATCCCCTGTTTCCTCGGACAGCTTGAATGCGGAGAGCGCAAGACCTTCTCCATGCCAGGTTAAGAAGCTGCGCTCCGGCGCCTCGAGCCCTGTTGATGCTTGATGATGCTGCTTAGCATGCCACGGCGTCTGCAATTGGTACGCCTGTATATAACTCTCATAAGCCGCATCTTCCCCTGCAAATGGAATAATAGAATACGTAAACGTATGCATGCCTTGGCATTGTGCATCCGGCGTCGGGAAATAGCCCCAATCCCCGAGTTCCCCAACCGCTCGCAGCAATGTAATGGCTAGGGTGTTGCGACCGTCGCGAAGCACTTCATATTCATTTAGTCCCAGGTTTGCGACGGTCAGCCCCGATTGCTCATCGTGCAGGCTTACAAATGCCTGCTGATGCTGGCAGTGACTCGGATTATTCCATTCCGGCTCCGGCTGAATCCTGCGCCTTGCCACCTCGAAGATCGAATCGGCCTCCACGTATTCCGCAGCTATATCGGTAGGGAACAATACCCGAAGACGATAATCGCTCGCGGTGTTATTCACCATGGTCACCACGTCAAGCTTCTTCGCATCCTTTTCCAACGTTACGGTAGTCTTCAGGGCGAGCATCGTTTGTTCCGTACTGCGTTGAGCGCTGCGATGCGCGAAGTAGACGAGCTCGCGGCGCTCACGGTCCAGCTCCTCCGAGCCGCATGCCGGAACATCCCATTCATGGACAATTTCATATACGGTGCGGAGCTCGCTTCTCTCCTTAAGCGTAATCTTCGCTGAAAGTCCTGCTGTCGTAATCGGCTGCTCGCCATTTGGCTGACGGAACATATATTCATTGCCGATGTCGCCGGCATTCTCATAGGCAAGCAGATCATGGTAGCTGCGGCCGCTGCGCTTATCCGTCATTGTCAATCTGCCATCCTCTTGAATGACAACATTCAAATAACGGTTATCAAGCATATGGGGTTCGCTCTCGACTCGCTCCGCCTCATGTCGAGATTCAAGCTGACTCTCCTCATGATCCGCTACCCATGCATAAGTGCGATAGCCCATCTGCGGGACATCGGAGGCTAGCATGTGCAATCGGATTGTCCGGGCCAAATAAGGCTGACGGAACTTATCGCTTGGCAGCTCATAACCAAAGCGTACGCCAAGGTCCTCCAAGGCAAATAAGATCTCCCGGCCATGCGCATCCATCACTTTGCCCTTGGCAAACGCGAGATCGCCGAGTTCGGACAACGAGGCTTCACGCGTGTCATAACTGAACGGCAGCCTGCGAATATCCAGCTCGACCGCTACGACACCTGTCCTTTCCCAGCCGGTTGTATTGTAGACAGTAAAAGGAAGACTACAAGCTGCCGCCGGTCTTGTGAAGGCCGTTAAGTCGATAGACGCGTTGATCATCTGCAGGCTTTGCTCGATAATCGATTCGGCGGCATGCGCGCTCTTCGCGAATCTCGTCATCATCTCCGCATGCACCTCATCCACGCTGCAGCCGCAAATACTGTCGTGAGGGTGATTCTGCATCAACGTCTTCCATGCAAAAGTCAGCTTATCGTGCGGGTAAGAAGCGCCTGTAAGTGCCGCCATTGCAGCAAGAGGCTCGGCCGCTCGCTCTAGCAGCGCCTGTCCTCTTTGATTAGCCTGCTTAATGTACACTCTTGCGGAAGCCGTGTTGACAAGCGTTCCCCATCCATCAGTCTTTTGGCTGCGAAGTTCGCCTTCAACGGTCACCAGACTATCCGGCACCTCCTTCGATAGCTGCTCAATATATTCGGGCCAGCTGGCATGGACGAAATCGATATCGGGATACAGCTCCCTTGTCGCTTCAAGCGCTTGGCTTAAATTCAGTTGAACAGGCTGATGATCGCATCCGTTCATGAAGAGAAGATGCTCCGTTGAGGCAAAGCGGCGCGCATCGGCCAGCTTGCTATTCCAGAATACTGCTGCCGAGTCGGCATCGGCAGGAATCTCCATGCCGTTGTTGTACCAGTTGGCGAACAGCACGCCAAGCACCTTCGAGCCGTCCGGCGACTGCCACCACATTTCGGAATAAGGCGACTCGAATGAATCATAGACGGCATTGTTGAAGCCCGTTGGCTTCACTCCCCGGCCAAAGACGGCACAGGAAATACCTGCTTGGGCAAGAATCTGCGGTGCCTGCCCCATATTGCCGAAAGAATCGGGGAAATATCCGATTAAGCAGCTCCCCCCATAAGCAGCCGCGTCTCGCATCCCGATCTGCAGATTGCGTGCATTGGCTTCACTGCTGGTCAGGAATTCATCCTGGAGCACATACCAGGGACCAACCATCAGTCTGCCTTCGCGCACCAGCTTCAGCACTTTCTCCCGCTGCGCAGGACGAACCTCCAAATAGTCGTCCAAAATAATCGTCTGCCCATCCAGATGGAAACTGAGGAATTGTTCATCATTGTCCAGCAATTCAATTAAGCTGTCCATGATATCGATGAGCTGCATATGATGCTTTTCGTAAGGACGGTACCATTCTCGATCCCAGTGGGTATGCGAAATAATATGTGCAGTCGTCTTGCTCAACTTATTCAAACTCCTCTCGCCTGATTGATCTATAGGCCAGGTTTTCCGTGAATCAGCACGACCGGAATCAGGCCTTTTGTCGGCCGTCCGTTAGAAGTAATCTCCACAATCAGATCATAGCGGGATTGCGTCAGCCCGTTCGCCGTAACCGTGAATTCCAGCTCCGTCATGCCGTCGTTGCAATGGTAATGCTCGAGCGAAGCCGCGTATACCGGACTTGGGCTAATACTCCAGCCTTCGGGCAGATGCCATTTCACCTGCAGCCATTGCTGAATAAACAGCTGATTAACAACCTGCAGCTTGAAGGTCATTTCTTTGCCTTCTTGCACATACGGAGCAGCTCCATAATTAAGCCGTACCGTAAAAATCGTAAAGTCATATTCCACCGTAAACGGGCTTTGCGCAAGCCTATCCGAGAATTTACGGTCAATCCATGCGTTTACCCATTCCGGATGCTGATAAAGACCATCGCCTTCTCTCGTCTCAATCGTATAACCCTCCGAAGAAGTGACGTAGTCGCATAGCTCGCTTCCCAGGAATAGCGGAGTCAAGCGGATAATACGGTCCGTAAGCTCGGTTACCGTCTTCGGAATACGCAGCCCTTGATCACCTAAATTCAAGCATAACGTCTTAATGGCATCACCAATCGGCTCTTTCCAATTCTCGGGAATGCTTGCCGCCCCGCCAATGATGCCAAGAATGGATCCTAAGGTTGCAGCCGTACAATCCGTATCCTCGCCGCAGTTATTCGCTATACAGATGCTCTTCGCGAAATCCCCTTCTCCATAAAGCCAGCCCAATATGGTAATGCCGACATTGCTTGGCGCGTCGTAGCCCATAGGACCAACAGGCACGTCCGTTGGAAGATCTTTCTTGGCCATCGCCAAGATGCCGAAGCTGCCCGGCACATCGTTCATCAGCTTCACGCGTGCTTCCTGCCATGTTGCGCCTGCCGCATAAGAGGCACGGACAGAAGCTACCCCTTTGGCAATGCCGCTGTCTTCCGGAATATAGGACAGACCAATATCAATGAGCGTATCCCGGTTGCTTTCTACGAATGCCGCGCTTTGAATAGCCGCAAAGAATACCTCGGCATAGACCCCTTCGTGGCTATGATCCACAATCGCATCTTCATAAGCGTACTTGACAGCCAGTTCGGGATGACCAGGCGTCAGGCATGCCCAAATCTCCGAGCGGATCCATGCTCCGTTGCTGTCCCGGAATACGTTATTCACATAGCCGGATAACGGCGGAACAAGACCCTGCCGCATATTATTTTTACCGGCTCCATATTCGCCCCAGTTGGGTACGATGTAGGAGAGCCAGTATTCGCCCAGAATCCGTGCGTTAACATTACGGCCGTATTTCTCCGCCGCGTTCAGCCACACCAGCTGCAAATCCAGATCATCGTTTGGGAGCGGCTCGCCGTTTAGTTCCTGCGTGTAGAAATCGAAATCGAATACACCGCGCTTGCATTCAAACGGGGCACCCAGCGTGCCTCCGATGTTTTTGCCGATCCAGCAGCCCGTTACTTTCTCCCGGTAATTCTGTAATGTCAGCTTCATATGTAATTCCTCCCGTTAAGTGATAATCGCAGTATAGCAACGAGGTCACTCTAATCAAATGAACGATCTTTGGCATTCGCGGCATCGCGAGCTAAAGATCGTCCATCTGGTCTTCCGTTAATAGCGTTACTTCAGAACAGCTCCATATTGGCGAAGCAAAATGAGATACACGCTTGATGTCCAGGTATAGGCCAAATCCCGCAGTCCACGGCCCGTCATCGCATCGAAATTCTCCGCCATGCCTGTCTTCTCTACCATACGGCAGAACCTCCGCGCCACCTCACGCGCAAGCTCCTTCTTACCCGAGCGGTCCAGCCCTTCGATAACCAGCAATGTGGAAGGCGCCCAGATCGGGCCGCGCCAATAACCGTCGCTCCGGTATCTTGGACTGTCAACCCGCTCGGTAGCCAATCCGTAATCCGTCAAATAACGGCCTTCCTGGCTCAAATCTTTCGTCAAGATATGAATAACCTCATCAGGCAGCGCTTCGCCTAAGATTAAAGGTAAATACAGAATCAGGCTGTCTGCCTCGACGGTCTCCCCCGTTTCCACATGGAGAGCCGTAAATTTGCCGTCCTTCCAGAATTGATCGAGCATACGCGTTACGAGAAGCTTACGCTGCTCGGCCCATTGCTCCGCTTCTTCCTGAAGCCCGATCTTCCTTGCGATCCGCTCCAATGTCTCCATCTGTACGGATAGAAAAGCAGCAAGATCGGGAGAACGAACCGGCCCGCCTAGACGGAATATCGTCGCATTGTCCCAGCCGCTGTCGTTGCCATGAATATAATAAGGCAAGCCTAGACCGCCTTCATCCCGATAGGTGAGCCACCAGCGCGTCCATTGACAGAGAGGTCCATAGAGTCCAGGCAGCTGCTCTTCAACGAAATCAGGCGCAAGCTCCCATAGCTTCGATAATGCCCAGCCATGGATAGGCGGCTTCGTAAAGTTCGGCAGAGCGAATCCGTCATTAATCAAATCCGGAAGCATGCCAACGCCCTCCTGATGATCAAACGGCAGCATGAACTGATCCCATGCAAGCTTTATATCATGCGGAGCAAGCGCAATGGCATTAAAGCAATGATCCCAGCTCCATACGTTGGTCATATGGTTTTTGGACATGAGCATGGCTGGACGCTTTAGCAGACCCGATGGCCGTACTATTCCAGAACCATTCACGTAAGCCGCCATCGCTACTCCCTCCGTTGACATGCTGTCACGCTCTATCCCGGTATAGACCTGCTCGAGCCAAGACTCGTATTCCTGCTTCGCCTCCAGCACGCATTCCTCAAACGACCGATAAGGCTTAGGCCCGCTCCATGTCGAAGCAAATTCCTCGATTTCAAAGGAAAGCTCGCCCGTTTGTTTATCCGGTGCAAGCTCCAGCACAATATCCGTGCTTTTTACTTCCTCCCAGACAGACATGATATGCAAATGACCGGACAGCGCTTCGACACGATAATTCATTCGCTGAGTGGAAGCGTTAATGAAGCAGCGTTCTCCCCCAAATCCGTATACAAAGTCGTAGCTTCCCGTCGTTGCCTTAACGAGACGAACGCCAACACCGGCGCCTCTCACGCGCAGGGTATCGAGATCGGACCAGCAGAAGCTGGCCGATCCCTTCTCGTGTTCCATGGTTAATACGGCAGGAGATGCAACCATGCTGACATCGCCCAGCACCTCACCGTCCGTCACCAATTGGATACGGAATACTTCACGGCGGGGAAGATCAAAGTTGCCGCCGCGAAGCGTTCGGAAATAAAGTCCAGGCTCAATGTCCATGAAGTACGGCGGTTGACCCAATGCCAGATAGGAGCCTTGGCGGCTGAAGGGCATCGCCTCAAGATTTATCGTAAGCTCTTGTTGTTGTGAAATACTCATTGCAGCCAATTCGCACCTTCCCTGAATAACTTGATGGCTTTATAGATCATCATCGCGGACTCCGCGCGTGTTGCCGACGTGCGCGGATGGACGGCTCCTTTGCCATCGCCCTGCATAATACCTGATTGAAGCAATTGATTTAAACTTTCCGTTGCAAATGCGGATGCTTGGGACAGATCGCTTACCTTAGGCGCATTAGCGCTTGGCAGCAGCAATTGCGCCGCCTGCGCGGCCTTGTACAGCATGACCGCAAGCTCCTCGCGCGTAATCAGCTGCTGCGGATGGAAGGAGGTCGGGCTGGTGCCGTTCACGATGCCAAGTGAATAAGCAATTTGAATCGCATCGGCCGACCAGCTTCCTTCGTCAACATCCTTAAACGGATGGCCGGCAGCACCGGAACCAGCCGTCAGTGCAAATGCTCTGACAAGCATGGCCGCGAATTCTTCCCGCGTCACGTCCCCCTGCGGATCGAATCGATTGCCCGCTTTGCCTTTAAGAACACCTCGGTCCGCCAGCTGTTCAACCGCATTCTTCGACCAATGGTCTTGCATATCGGAGAAGGAAGAAGAAGCCGATTTTATGATAAATGACCCCGCCTCTAAGGTTCTGAACACCATTTGACCGGAGACCGCATCGTACCAGCTGTTCACGACTGGCACTTCGCTGCCGTCTTCCTTGAGCTGAACAATAATGACACGATCCCCTTTCTCGCCAGGCTTCAGCGTATACGGGAAGCTTAACTGTACCGGACCAGGGAGAGGAACAGTCCCGGATTGCTTGGCATCCGCCTGCAGAGCTACGCTAATTCCTGTTCCTGCAGCTCCTGCCAGTTTATTAAACGTAAAGGTAAACACTGTCGCATTGGCCGGCAGCAAGAACGCGTCCGTTTTCACACTCATGCTTCCGGTAGACGTGTCGATGAGCAGCGCAAGTCCAGCTTGCTTCATCGTGATCAGAGCGCCAGCCGGCAGCTCGACTTGAACACTTTCCGCTTGGACAGTTGGCGGCAATTGGATGTGGAATACGCTAGGCCATGGATCATTTATCCCTGCCGTTGCTGCTAGCAGCTTCAATTGCTTTAAGAGATCCGCATACGTGTTAACCGCACCCTGAAGCGCCTGCCCGTTTACGCTTGCAAGTACCGGAGCAGAGCCGCCGCCGGAGATGTTATTGGCTGGAACCTGATAGACAGCCAGTGCCGGAAGATGTGCGCCGATATAAGCCTTCACTTGTTCGATCTTCTGTTCCTTGCTTAACGAGCCGTTCTTGACAATAGATGTTATGGCAGCCACAAAATCGCTGGCGGGAGTGGAAGACGTAATAATCGACCCGCTGCCGCTATGCTCTGTCTCGCTTCCGCCTAATGACAGCGAAAGCGTTGCGCCCGTGATCTCTTCAGGCTTGTCTTGAAGCAGCTTCATCAGTTTGCTTTTCACAACCGATACCGTTGCTGTACCCGCATGCAACGCCTTGAACTGTAAATCAAGCACTGCTGAATTGTCGGAAACGGTAGCACCTTGCTTGACTTGGCTTGCAAGGTAGTCGATATTCCCGTCTTCTGCCGTTACCAGCTGGAATCCCACCGGGGCACCAGCCGTATCGAGTAAATCATACGCATCCGTATTCACCTGACGCTGCGATGCATATTCGAAATAACGCGGCTTTGCCGAAACAAATTCAAGCGCCGTCGCATCGTATGCGATTTGCAGCTGTACTCCGTATAAATGGCCGACCCCGCTGCCCTTAATCGTTACGTTCACCAGTTCCCCTTGTACCGACGGGGCTGCGGTAACCGCTGGCAATGCCGGAGCGTTCGCCTCGGCCCTTGGAGCCGAAGTTAGTCCCAGCGCAATAACCATAGCAAGCAGCATACGAAACATTTTCACAAGCAGTAACCTCCTCGACCTATAATGAGTGCACTTACTAAGGAATAAGGGATAGATATTCATTCGAAATAATCGTCGGATCAGCAAATTCAGGTCCTGTCCATGCCACCTCGTAATGATCTCCGCCGCCGTCCTGCTTCATTAAACCTTCTACATAATAGGAGTGGCCTGCTTCGAGATAGATGTCGGACGTAATCTGATCTCCAGGGTACTTCTGCCACTCATAGGGATTAGCCCAATAATTAAGAAAGGCAATCTTCGTCTTGTTGGCTGGATCGCTGTCCGTGCTGAGCCATAGCTGTCCATGATCGTCACTAGCCATATAGAACTTGTAAGTGCCGGATACGGCAGGCTTCAAATAACCGCTTATGCGAATGCCGTAATCATCGCCTTGACCGCGGGGCGCATCGAAATTCTCGATAACGTCTGTGCGGTTAGGTGCGGTGTCCAGTGGAATCTGATCAATCGATTCTCCGTCGATATTGGTCCATACTTCAAGCTTCAAGCCAGCGTTCTCCTGCTGCTCCGAACGAGGCGTGCGAACATGAATATCATCGACTTCAAATGCGCTGTATTCATGAGACACCCCGATGTAACCACGCGTAAAAGTTGAATCGGCAGCGGTCAAGATCGTCACAGCACCTCCTGCATCCATCGTGTCGACTTGAAGATTGCCAGCTCCATCGGATGTGATTTTGTAAGTTAATGTTGCCCACTCGTCCTTCGGATGATCGACCTCTGCCAATACGGTCGTATTGCCGTCCTGAAGCTTCAGCAGCTTGGCTGTATCCTTCGTAATCTGGAATGCATAACCGTTGCCGGCATCCTGCATATAGAACAGCATTCGGCCCAAGTTAGCCGAGCCGCCTCCGCCTAGCATCAGAGATGCCGAGTACGTCATCTCTCCGTCGACAATAGCCCCTGTATAGAGCGCTGTTGTGCCTCCGCCGAAGTTGTTCACCTTCAGCTTGCCGTCTGCAACGTTCATGGCTCCAAGATCCCAATTATCAACAGTTCCTTCGAAGGATTGATTATAAGTAACGATCGTATCAATTGTTGCCTCATTCTCCGTAACCGGTCCAATGCTGACATTGTCAAACGACGAGAAGCTCCATGTCGCGCCTGCACCCGCATATCCGCCAATGAAATCGGAATCCGTTACATTATTAAATAGAAGCTTGGCGATACCGTCCTTCTTGGCGATTATCGTATACTGATCTCCGCTATTGCGTTTAACGGTATACTCTACCGGCGTCCACTCCGGATTGGTATAGGCTGTTCCTCCCAGCTTCGTCACAGCACCGTCCTTCACTTTCATGAAGAGGGTCTCGGAAGGGGTCAGGTCCAGCATGTAATAGTTATCGTCGTCCTGCCTGTTGAACACGATCTGGGCGCGATTGAGATCACCGCCTCCACCACGTGTAACCGTTACACGGTAGTCGAAGGTTTCTGGCAGCAGACCACCCGAGTAGTAAGCGCGTTCATAGCCTTGCTGACTGCTCTTCAGTTGTCCTCCATCCAGTATCATTGACGACGACAAGTTCCAGTTCTCTGCGGTATTGTCATCGAAGTTCTGCGAATACTGCGTGATATACGGGGAGATCTCCGTTACTTCTCCTGCCACGTATAAACGAGCCGTCCGTTCTTCTGACTTTGGCGATTCCACTTCCGGATTGGCAGAAGATACGGCTGTAACCGTATACGCATAGTCCACACCTTTTTCCGCCTGAAGATCTTCATAGCGGTTATCTTCAATTGCCGTTGCCAGGAGCGTCCAATCCGCATCCCCCTCGGCCTTGCGATAGACATTATAATTGCCGGATTTCTTCTCCCAGTACAAGCGGATCCGGTCACTTTCGCCAGTTACGGTCAAGTATGATGGAGCGGCATTAGACGGCGTCACCTTGGCAATGACAGTCGCAGACTGCTCTTCTCCGCTGTTATGCTCCACTACCCGATAAGCATACGCTGCACCGTTCGTTAATCCGTTATCAACATAGGAGGTGTCTGTCAACTGACCAGCTATCTCCACGAATGCACCGCCCGGCGCATCTTGCCTTTCGACGGAGTAGGTAGATAATGGCTTATCCTGCGAATCTTCCACTCTTCTTGATAAAATGTACAGATCTTTGCCGTCAATCAACCGGTCGCCATTCACATCATAAGCATCTTTTATACGTGAATCGCTATTGTTGTCGACATTCTTAGCCACATTCATCAGGTCACCTAACGTTGTTGAACCGTTACCATACCAGTCGAGTGTCGCCTCACCTGAACCCGAATAGGCGTTTAATGCGAGACCTTCCGTCTCATCTGGACTTCCTGGAGGGGCTATCTTCCAGAAACCGTAGCACTGTCCAGCGACAAAAGCATATCTCGTCTTCGGATTAACGCGAATCCAGCTTGTTTCACGCGCCCCAACTGGGCCAGAGTCAATTACGCTGTTGCGGTCATTCCGGTTGATTACTTCCCAGGACTGCCCTGCATCCTTGGAACGAAGGACCGCCGCATCCGACATATACGTATTAGCCGGTCCGCCCGTATAGACAATAGAAGGGTCAACCGGATCAACCGCCACGGTGGAGAACCGCTGCATGCCGTATTGATCGACTGGTACGGAAGGCTTCAGATCCGTCATTGTCTTGGCAGTGAGATTATAAGAATATAATCCGTCCCAAGTTGCAGCATAGACGACGTTTCGGTCTTGATCGTAGGCGACATCTCTCACATCCTGAGGGAATGTGGCCACCGTATTCCAGGACAAGCCATGATCACGTGACACGACGACTTTACGTCCTTTAGCACCATAAAGCTCATGATCGCCTCCAGGATTGGAGGTTAATACTCCGTTTGCACCAATCATGCGCTTCCATGTTCTTCCTTGATCGCTGCTTCGATACTCATGTACAAATAAGATCTGATCATTCGTTGGATCCGCGTAAGCGGTTTCTAAACCTTGCAGATGAATCTGCCCGCCATTCGCATCTTTCCCAAGATCGACTTGGTTAAAGGACTTGCCGCCATCGCGGCTTACGGCAATATCCTTCGTGCCGTCCCAATATTTGCGGGCAACAATCAGTACATCCTCCGTTACCGCATAGGCGCCATATCCCCAGCCGCCCCATTCCCAGTCGCTGAAATTGACATATTTCCAGCTCGTTCCTCCATTAACGGTCAGCCCTCCGTTGTAATCCTGCGAGGCAACGAAGAGCAAGTCCGGATTATCGAGATTAAAATTGAATGAACCGCCGATCATAACCCCGCCGTAGCCGTTATTCGCCCATGCAAAATGAGCTCCGCCATCTGTCGTTGTCGTCATCCAGTCTCCGCCGAATGCCCACGCCTTCTTCTCATCTGTTGGATGCCAGGCATAGATCTGCTGGCGGGCATTAAACGGACCAAAGTGATAGGTATTGTCTTTGATCGATTCGGTCCACGTTACTCCGCCGTCCGTCGTATAATACGTCTTGGTCGAGAACCATGGATCACCCTCCGTGAAGCCATCCTGCTTATCCATAACATTGTTGCAGATCATCATACGATCCGGATTAACAGGGTTGACCTGCAAGTACATTGGATTCCAGGTTGGGAACGATGTCGACTCTACCTTCTGGAATGATTCCCCGCTGTCCGAGGATACGTATAAGCCGTCGTTCTTATTGATATAAACATTATCCTCTCGTGAACTCACCACACTCATGCTCTTAATATCGCCAGCTTCCTTAAGCGTGTAGGTAGCCCCGCCATCTACACTCTTATAGAAGCCGTCATTACGAGCTGAATACACATAGCCTTTGGTCGGATGAACCGCAATTTGACCACCTGCATAAGCACTCGTGTTAGGCAGCTCTGCCCATGTATGGCCCCCGTCTATCGACTTATAGATAGCAGGGTGGATCTCTGGATTCTGATAAGGATTCACTTCCCATGCTGCCCTGCTCCAGTAGACGACCGCGCTGCCTCCAATAGAATCGTCATAACTAGATGGGTCAAAGGCAAGCTGCGTCCGGTAATCCCGGTAGGCTACAATTCTTGCCCCGAATACCTGGCTCCAGCTGCCTGCTTTATTCTCCGACAAATAAAGTCCGTTGGCATCATTAGCCATGGAATTGCCGCCTGCCATCAATACTCTATTCTCATTGTTCGGATCGATAACAACCGTACTGCCGCCGCGCGACTTCAGCCCGATATTCGCGGCCTCCCAATGATCTCCGCCATCCAGACTGCGGTAGACTCCTCCTACATCCGTTGTGAATACCAGAAATTGTCCGTCCTTGGAATCTACGGCTAGTCCTTGCAGCCACTGCGTACCATCCCCGCCGATATTCCCTGCATTCAACGCAGATTCCGTAGCAAACGGAATATTTACCCAGGATTCTGCTGATACCGGCCAAGCCATTGTGAATAACAGGATAAGTGCAAGCAGGCCGCTGGCGAATCCCTTTTTCTTTCCTATTCTCCATTTCATCCATAAAGCTCCTTCCCTATTCTTCCTCATAGAGAGCAAGCCGCTCCTAACGACTATGCGTTTAGAACGGCTTGCTTTTCCTGCTTTTAAGAGCTGTTATTCAGTTACTTACTTGCCTTTGGAGGCCAGGAACTCCGCCCATTGACGCTGGACTTCGGCATTTACCTTATCCATGCCAGCTGCTTTTTCTTTCTTTTCCAGCTTAGGCAGATAAACGTCTGGATCAAGAAGACCCCAATACATCGCAGCGAATTCCGACGTTGCCGCCGTCAACGCATTTAATTCCTTGCGGACCGGTTCTTCGTCGAAGAAGAAGCCAAGATTTTTAACTGGAATTGCAGACGAGTTGAACGTTTTGAACTGCTCCCACTTATCATCAGCTTCACCAGGCTGCAGGTAGTTCAAGAATTGGTTGCCGTAAGCCCAGTTCATGCCTTTAAGCGAGTATTTGCCTTCAATCGGCTCAATGCGGTTGTCTCCAACTTTCGTGTAGTCAACGCCCTCTTCGCCAAAGTTGATCAGGTTGTTCAAGTACTTATCGTTCATATACAATTCCAGGAACATCATAGCCCGTTCCGGATTTTTGGATGTGCTTGAGATGGCTGTTGAGGATCCAAGCGCTGCATCGTTCGTAATATAAGGCTCGGTAACGATATTTTGTGCGTACACCGCATCTTTCGGGAATGCCGGATTGCCTTTTGCCGCTGCGTTAAGCTCCGCATCCTTGCCTGGCTTAAGCTGCATCCAGCTTGCGAATACCTTTCCGGTGTTGATTAAGTCCACATCGCGCTTTGTAGCTGCGTCTTTGCGGATAAACCCTTTTTTATAGAAGTCGTACCACAGCTTTCTCATTTCCAGCGCTTCCGGCTGGTCGTACAGCTTCACGAGCTCCATGGAGTCATTATCCGTGCGAAGCGTCCAGTTGCCCGCATTCAGCGTTTCAAATGTAGTGCGGCCTCTAAGCGGCTCCTGGTTCTCGTCGATTGGTACAAGATCCGGCTCAACCTCTTTGATTTTAGCCAGAATGGGTTCAATATCCTGGAAGGTCTTCACTTTCGTCATATCGATGCCATACTTGTCCGCAATATCCTTGCGCCATACCCAGCCCCAAGCCTCTGCGATATCCTTGTTGCCCGGAACGGCATAATATTTGCCCTTTACTTTCGTGCTGTCCCAGATCGCATCCGTGAACAGTGCTTTTGTCTGCGGCAAATATTTATCCAGCGCGTCTGGCGTAATTTCGTAATAAGCGCCTTTTTGCGCATTGGAACGGAACCATCTCCACGATGGAGCAAAAATCATATCGAACTCTTCACGAGTCGTAAGCATGGCATTAACCTTCGTATCCCATGAGCCTACATCGATATATTCCATGTCAATCGTTGCATTAAGCTTCTCTTGCGTATACTTGTTGATTGCTGCCAAGATACGGTCCTGATTCGGCGGAATCTCACCGAACGTCATCATGTACCATTTCAGCGTTACCGGCTTGGAAATATCAATTCCGTTGTCTTCCGGCTTTGCTGTCTCTCCCGCGTTGCTGGACGCATTGCCAGGCGTTGTTGTTGAAGCCGAGTTCTTCGTCTTCTCGTTGCCTCCTGAACAAGCCGCAAGCATGGTTGTAATAAGAACAAGTGCAAGCATCAAGAACATGCTGCGAGTAGAGCGGGCTTTCTTGTTAACCATGGTTATCCCCCTATTGCGTAATTTATGTTCATCCGGTTAATCCCGGTTGAAACCAGCTTTGGACTAGCCCTTGATTGCACCAATCGTCAGACCTTTGACAAAGTACTTTTGCAAAAACGGGTATATAAGAACAATTGGTCCCATGGTGATCATGGCCATAGCCATCCGTATCCCTTCGCTTGGGGCATTGGCGAGTGACGTTGCGATGCCGGAAGCGTCCTGACTGTATTCTCGTATAGCCTGAATATTCGTCATGATCCGATAGATCATATATTGAAGGTTCGACAGCTTCGGATCGTTAATCAGCATGAGCGGCAGCCAATAATCGTTCCAGAAACCGACGGCGGTAAAGATAGCTACCGTAGCAATCGCGGGAAGCGAAAGCGGCAATACAATCTGGAAAAAGATACGGTATTCTCCTGCGCCGTCGATCTTAGCCGACTCCAGCACTTCGACAGGTATGGTGCTCTTGTAGAACGTACGCATGACGAAGACGAAGAAGCCATTAAATATGCTTGGCAAAATCATGGCCCAGATGGAATCCTTCAGACCAAGCACTTGCGTGCAAACGAGATACCAAGGCACCATCCCGCCGCCGAACAGCATTGTGAAGTATAGGAAGAAGGTAAAAAAGTTGTTGTACTTCAAGTCCTTCCGCGACAATGGATAAGCATACAGCGCAACCATTAACAGCGTGAGCATCGTGCCGACAACCGTGTTAAATATCGTTATTTTGTAAGCATTTAATATGCCGGATAGGTTCGTATCCATAAGAAACCTGTAAGGCTCGATGCTGAATTTGCCCGGGATGAAGTTGTACCCCTGGTTCAGCAAAGACGTTTCATCCGTGAACGAGACGGAAAGTACCAACACAATCGGCAGCAAACAAAGCAGGACAAGCACGATAAGAAATAAATTGACGATAATATTGGTCGTTCGCGATATCGATGTTCCCATTTTCCGCTCAGCCCCCTCTAGAATAACTTGCTCTCAGGATCAATCTTGCCGGCTATCCAGTTGACGCCAACGACCATAAAGAAGCCGAGTACGGACTGGAACAAACCGACAGCCGCGCTGAGAGAAATGTCTCCCGATGACATCAAGGCATTGTAGACATAGGTGTTAATGACATCCGTTGTCTCTTTCAGCACGCCTTGATTGAGCGGAACGTTATAGAACAAACCGAAGTCGCTGCTGAATATGCCGCCGACCGCCAATATCGTTAAGATAATCATCATCGGCTTGAGCAGCGGAATCATGATTTTACGAATTTGCTGTCCTCTGCTTGCACCGTCGATGGCAGCTGCCTCATACAGCGATTGGTCCTGTCCGGCGATAGCCGCCAGATAAATAATGACGCCGTAACCGGTGCCCTTCCAATGAGCAAAGAAAATTAATATAAACGGCCAATACTTCGGATCGGTATAAAAACTGATTTGTTCAATGCCAAAGGGCTTTAGAATTCCCATATTGATGAAACCGTTTGGCGAGAGGAACGCGTAAGCCAGATAACCAACAATGACCCATGACAGGAAATACGGCATGAACATGATTGTCTGATAGGTCTTGGCGGATTTACGATTGCGAATTTCATTCAAGGCAATGGCAACCGAAACGGCAATAACGAGTCCAAGCACAATGTTGATCACGTTGTAACCGATTGTATTTCGCATAATTCGGTACAAATCCGGCGAGTCCCAGAAAAACTGGAAGTTGTAGAACCCTACCCACTTGCTGTCAAACAGCGTTGACCAGAAGCTGTTGCTGTACGTAATATACTTGAACGGTATGACCAGTCCAACCATGGGCAAGTAAGCGAATACAAGCAGAAAAATGGCTCCGGGTAAAAACATGCTGTACAAGGCTCCATGCCTTCTCATCTCGAAGAAGAAGCCCTTTCTCAATCTTTTGCTCTCAACTTCCGCGCCTTGTAAAAGGCCGTTTGCTACAATGTCTCCTGTTGCCTTTCTCAAACAGGCTCCCTCCCTGCACTTGTTCATTCATCGTTTGAATTCGTCTTAATCGTACAAGGAAATAAAGCGTTTTCGAAGGATATTATCATAGGGAAACACTGCACATTTTATAGATGATGCCTTATTAAGAGAGGTAAGGCTTAGGCCTGCAGCTTCAGTCGATTTGCCTGAATCTCGAAGCTGAACACCGTCCGTCCCGGCTCGCTTTCGATTCGCAGACCGGCTTCCTGGCCAAATACAGCCACAAGTCTCAAATGAACATTGAGCAGGCCGATTCTCTCCGACGTCTTTACGCTTGCACTCTGAGCCAGCCTATCCGTAATTTCTATTAATCGTTCCGGCGAGAAGCCGGGGCTGTCATCGCAAATGGCAATCCTAATCCGCTCGCCAGCCATCTGAACCTTCAAGGAAATACAACCGCCTTCTATCCGTCTTTCAATGCTGTGCACAATGGCATTCTCAATTAATGGCTGAAGAGTGAATTTCGGCAGCTCCAGCTGCTGTGCATCTTCGTCAATTTGCATCTTGAACTGCAGCTTGTCGCGAAAACGAAGCTTCAATACTCGGATGTAATGGCTGATGAAATCCGCTTCCTGCGCAATCGTATTCCACTCGCTCCGCCAATCCATGCTCTGGCGGAACAGCTTCGAGAAGCTGGCCACGATATCCGCCGTTTCCGTATCCCGCTTCTTCACCAAGGTCATCCGTATGGACTCCATCGTATTGAATAGAAAATGCGGATTGATTTGGCTTTGCAGTGCCCTCAGCTCTGCATCCTGCTTCTCAATAATGAGCTGTTTGCGTTCTATATCCTGCTGGTACACTTCCGAGATCAGCTCGTTAATACGATGGATCATATTGCGGAACCCCCGGTTTAGCTCTCCTATCTCATCTCCCGTATGATCGGGTTCAGGCGCGGCCATTCTGCCATCCCTAATGTTCGCCATATGACGGACTAACTGCTTCAGGCGCCGTGACAGCCTTTCGGAGAAGATCATCATCATAAGCAGTGAAATTAGCACGCAGACTAGGCAGACCAGCAGGCTTTGACGTACGATGTCTCCGATATTGGACAGTACCGAGCCTGATGAGAAAATCGCAACAAGCTTCCATCCTGAGAACGGACTTCTGAGTTCCAACGGGAGCGATACAACCGTAGGACCATCGTTCTTCGCATTATTCAGTAACGGGGCAATGCCCGGAATTTGGTCGAAGGCTTGTCCGATATAATCGCGGTTGGCATTGGCCGTCATGACCCTCCCTTGCGCGTCAAGCAGATAGATCTCCTTGTTGCCGGTCTCCATCTGGATATATTTATACAACGTCGATTCCGCTACGCTTAGCTGCAGCAGATGCGTATAGTTCGTCACACTGGCCAGCTGCCGCCCGATGACAATTTCCTGCCGGTTGTTCTGGGCATCCTTCTTTAATCCCAGGAACACATTATCGCCTCTGGCTTTCATGAGCTCCTGTGACCAATCTTCTCTCTTCAGGTCATCGGTCAGCTCCAGCAGGAAGGTACGGTCCTTAATCGTCGATGGATTGTCCGAGAACAGAACCATCTCTGTTTTGTTATTCAGAATCGTAAGTCCCGACGAATAGGTATCAAAGATGGTGCTGTAATCTTTCTGGTACTGAACGAACTCCTCTTCTGTCGCTTCAAGGCCTCTGTATTCCGTATCGAGATAATTCGTAAGGGAGCGGTCCAGCATGATACGGTCAGAAAACTTCATAATATTCGTGATTTCATCCGATATATTCGCGCCGATCTGCTGCAAGCCAATTTTGTTGATACGGTCGTTGTTCTGAAGCGTTACACTCGTCAAGCTGCTGATCAAATAATAGCCTAGTACTATAATTGGGATCAGTACAACAAGCAGGTAGGACAGCAGCAGCTTCTTGCGCATCTTCATCGCATACTTCCCCCTATACATCATTTCATCAGTGAACGCTTGCCGACCTTATATTCAGCGAAGGAAATCCCCTCATAGCGCTTGAACTGGCGATAGAAGTGCTCGACGTTGTTATAGCCTGCCATTCGAATAAATTCCATGACCTTTCCCGGCTTCTGCAGAATTAAACGTTTGACCTCGGAGATCCGTACTTTGTTTAAATAATCATTAAAAGGCTCTCCCATCTTCTGCTTGAACAGCTGCCCCAGATAGGCCGAATTCAAATAAAACTGTCCTGCCAGACTCTTGAGAGATAATTCCTCCTGATAATGTTCATGAATATACATGACGATTTGTTTAATCAGCTCCGGTTCCTTAACCGTATCCGCGTTCAAATTCAAAATGCGGCCGCTTGTCTCATAGGCAAGCTGAATAAGCCATTCCCTCAGACGGTCGGGATGGTCCGTTCCCTCAGGCAGCACCTTCGCATAGTTATCGTTTATCTCCATGCCATGCTTTTGGCACAAAGTATGAAATTGCAGAACAATGCCGTACAGCAGGCTTCGGATTTCCACTTTTGTTACAGCCTTTGGAACAATTACGGTTATAAAGGTTGAAATATGATCCGTAATGGCCGTTTTGTCACCTGACTCCACCGCATCAATCAGCGCCTGTATATTCCAAACAAGCTTCATCGCTTTCGAGGTTTCGAACTCGGATTCGACAAACAGCTTCACGGCATCCTGACCGTCCTCCCAAGCCTCCAGCAGTTGAATGGCCTCCTGTTTGCCCCCTGCGATAGCTTCAAGCGGATAAGAACGGCTGACGCCTATTCTCACATCCGTCTTAAAAATTGATTTCATGGCGGAGCGGACATGGCGAAGCTTGAGCATGGATTTTTCCAGGTCATCGTGAAGAATGACGCCTATTCTGCCGAAGGAATCATCATACACATAGCCTACAGAGGCTTGTTCGAGCAGTTCTTCCGCAATATTGTGCAGTCCGAATTTATATAAAGTCGCGTCGCCGGGTTTATTTCGATAGATGCAGTGAAAATCGACGATTTCCAACATCGTAATTCGAATATGAGGCATTAAACGAATCTGATAGCGGGACTGCAAAACGCTTTTCCCATGTTCAGACAGGTGGCCATTCGAAAGATCGATCAGCATTTTGGCACGCGCGTTTCGATAGGTTAGTAGGTCTGCCGATAACCGGCTTTGCGTCTGATCCAGCTGGCCTCTGATAGAAGTAAGCGTTTCCGTAAGTTCGGTTACGTCTACGGGCTTGAGCAAATATTGGTTAACCCCATGCCTAAGGGCTTGCTTCGCGTAATTGAACTCATTGTGACCGCTTAAAATAATGATTGCAGGTCTCCTTTCCTGCTCGCTGAATTGCCCGATTAATTCCAGGCCGTCCATCTCAGGCATTCGAATGTCAGTAATAACCAGATGATAGTGCTCACGGGTTAATTTCTCCATGGCCTCGAATCCATTGCTAGCCGTATCTTTAATAGTAAAACCATAGTTTTCCCACTCAATCAGCATCTGCATGCCTTCCATCACCAATGGCTCGTCGTCAACCAGCAATACGTTATACACCCTATCTCCTCCTATATTTAAGGTAATAGAAAACCGCCGTCAGTACTGATGTTGAAATTACAGATGACATCTGCACTAAATATTGGTTTCCTTAATCTTATCTGATTTGTCTGTCCGGACATGATGGACAGACAAACGAAAAATCCGATATTCTTATCCAGCAAGGTAAGAATATCGGACGCAAAGTTTATGCTAGAATAGGCTGACTAAATAAGAGCAGACCGAATTGTCCCTAATGAGGTGAATGACCACGCATGGATTATTTCTTCCTGTCCAGATTAGCTAGATTAGATGTGAAGTGGGTCTCTGAATTACAAGGAAACGAGCATTTGCAACAATGGAAATCAAATCCGTTCTTTGAGCTCATCATGATAACGGAAGGGCCTGTTCATCTGCAGATTGGCGAGGATAAGCTGACTTTAAACAGCGGAGAATGCTACCTTTTGCGTTCCTGGGAACAACATAAGGGGTGGAAGCCGATTGGCGATCATTGCGGATTCTACTGGGTACAGTTTCTGACCGATCCCGCACCGGTCTATCAAGCAGGCATTCCTGACCCAACCCGACCAGTTGGCCCAACTAACAACCCGCATCCAGGCCTGCAGGATCTTCGCATAACCGAATCCTCCGCTTCGGATTATTTGCTGCTGCCGAGAAGATTAAAAGCGGCCAAGCGCTACGAACTTTTGGGGCTATTTGAACAGCTATGCGACCGGTTTCGGGAACCGGAGGGCTATTACCGCTACCGAAGTTCCCTGCTGCTGGGACAGATTTTGGGCCTAATTGCCGATAATTGGATGGAGCAACTGCCGGTGCAAACCGATTCTTCACCTAACTATTTACTCTATCGAAAGTTAGTTAATCTGCTGGATGAAACATACACCGGTGACGTCAGTAGTACCGCGCTTGAAGCAGAGTTACTGCATTCCTATGTGTATTTATGCCAAATTTTCAAGAAAAACGCGGGCATTACGATTGGGACATACGTGCAGCAGCTGCGTATTCAGCGTGCGAAGCATTTACTGGCCAGCACTAACCTGTCTGTCGCCGACATAGCGAAGCAATGCGGCTTTGAGGATCCATTCTATTTCTCCCGCATTTTCAAGAAGATAGAAGGACTTGGACCAAGCAGCTACCGCTCGAGAACAACTTCCACTTAGCTAAAATGCTAAATCAAATCATACATGCTGGGGAAGACAAGCTGTGACCAGAGGAACGCGAGTTAAAGTATGCAAAAAAACGGGCAAGCCATCATATCTTGGCATGCCCGTTTGGTGAATGATCCCATCACTTGGCTTCTAGATTTCGATCCCTTGCTGATATAGCGTAGTCTTCAACGTCTGAGCCATTCTATTATAGCCGAGAACATGAGGATGAAGTCCGTCAACCGTCAAGCCGTCTCGCAGCGTCATTCCATCCTGATCAACAAGCGCGGAGTGATAGTCTACGAAGAGATGACTTTGACGCCCGGCCAAGGCTTCCAGCCTGCTGTTTACTCGGACGATCATCTCATTTCGCGAGGCGTTTGTCCGGTTACCCGGTATATTCGTCGGCAGCAGCGAACATAGAATAAGCTTTTGCCCGTGCTCATCCGCCATTTGAACCATCGCTTCGATATTCTTCCCGATAAGCTGCTCGACCTCATGCGGCGTATTGCCCGCTGCGTCCTTATCATCCAGCACCCACGTATCATTGATGCCTATCATAATAACCGCATTGGCGGGCTTCAACTGAATAACATCCGCCATAAATCTGCGTTTCGCGAACTCCGTCTTATCTCCGGCGATCCCTCGGTTAATGACAATGCGCGACGTTCCGCCAAAATATGCCTGCAGCTCCCAGCAGTGGGTAATCGAATCGCCTACGAATACGAAATCGACAGACAGCTTGTTATTAACGATAACCTCATTCTTGGCGTCAAATTCAAGCCTGCGGGCATCCGCAGCAGCCTGAACCGTGAACATGCCGGGACGAACGATTGGAATATGCATAGGTAGACAACTCCTTTTAAGCACTTTCTCCCTAGCATAGCTGAGCATGATCTTTGAATTAAATGCAATAGTTATAGGATGTTACTGTACTATTTATGAAATTCGATTGGAGCCCTTCCAAATTTCTGCTATAATTCTGCATTATTATAACGACATGGAGGTTACCATCATGAGTTTTCAGCACCATTTTACAACATTCCCTGTCTTAGAAACGGAACGGCTTATTCTCAGATCGTTTACTCAAAATGATTCAACGGATGCGGATGCTCTGTTCCTAATGCTTTCTGACTCCGAAAGCGCAAAGTTCTTCGGAAACACGCCGATGGACTCCAAGGAAAAAGCCGTCCTTTTAATCGGCAGATCCCGGCAAAGATTTGAATCGATGGAAATGATCCGCTGGGCGATAACTCTTAAAGATAATGGCACTGTCATCGGTATGGTTATTGCAAGAGATTTCGAGCTTGAAGCAGCAGGTGATCTGGAATATATCATCCTGCCGGAATATTGGGGAAAAGGCTATATGACCGAAGCCCTTCGCGCGGTTATTGCCTACGGATTCGACATCCTGGAACTGAAGCGTCTGCAAGCTAAGGTCATGCCCGAGAATGTCGCGTCCCTTGCCGTATTGCGCAAATTACACTTCCAACAGGAAGGATTGCTGAGGCAATATCCTTTTGGTTTATGGATCACGGACACTCTTATGTTCTCTCTTCTTGATTCGGAGTGGAAATAAACCTTCGAGAGCGCCAAAAAGAACGAATTCAGACAATGAGTTCGTTCTTTTTGTTTGCTTTTTAACTCGTTTTCAGAACAAATCGCGGGTTATTTTCTTCGCCAGGAATTCGCATTTGGCTGCCATGGCCGCATCATCCGACAAGCACCGGTACTCCTGCTTGAATAGCTGGTGCTTCATCAACTTATAATATTCAAGCAGTACTTCTTCCAGCGACATCTGGTAGCTCATCAGGAATTTGACGTCCATCATCGCTCTTACGAGCACATGCTCCTGAAGGAATAACAGATTCTCGTTAAATGCATTGTAAATTCCTTTGTTTTTCCCTTCGAGATGGATTTCAAGTATTTTCTTCTCCCTTTTCTTCATCGCATCGGTTAATCGAACGTGCAGATCCGGATACACCGCCTGCAGCTCATTCAAGAACCCGTCGGAGATATAAGCCGCGATCAGGATCGACTGCTCCAGGAGTTGTTGGAACACGGTTCCATAAGAGTCCACTGTATCAGCGGCATCAACGTCAAATTCTTCAATGAATTCGACGAGCACATCAACCGCGCTCCCCATGACCTCTTCCTTGGATGCAAAATATTTATACATCGTTGCCTTGCTTACATCCATATACTTGCAGATGGTTTCCATTCGAAGCGCCTGAAAACCATTCTTTCGTACGATTGGGATTACTTTTGCCACAAGTTTGCTTCTCATTTCCGCATGCGGATCTTTAGTCTCTTCCTTTGGGGTCATGCCAATGCCTCCTTCAATAGCCCTATTATACAAAAAAACGAAGGATACGAACACACTAAACGTTTTTTACGTTTTTCGTTTACACCGGACAATTCGTGTGGTATTCTGTTCACCGTAATCGAATTTCATTTCGAAGGAGAGAAACAAAAGATGAAAACAAGACAACTTGGCAACAGCGATTTGACCGTATCTTCAATCGGGCTTGGCATGATGGGAATGTCCTCCGGCATTTATGGTCTAGCGAATGATCAAGAATCCATAAACGTTATTCACCGCGCTTTGGAATTAGGCGTGACCCTATTAGATACAGCCGATGCTTATGGCAATGGGCACAACGAAGAGCTTCTCGGACAAGCGTTGAAGGGGCGCCGTGATCAAGCGGTCGTAGCGACCAAATTCACTTTTGGACCAAATTGGGAATTCCGAGGAGGCCATCCCGATTACGTCAAGCAAGCGATCGATGAAAGTCTCAAGCGGCTTGGCCTTGATTACATCGACTTGTATTACCAGCATAGAGTTGACCCTAACGTGCCGATTGAAGAAACCGTTGGCGCAATGGCTGAATTGGTGAAGGCCGGCAAGGTCCGGTACTTAGGCTTGTCCGAAGCTGGCGCGGGAACGATCCGCCGGGCGCATGCCGTTCATCCAATCTCCGCGCTTCAAACCGAATATTCGTTATGGAGCCGCGAAATCGAGGATGAGATTCTGCCCGTCGTACGCGAGCTTGGCATCACGCATGTTGCTTACAGTCCGCTTAGCCGAGGTATTATTACCGGTGAAATTCGCAGCTTCTCCGACTTCGCCGAAGATGATATTCGTAAATATATGCCGCGCTATCAAGGCGAGAATTTCCAGAAAAATCTGGATGTTCTCGAAGAGATTAAGAAGATTGCGGCCGAAAAAAACTGTACGCTTTCGCAGCTCGCTTTGGCATGGACAATTGCAAACGGAGCTCTTCCAATTCCGGGAACTAAACGCCTAAAATATTTAGAGGAAAATGCCGGAGCTGCCGCTATCGAATTGACTGCCGATGAACTGGCTCGCATTGAAGCCGTCAGTCCGAAAAATATCGCCCACGGTGAACGCATGAATGAATCGGGTATGCAGGCCGTTAATCTATAATCAAATAAACAGACGAAAGACCAAGCCAGCCCAGGCTGCCTTGGTCTTCTCTTTCCCTCTTAGTTCACTTTAATGATTTGCCATTGCAGATTGGTGCTGCCATCCCAATTCCATTGTTTTACGGGCGAGCTCTGCGCGACATTGCCACCGCTGTCGAAGACCATGCCGTTTTGACGATTGACGATTCGGTAATATCCTCCGCCGACATCAACAATACTGAATTGCTGATTCGTGCCGCCGTTTACCGCCCATTGAATGAGCGAGGTTCCTTGCGCGACATTCCCTCCGCTATCAAGCGCCATTCCGTTCGTTCGGTTGACGAACTTGTAATAACCGCTTCCCGCATCCAGTATTTGAAACTGTTGATTCGTTCCCCCGTTCCACACCCATTGAATCGCGGATGTGCCTTGCGCAATATTACCTCCGCTGTCTACCACCATTCCATTCGTCCGATTAACAATCTTATAATATCCATTCGGATCAAAGCCGCTTGATCCGCTGCTATCCCCCGGCTTAATGACAAGCTGGTAAGCGGAGCTTGCATTCAAATTATTCAGCGTAAATTGCACGTTGCCGCCTGAACCCGCATAATTGGTGCTTGAGAGCAGATAAGTCCCTGTAGATGTCGTTTTATTGGAATTATCTACACCCCAGACTTCAATTTTAGTTACTCCGTTCGTCTGCAGATTAGCCGGAATATTGTTGACGCGCATATCCAGGCTGCCGCTGCCCCCGCCAAAGATGACGGCCGATAGCTTTCTGGCGCTGTCATAATACCCTAATCCCTGCATGTCTCCGTTTTGCGTTGGAGGCGTAACTGCTATGGTCTGGCCCGTGAACCCTCCGTACCATTGGAATAGATACCATGCCCCAGCTTTGGTGTGCGACGGCGTAAGCAATTCGTCCAGTTGCCCTTCCTTATACCAGTAAGCAAGACCGGCATGTACTTTGCTATTCTCAAACCGAGCCATGTATTGCGTCAATTTGCCCGGTACGCCTAACTCCGTATTTTTGCCATATTCGTTAATAGTAATGGGAAGATCCGCAATGCCAAGCGAGTCTTCCATGCTCCGGTAATCGTTATAGCTGTTGTACCAAGTGCTTGCCGTATCATCGAGTTCATGCCAGCTCGTATAGTCGGGCAATACATTGTTCGCCTTCGCGAAAGTAAAAAAAGAACGATATGCCGCGCTGTTATAATGTTCGAAGTTTGGTCCAACGATCTTCGCGCCAGGATCAATCGATCGAATTAATTGGTAAACGGTCTTCCAATCGTTCTGGAAGTTCGTCAGCTTTGTTCCCGATGTTCCATACCAGATCCAGTCGGGTTCATTAAATGGAACGTACAGAAACCTTGTCCGGTTCACATTGTTTTTCACTTGGTTTGCTATCGTCGATACTTTGGTTAAATAATCCGTAAAATTGTTGGGATAAGGCCACTGTGCGTAAATATCCTGCATGTAAATCTGAACATACTTGCCTCCCGACCTGAACCATTTATCCGCCACGACAAAGGCATCGCCTCCGGCATGCTGTTGGCCGCCCGGGGCCATCTGTCCCGTCATATCCAGCGAATTCAGCCCGGTTAAGAGAGAATCATCCGGAGTTGCATCATTCTCTAGTCCATATAAGAAGCCCGTCGCCCCATGCAGAGGTGCCCCCGTTGATGTTCCAAGGTCTACTGTCATCACTGGATTTGCAGCATAACCGTTATGCGGAATGATAAATAGCAAGCACATAATTAACATGAGCATTAACAAACTAGTACTCTTCTTCAACCTGTTCCCTCCTCGAATAACTGATTATCCTTTCACTGCCGAACCCACCGTTAGCGCCTTTTCAACCTGATCACCTAGTATCAGGTACACCACGATAACCGGAATGCTCGATAATACCATCGCGGCCCCCATCGGCCCCCAATTCGTCGCGTATTGACCGGTAAAGGACAAAAGCCCGATCGGCAGCGTTTTTATGGATTCCTTCGTGGCCAGAATCAGGGATAAAGTAAATTCGTTCCACACGTTCATAAAAGAAAATATCGTAACCGTCGCAACGGCCGGTTGAACCAAGGGCAGCATAATCTGCAGAAAGGTCCGATAGATGGAGGCACCATCCATAAAGGCTGATTCCTCGATCTCCATCGGAATCGTTCGGAAGAAGCTGTAAAATATAAGGCTGGAAAACGCCAAATTAAAAGCGACATACGGGAGAATCAATCCCAGATACGTATTCGAAATACCCATATCGCGAACGAAGACGGCCAGCGGAATCAAGATGACCTGTGTCGGTATAAATAACCCGATTAGGATATAAGAGTTCGCGAAAGATCGCAGCTTCCAAGTCATTCTCGCGGATGCATAAGCGAACATTAAACTGAGAATCAGAATAGCGATTATCGATATCAAAGTAACGATCAGGCTATTTTTGAAATACAACGTAATGTCGAAAGACTCTACGGCGTCCCGGTAATTGTTAAATCTAATCGGATGCGGAAAGCCAAGCGGGTTGGTCGTAAATATTTCGTCATTATTTTTCAGCGAGAAGAAAATGAGATAGATCAGCGGATACAAGGAGATAACGAGATAGATCCAAAGACCGGCCGGCATGGCGATGTTCTTGAGAGATCGGATTATTGTCATCGAAGCCACCTTAATACGTAATGCGTTCACGCGCTACAAATTTATTGATTAAGAAAGTGACAAACAAGCACTGCAGAACAACGACAACGGCAACCGCGCAGCCGTAACCGTACTGATCCAGCTTAAAAGCTGAACGGTACATCATGTACGTTAGCGTGTAAGTAGACGTCCCAGGCCCGCCTTTGGTCATGATCTGCATGTAAGCGAAGGCGTTAAGGCCGGCGTTAAGCGTAAATATCAAGCATATCCGGTACGTTTCCGCGAGCAGTGGAATTGTTATTTTCCGATGGATTTGGAAGGTAGTGGCCCCGTCAATCTTAGCGGCCTCGAAGAAGTGCTCGGGAAGAGATTTGGCTGCGGCATAGATAAGTGCGAATTGATAACCCATCCCTTGCCAGGCAGCCACCATCGTGACCGCGATGATGGAAGACAGGCCCAGGTTAGACAACCAGTCTTGGCTATAGGACAAGCCTAGCGCCTGAAACAGCTTGTTGATCATCCCGTATTGCGGATTGTACATCGAAATCCATAACTGGCAGACAACCGTTACCGACAGGACAACGGGTATGAAATAAGCTCTGCGCAGCATGTTTTTGCCTTTGATTCGAGGATTAAGCAGGATCAAGGCAAACACCGTGGCTAATACCAGTTGAAAGACGGTTAGAATAACCGCGAATATAAAACCGTTCTTAAGCGATACATAAAAGATATCATCGTGAATCAGGGTGTTAAAATTATTCAAACCAACAAACTTCGCTTTCAGTACGCCATCCCAGTCAAACAAACTCATAAACAACGTTTGGACCAGCGGATACATGACGATAACCGTAAATACGATTAGTGCCGGCAGAACAAAGATGGCCGTGGCTAAAGGATTGGAGCGAAGCGTTCTCATGAAATCACGCACCTTCGTGTTCAGTCTTCGATTAGGGGCACGCTCCGCATGTTGAACGGAGCGCGCCTTTGTACATACAACCTGCGCAATTAACGGCGCGTTACTTTTTGAATACGGTCTTGGCTTGCAAAGCATCCACTTCTTTAATGAAGTCGGCTGCGCTCTCGCCCGCAACCAGCTTCTGAAGCAGCTCGCCGAAGCCGGTCGAGAATTCTTTGTTGGGAAGCGTGTGCTCTACCGTGCCGAGTATTTGATATTGCGAAGACATGCTAAGCAGTTTTTTCGTCATATCCGGAACGGCAATCTCCGAGGTAAGACCATCCAATTTGAAGGTGGAGTCGATGCGGCCTTCCTTTACATAACCGCCTTGAGCGATCAACTTGGCAAGAGTGATCGCGACCTGCATCGCTTGATCGGGATCTTTCACCTTCGAGGATACAGCTAAGCCGCCCAGCTCCGCCGCGCCCGGCATCGCATATTTGTTCGCGTCTTCCTTGCCTTGATCGGTCGTTGGGTATACGTCCAGGAAGTCAATGTTGCCGATGTCTGCTCCAAAATCCTTGACCATATCGCCGATATCCCACTCGCCGTTAATTAACATGGCTGCTTTGCCCTGATGGAATAAGCCGCGCGCGGAATCATAGTCGTACGAGGTTGCTCCCTTCTGGAAGATCCCCGCTTTAATCAGCTCTGCCATCTTGCCAATCGCGTCCGCCATCTCCGGATCCGATGCTTTGATATCTCCGTCGTTTAACGCCATCATTCCTTTTGGATTCACGCGCATCGCGAACATATCAAAGAAGGCGCCGATTGGCCATGCTTCCTTCGCGAACATCGGAATCGGAACGATGCCTGCCGCATGAAAGGCTTTTACCGCCTCGAGCAGTTCCGGATAATTCGTTGGTACCTTAACTCCGTTATCGCTAAATACCTTTTTGTTGTAATACAGAGGATCAATCCCCGGGCCGTTTTGCGGAATGGCCCAAATTTTGCCGTCCGTATACTTCAATTGCGTATCGAGGGAGCTTTGAATCATATCGGCCTTGGCCGTCGAGGCATCCCAAGCCGCCGTCAAATCCAGAATCGAACCCGATTGGATAGCCGCGTCGAATTGGATCGGCATAAGGTTGAAGAAATCAGGCAGATCGCCGGTTGCGATTCTGGCTTTCAAGGAGTCCCCGTTGTCATTCATTTGCGGTTCGTATTTAATCGTAACGTTGGGGTAGATTTTCTTGAGTTCCTCCGCCGCCCAATCTGCCGGAGCCTTCTCGTCATCCGTGGAATAATGAGTGAGAACCTTGTAAGTCACGGGATCAGCGGCTGTATTGGATGCGCTTGGCGACGCTTCCGCAGAGGCCATGTTTGATGCTGTCGCATCAGGAGAGTTACTGCTAGAGGCTTGGTTGTCATTGTTGCTGCCGCATGCCGATAACGATAACGACAGCAGAATGGCGGACATAGCGATCGAAAGCGGTTTTTTCATTCCGGTAGTCATAGAATTTTTTCCCCCTATTCATTTGTGAAGCATGGCTTCATTGTAATCAACCTGCCAGACCTCATGAAGGGAATTAACGGGCATCCGTTGGTACTTTTCAGGACAAAAAAAGACACGCGATTATCGCGTGCTAAGAATGAGCGAATCCGTATTTCGTATAAAATCATCCGGCAACTCCCCGGCAGCGAATTTCTGCAGCTCTTCTCCGAAGGCGGCAGCGAACTTCTTGTTGGGAAGCGAATGCTCCGGCATAGACCGCATCACGTAATGGCTCTTGGATAGAAGCAGTCTCTTCGTCATCTCCGACAAAGGGTGCTCGGGGGTCAGTCCCTCCGTAGGAATCGTCACCATTGTGCTGCTCTGCAATTCGAACGAGTATATTTGGAAGGCCCTCGTATACGCAGCCGCGACTTGAACGGCTAAATCCGTGTTAGGCGCATTAGCTGCCACCGCTATTCCGCCAGGTTCTCCTCCTCCCGGCATAGCCAATGGATTTGCCTGAACCGCTCCCTGATCCGTTGTCGGAAAGACATCCATGAAATCCACATCCTTCCCGAGATGGGCTTCGGTATCGCTAATGTCCCATTCTCCGCTAATAAACATGGCGGCTTTGCCGCTGTAAAACAGCGCTTTTGCGGAAACGTAATCCGTGGCAATCGCATTCTGCTGAAACACGCCGTTCTGAATCAATTCGCCCATCTTCCGAATAGCTTCCTTATAACCGGGATCAGAAGCCTTTGCGGTACCTTGGCTAAGGGCCATCATGCCATCTCGATTGGCCCGCATCGCAAACATGTCGAAGAATGCTCCAACCGGCCATGCCTGCTTGGCGAACATCGCAATCGGAATGATATTATGACTTCTCAATACCTTGACGGCAGTAAGCAGCTGCGCATAATGAGTGGGAACTTCAATGTTATACGTCTCGAACAGCCGTTTATTGTAATACAAAAGATCAGCAGCGGGACCGTTACGCGGAAAAGCATAAATATGTCCGTCGGAGTATCTGAGATTGTCGGCTACGCTTGGAATCAATTGATTGGCATAGTCCGGATGAGCATTGAAATAGCTGTACAGTCTAATGACGCTGCCTGAAGTAATGACATTCTCGATGGTCTGTCCATTAATGTCCATGATTGCCGGAAGGTCTCCCGTAACAAGCCGTGTCTTGAATTGCTCCCCGTTATCATTGGCTAATGGCTCAGGAATAAGGGTGACATTGGGGAATTGCTTATGAACCTCCGCAATAGAGGCGTCCACAGGCAGCTTCTCCGCAGCGTTGGAGTAATGGGTCATGATGCGATAGGTATAGATTGTTGCGGCAGGAACTTCCGTTAGCCGGTCATTGCCCTCTTGGTTACCTCCGCATCCGGATAATGCCGCGGCGAGGGAAGCGATTAACATCGGCATAATTAACGTTTTCACTCTCATGTCGACAACCCTCCCTCTACGGGCGGAATCGTAATGGTAACCTTCGTGCCCCTGCTCATACCGCTCTCCACCTGAATGCCGTAACGTTCTCCGAAATACAACTGAATTCGTTCATGAACGCTCTTTAGTCCAAAAGACTTTCCTGCTGGGATCGGCTGAGCAGCAGGGTCGATGTTCGCTTGCCATTCCTCAGTCGGGAATCCGATTCCATCGTCTATGACTTGCAGAATAATGCCCTGGCGATCCCAGAACCCTTTTATCGTAATCTTGCCAGGCGTCATTTTAGGTCTAAGCCCATGATAAATCGCATTCTCGATAAGCGGTTGAATGGTCAGCTTGATAATCGTGTACTCCAGGATGGCCGGGTCCACATCGATCGTAAAGTCGATGATATCGGAATAACGGGTTTTTTGAATAAAGAGATAGTCTTCCGCGACCTTTAGCTCTTCCGCGATTGTAATAATCTCTTTTCCTTTACTCAGCGAGATGCGGTAGAAATCAGCCAATGCCATGGTTGTATCGGCGGCAAGCGACGTTTTCCCTTTTTCGCAAAGCACATAGATCAAATCGAGGGTATTGTAGAAGAAATGAGGTTTGATCTGCGCTTGAATAAGAGCGAATTCGTATTCCCGCTTTTTTCTTTGTTCCTGGGTCACTTTATTTAATAAGCCGTTTATGGTCACGATCATTTCGTTAAAGGTGCCGGCTAGAATCCCTACCTCGTCTTGCGACTTCACTTCGCTAGCCGTGTTGAGGTTCCCTTCCCGAACCAGCTTGGCTACTCTGGTCAGCTTGATGATCGGCTTGGCAATATGGCGGGATAAGACAATCGAACTGATGATGGCTATGATCGTACACAACAGGCCAACAACAAATATCGTGAAGGAGTTCGTATAAGTGTCAATCGTCAGCTCTTTTACCATCATCTGCTTGTACAAAGTCCAGCCTAGCTCCGGAATCTCCTTCTTCACGATGAGATAATCGCCATTACCCAGGTGAACATATTTCGATTCCCCATCATTACCCGTTTGAAGCCAATTCAGGAGATTAGCGTTTGGCACGGGCTGCAGCAGAGCATCCTTGTCCGTTGAAGAAACGACCCGTCCATTGGCGTCCACAATATTGAAGCCGTCTTCCCCTTTGATGCCCTCCATTGGAAATATCGAAGAGAACGTACTTTCCCTAATGTTCAAAATGATGATCCCAAGAGTCTCTCCCGACTCGATATCGACTACTCTCTTCCCAATGGTAAGAACCGGACTGTTCGGATCGGTCGTCAAATAATCCCTGGTCTGCATAGGGAACCATACGCTGGTCGGAATGCCCGGAGCTTTTAACGACTCTAACATCCGGCTTCTCATCGCCTTGTCCATATTGGCATTTAACCGGTAATCCGATACGTACAGGTTGTTCATGGAGTCCATATAGGCTATCGACTCAATGTCCTTGAATGCCCGAAGATTAAAGTCGAATTCATTAAGGATCTGATTTTGAAACCTGACATTCTGATACGTATTTTGTTCTCCGATGCCAAGATCCTGGTAGATCCGGTTAATATCCTTAACCAGAATACTGGAGCAGGTCTCTCCATTGCTGTAGATGTTATCCATGCGAGCCGAGATCACGCTGGTTTCTCCCTTAATGTTCACCTTCGTCTTCTGAAGGGTGGAATCGGAGAAAATGCTATTGGAAGTAAACACAATGACTAGAAGAGGCAGGACAACGATCGGAATAAATACAATGGTTATTTTCTTGCGAATGTACATATTCCGGTACAAGTCGAACAGCTTTCTCATATACGCCCCATATATTCGCTTGGCAGCACGCCGCAATGCTTCTTGAACACCTTGCTGAAATAACCGGCATCACTGTACCCCACTCTTTCGGACACTTCCTGAAGCTTGATTCCCGTAGTCTCCAATAGCTGCTTTGCTTGATTAAGCCGGACATACGTGATATATTCCGCGACGCTTACGTTCAGCTCCTTCGCGAATACTTTGCGGATATAGCTAGAATCCAGATGGAAATAACGGGCAATATTCTCGACGCTTAGCTCGCTGTCCGAATAATGGAGGTCGATATGCTCCTTGACTTCCCGGACGATTTGAAGCGGTCTTGAAACCTTTTGTTTGCTGTAATAGGCAATAGCTACATTAAAAATTTGATTAAGCCATTCGAACGTATCTTCCAGCGAAGACATGCGTTTAATTTGCTGATAGGGACGGAAGTCGCTGCCCAGCACCTGCTCCATGTCTCCTCCCATCTCCGTTATATAGGACAAACATAGGGACACAATGCTCATAAATATGGCGTAAGAGAAATCAACCGGCAGCTGATGGTCCCGGATATAGGCTTTAATTTCATGAAGCGAAGCCTCTGTTTCCTGACAATCATTGCGCCTAAGAGCAGATAACAGCTCCCCGTTCCACTTCATGGAGTTAAATCCGACGCCTCTTCCTTTATCGTTCAGAGAACTATAAGGGATAAGACCGCCGTTGCCGGATATCAATTTATTTTGCAATGCGATAACGGTCTCCGCATAAGCGGCTCGAATATCCTTTAATTCGGCTGCTGGCCGTGACACCCCGACGGTAATGGTGAATTTGAAATAAGTTTTGACATAGTCGCATAGTTTGCGGTATCCTTCAAGCCTTGTTTCTGAAGAATCCTCTTCTTCATCCAGGACATGCAGGATAACAATACGCCCCTCCGGCCCATTAAAGACGATCATCGGTTTACGCGAAACAACAACCTCCATCAGCACGTTGGAAACGGCGAATTTCCACAAGGCAATCTCATGTGACTTGCTCCAAAGCTGATACATCTTATCGATCTCAATGGATACGACCATAAAAGGACCTTGTTGGAGCTTCACCCCTTGTTTATCGAAAAAGCGTATAAATTCGTCTTCCTGTCGATCGAACTCTTCGGTCAGAATCGTGTTTAGCAATCTTTCCTTGGCTAGGAAACGATCATCCATCGCTTGCACGATTTCATCCTTCCGCTTGTTAATGATCGCTTTGAATTTGAACATGGAAGCTAACAGCTCATCCTTCTTGAATGGCTTCAAGACATAATCTTCAACCCCAAGCTTAATGGCCTTACGCGCGTATTCGAACTCGCCGTACCCGGTAAGCAAGGCGATTAAGGTGTTTTCATCAGCATTCTTCAAAGCTTCGGCAGCCAACAACCCGTCCATAATCGGCATGTTAATATCCAGCAGCGCGATCTGTGGCTGCCATAGCTCCGCGAGCTCGAGCACTTCCTTGCCGTTGCGTGCCTGCGCGCAGATCTCGAACCCAAGCGCCTCCCAATCCGTCAAATGAGCCAAATAGTCACGGAATTCCGGCTCGTCATCCGCTATAAGCACTCTAATCATAGAGATAGTCCCCCCTGCTTTTGAAACCGCTGTCTTTTTATAATGTAACACCAAATGCAAACGATAAAATAGCACGACTTTTCATATTAATTCTATTTTTCTAATTTCCAAGGAAAAGAAAAAGCCCGTACTCATCGTTTGCAACGACAATACGGGCCTTTTTGCAAAGCTATTACCCTATTAACAAGACATTAACCATGGCTTACTGCGTATAAAGCTGAGACGCCGGAATAATCTGCTTGGCCTGTGTTGCGCTCGACCAGCTCAGCTTCGCGGATGCACCGCCTGTTTTCTCGTAGTAATCAACGCGAATGCTATATTTCTGTCCGGACTGAAGGGAGATTGTTCCGCTCCACTCCGTCGCCGGCTGGTCGATCCACTTGTCGATAATAAGCTGATCGTTCACCCATACGCGGACACCGTCGTCGGATGTGGTATAGAACGTATACGTTTCGCTGTATCTCGGCTGGACGAAGCCTGACCAGCGGGCCAGAAAGTTGTCAGTGTTCATGCCGGATACCGGTGCTCCTTCGCCCCAGTCGAAATCAATATTTTCGGTCCGGTTCGCTACCCATTGCTCGAAGTTAAGTCCGTTCCAGTACGTACCGTTTAATCCCATTCCGCTGCCTACGCCGGAATCTCCGGGCGGCGGGTTGCTGCCGCTAGGCGCTCCGTAAACAAAGCTGTTCCCTTTAAACCCTACGTATACCTTGCCGAAAACATCCTTATCCCCATCAATGGCGGAGACATTATCGTAGATGCCTTTCGGATAGGTTGCAATCTTGCTCCAGTTCGCCCCTTCGTCCGTGGAACGCCATACGCCGTAATCTCCTTCTACCTTGCCTGCAAGATAGATCGCGGGATATCCGCCGCTTGTCGCCGCTTTGCCAAATCCAATAGACGTTGCATCCTTAACCGCGCTGATCTCCGTCCATGTCGTACCTCCGTCAATGGAATGATAGAGCGAATAAGATGACCCGTCGAGTTGGCCAAAGGTGAGGAAGAGATGACCCGCTTTGCCAGGCACCGATTTCAGTGTCATATTAAACCAGCCTACCGCCCAGCCTTTTGGAAGGGTTGTATTGACCAGACTCCACGATTGACCGCCGTTTGTCGTTCGGTACAAGCCGTTATCGTTGTGATACAGATAGAAGGTATGGTCGTTAACCGTATCGGCAGCCAGGGCATGACGGTTCAAGTAGTAGGCAAAATGCGATCCGCCCACATATTGCCCGTTATCATAAGCATTCTCCGTCCCCGGCAAAACGATAGCATTCCAGGATTGTCCGCGGTTTGTCGTGTAATACGGCGTCCGGTTGCTGGTCGGCAAGTAGACGATATTGTTCGTATCCGAGGCTGCTACGGCAATATCTCCGAAATGCATGTCCGACGGTACCGATGCGAACGGCGTCCAAGTCTGGCCTCCATCGGTCGAGTAGCCGCTTGGGAAGGCTTGTCCGTCGCTCTCGCAGCAGAAGCGGTGATCCGAGATGCTGGCAACTAGGAAATTCGGATTGTTGTACGAATAATCCAGATCCCAAGCGGTATTGAATCTGGAACTTGGTTGATGCTGCGACGGGTACTGGTCATTGTTCGCATGGTAAAATAAAGGCCGGTCCCAGAACGCCGTCACGGGCTTGCCGCCTTGCGGCACTACGATATCGTTGGATACCATTTCCTCAATGCCCGCGCTTAGCGATGTCCATGTTAATTGACTATCGTTAATATCCGTAGAGGTCCATACGCCTATGCCTTGCGCAAACCAAAGCTTATCGGGCACGACAGGGTCAAAAGCGACGTTGCCAACCGACATCCACCCTTCATCCGTCCAGGACAGCCATGGGACATCCCCCGATCCCGATACCCTGTTCTTGTCGAGCTGCGTCCATTGCCCTCCCCCGTTTGTGGTCCGGTAAGGCGTGCCGCCGCCGTTAAAAGCCAAAATTTTGCTTGGATTGGATGGCGATACCGCAATGCTCCAAATATCCGCGTTGCTGTTGATTTGCGTCCAGCTTCCTCCCGCATACTTCCATACGCCTCCGCCAGACACGTACAATACGCCGGACACGATCTCCATGTCGGTATAGTTCCCGTTGTCCGCTGGGCCTGAACCCGTAATTTTATACCAGCTGTTGCCGCCGTTATCCGTCCGGTAAATGCCTTTGCCGTATACGGAAGCGTATGCCGTCTTCGTCCGGGTAACGCCGCCGTCGCTCACTGTACCGCTGCCGGCGTCAATCGCGACGTCCTGCACGCCATGCACGGATTCTCCCGTACCCGGAATGCCCGCGTCCGCCGACCAATTGGTTCCGCCGCTTCTCGTTACGTATAATCCGTTGCCTATGGTGCCGTAATAAACAACATTCTCATTGGCCGGATCAACGGCTAATCTCTCGCCTGTCGTACGGGCATCCCCGTTCGCGTTGTTGGCAAGTCCCGATACATTGGTCTTGCTCCAGGAATCCCCTTTATTGCCGCTTTTGTAGACGCTGTCGCCAAACGCCATATAAGCGGCATTGGCATTGCTTGGCGCAGCAACAATACTTACGACTCCTTTATGTCCTCCCGGCGATTCATCCGGCATGCTTCCCGCGGTTACTAATTGGATCCAGCCCGTCTTCGCATCATTTAAACGGTAGGCTCCGCCTACATCCGTACGCGCGTATATCACGTTTCCGTTAGGATGAATATCGATTCCGGTTACGAAACCGCCTCCGCCCGTTTTTAATTGCTGCCAATCATAGGATGCGGAAATATCGCTTGTTGCCGCCTCGGCGGTTGCAGGCTTGAATGATAAAATAGAAATTTGCGCAAGCAGCGCTACAACCGCGATAATGGCGGTGCCTTTCTTGAACATAACTTGTTCCTCCCTGTAACTAAAGATTATGAATCCTATTGCAGAAAGCGAATCTATGTCATCCGCTTATCGGTCTTCCCGGGATTAGGCCGACAAGGCGGTTATTTTAAGATCCGGTTAGACCTGCATCGTTAAAGCGCTTTCAAATCGATTCATTATCACCTCTAGTTGTTTGCCTCCGTCGTAGGTAAACAGGACGAATAGGCTTGTCGCATGCCTATTCGTCCCACCTCTTCCTGTTGAAAAAACAAATTAGTTAGCTGCTTGCAAAATACGATAAATCAGTACGGCCGCTTCAGCACGCGTTGCGTTTCCGCTTGGCATGAAGCTTCCGTTTTCGTAGCCGTTTAATAATCCCGCTCCGCTTAATTGAAGAACGGCTTCCTTCGCGTAAGAGGAGATGGAAGCCTCATCGGTATACCCCGTTGCCGGAATACCGGTACTTGGCTTCAAACCAAAGGCATTAGCCGCATTCCAGATCATAGCCGCCATTTCTTCGCGGGTAATCGTACGGTTTACGCCAAAGCTTCCGTCGCTGTAGCCTTTGACAATTCCAAGCTTCTCGGCGGAAGCCACTTCGTGCTCATACCAAGCCCCTTGTTTCACATCGGTAAAGGACGATACGGCACTCGGCTGCAGCAAATCAAAGGTGCGGACAAGCATGGAGATAAATTCAGCTCTCGTGACCTTGTTCTGAGGGGCGAAATGTCCCTCTTGCACGCCATTAACAATTTGTCGCGCGGCTAATCCGTCGATCGCCTCTTGCGCCCATTTGACAGAGCCTGCATCCGTAAAGGTTGGCGATGCTGCCGTGATGGCATATTGGCTGAAATGCGGCGGATAAAAGACCAGCATGCCGGACAGGGCATCATAACGCGAGTTTTTCACCGGTTCCAGTTTGCCGCCATCGCCTACATAGGAAGCAATAACCGTGCCCGGTTTTTGACCGGACTGCAGGTTGTAAGGAATTTCCGCTTTCACAGGATGATAACCGTTAAACGTATGCACGGCTGTCCCGTCTACCAACAGGTTGAAGTCATAGACAAGCTTGCCTGCGCTGTCCGAAGCGGCAAGCTTGCTGATTTGCAGCTTGATCGTCTGATCATCGGCATGAAGTCCGGCAATTGCGTCTGTCGACAACGTCAACGTAAAGAATGGCGTTACGATTCGAATCCGGTTAATCCCTTGCTGCTTGGCTTCCAATACGGATGCAGCCGGAATATCGAGATCAAGCGAATCGAACTTGCCCGTTGAGGCAGCTGTCTCTATGGAGATAGCATCCTTCTTGTCTTTCACAGCACCTTGGATAGCATCGCTTATGGTTTGCGCTTTAAGATTTATAGCGGCATGCGTTCCATCCATGCTTGGAACAGTATGAATAGTTCCGCCTTTCACGGTTGGATCCGATACGTTTGTTGTTCCTGTCCCGGTCTGCGGCTGCTTGGACGTTCTAGCTTCAACAGCCGTACTCTTCGCTGATTCATTGCCACGCGCGTCTCGTGCCGCGACCCTGAAGCTATATAACGTATCCGGGGTTAAACCCGTTGCCGTATAGCTTGTTCCCGTAACGGTCGCCTGCTTCGAATCGCCCGCATAAACGTCATAGCCCGTTACGCCAACATTGTCCGTTGCTGCGCTCCAGCTGATAACGGCGCTCTGGCTGGTTACATTGCTTACATGTAGATTGGTTGGCACGGAAGGTGCTTCCGCATCCGCTGCCAACGTTCGTAATTGAACAGGTCCAAGCGTTTCCGAGGCTGTACCTTCCCCATCCACTGCAACGACGCGATACGCGTATTCCGTGTTAGGATCAAGATTCGTAACCGTAAACTGACGCACGGCATTCCCGTCAACGGTTGCGATTGGAGCCGCGACGCCGTCTTGATAAACCTCGTAACGCGATACGGCGAAATCATCGGTTGCATTCGCCCAGTACAACTTCACGTTGGTCTCTCCGCGCTCCGTATAATAGAGCTTCGCGGTCTTTGGCCAAGAAGGCGCCGTTGTATCCGGTATCGTCGAAATCGCGGGTTTTCCGGCCGATTGGCCGTTATCCCAGACGTATACCTTTACGATATGGCCGTCGACGGCTTCCGGCAGTTTTAATTCGGCGCCAAGTACCGCCTTGCCGTTCGCTTTCAAGCTTGCCGTTGTCTTGACCAGCTTTACAGGATTCGCTTGACCATCCTCGAGCGCTGCAACCAAATTCACTTGCTGCGCAATGCCGGTATTGTTCTGTACAGAGGTCTCGACCTTGATGGTCTGACCGCCGGTAAGAGCGGTAAGCGGCTGCCCGGCTTCGTTCTTGTAGCTGATACCGGTCACCTCGGTCAAATCACGAACACTGAAATCTTGTGGTGACGAATACTGCACTCTGCCCTGACTATCCGTTGCTTTGGCAATCATGTAGTAGTCCCCAGGCAAATCGGCTTCTATCTGCAGCGAATAAGGGGCAGTAGTATCCTCGCCCAGCTTCCGGTCGCCTTCGAAGAATTCAACTTTAGAGATCGAGCTTCCGGATGCCGCGGCCGCCTCTGCCTGAATGGCAACGCTTGCCCCTGCCTTGTAGACTCGTCCGGCTTGAACCGCATTAGGCAGTTCTTCATCGGATTGGATGCCCGAGATGCTCACTTCCGGTAGGCCCGCAGGCTGGCCATACACGAATCCGCGGCCTTCGAGCGACAGATATACGCGGTCCTTGTAGCGCATGTCTGCTTCAATGCTGTTGGTCCCCCCGAAGGAATGACTGGCATCCGTGATTTTCTGCCAGCTCTTCGCATTGTCCTTGGATACATACACGCCGGAAGTGCTGTCTCCGTTTGCGATACCGTACAGGTAAATGTAAGGCTGGTCCGGACTGTCGCCTTTGCCGAAGGCTACGTCAACGGCTGCTTGAACGTTAGGCACTTCCGTAAAGTCGGTCACCGAAGCATCCGCGGAGCGGTACAGCTTCGAATATTTGCCTGCGTGGTCATCGCCGAAATCTCCTTGTTTGGATGCCAGGAATACGTCCCCTTCCTTGGCCGGGTTAACTTTAACCTTCACGAATGGAAGTGCTGCAAAGTTCACCTTATGCTCGGGATTGGATGCGGTGTAATCCTCGTCGCCCTGCGCCTCGTAGCCGGTGTACGTATTCTTCCACGTCTTGCCGCTGTCTTCGCTCATATAAAATTGGGCAATCTTTGAATCCTTTTCCGTGAACATATAAAACTTGCTTCCATTTACTTTGTCGGATGCCAGATTCTGCGTGGAGCTCCACCAGTAGCTGTTACGTTCATACAGATGGCCAAATACCTGACTTTCAATCCCGCTCGCATCCTTCCACGTCTTCCCGCCATCCTCGCTATACTTCATATAGCCGTTATATGGAGACCAGATCATGCGGCTTGGCGTTGTAGAAGACATGGCGATCATTCCCCCTGTTGTCTCGAGGGTTGACGGAATGGCGGATTCCTCCCAGGTACGCCCGCCGTCATGCGTTGTCCCGTAGAAATTGAACGGCGCACCGTTCCATAGCGCAAACTGATGATAGCCCATATAAGCCATCTCGTTCGGATTCTGATAGCTGTAATCAAGTCCCGACATTTGGGTCAAATTAATGCCCCACATCGGCGGGCCGTCGTATTTCTGGCCCATTAACCTCGTATCAGGCACCGTATTGCGATCCCGTACCGAGAAGCCCGCGGAATCGGCCGACCCGACATGCACGTCGAAGCCACCCGCAAGAGGCGGTACTTTGGCGATATAGCCTACCAGCTCTTCAATGCCATGCATGTTGGCATCGGCAACCGGCGTATCGGTATTAATGCCCCTGATTTTCAGGATGCCAAAGCCCGTTGAAGTCCATGCCGTCGTAGGGTCGATAGGATCGACTACTAGCGGCGCTCGCTCATGGTTCGACCACCATTCCGGATAATACTCCGGCTCGATTCCTTTGTGCTCCTGCTTGAGGCTCCAGGTCAGGCCCCCATCCGAGCTTACGTACATCCAGGCATTGCCCGCATCGGAATCACCGGCCTGCGCGTAGAAAAGCGAAGCATTGGACGGATCCATATCGATCCCTACAACCGTCTTCTGCACGATTTCGCTATGATCATTGGAATCAAATACCTTGGCAAGCACCGAATCCGTGCGCTCCGCGCGCAGAATCGTCTGTCCGCTTGTCACAAGCAGGGTACCGCTTGCATTCACAGCCGCGCGGAAGAAATGATTGGACTCGCTGCCCGTTGGTCCGCCAAGCTTCGCGAAGCTTATGCCGCCGTCAATCGTTTTGTAGACTCCGTCCTCATAGACGCCGACATAGAATATTTTCGTATCCCCTGATGCCGTCGTACCCGAATTCTTATCGAAGGCAACAAACGAAAACCCGCCGCAGCCCGCTTTGTCCTGGCAGGTTGGCGTATTCGGCAGACCTCCAGTCAGCTTGGACCAAGCAGCATTGCCCTTCTTCGTCCATAATCCGTCTCCTCGCGAGGCGAAGTACAGACTGCCGGAACGGTTCGGGTCAACCGCCAGCCGCTCTCCCGTCTCGGAGCGGAGCGCATCGTTTCCTCCCATGTAAATATCGTTTGCTCCCATACCCGTAGCCGCCCAAGTCTCGCCGCGATTATGGGAAGCATAGATTTCTCCGCCTTTGCTATACGAACCGTTAACGGCCATATAAACATCATCGGCGGCACCCGGATCAATCGCTATGCTCTCTACGGCGTAGCCATGGCGATTATCCAAGCTTAGCCAGTCCGATAAAGGCTCCCAGCGGTCTTCTTCGCGCACGTAACGGTATACGCCGCCAACGTCCGTCTTTGCATACATCAGATATGGAGCCGTCTTCTGCGTGACAAGACCGGTAACCCAGCCCATTCCCTGAAGATTAACGCTGTTCCATTCCCAGGGCTGCTCTGTCTCTTCGGCCGGCGAAGCTTGAATGCTTGGCGTTGCCATAGAACTAAAACCCTGGATGAGCAAAACAAACGCAAAAACGGTACTCAGCCATTTCCTGTTTCTTCTCATGGTAGATCCCTCCATCCTTTCCCGTTAAGACACGTCTGCCGCAATAACCGGCGAATAAGCAGATGATTGCTTGGGATTTATTGCGTAAGCATAAATGCGGTATCCGACGGCATTGCCCGGAACGATGAATCCGGCATGAATAACGGAGGATTCGGATACAGAAGCTTCCGACTGTACCGTTGACCGGTCCACAACCCCGCCTGAAGCTTCGCGCAATTCAATTACATAGGTCGTTTCAATGCTCGTAAACGATTCGTTGACGAATTGAACGGATACGTCTTTAAAGCTGACTCCCGAGTATGGAAGCTCCGTCTCGCCATCGGTAACCTTGATCCAATCAACCGCAACGGATTCCGATGGTTCCGGCAGCGGGACGACGGCATCGGAAGTAAGAAGCTGGACATGATCGAGATAACCGGTCCAGTTCGCTGACGAATCTCCGTTAATGGTCCAGGTTATCGACGTCATCTGCGGAGCAGCAGCGTCAGCCCCCGGCGTAAAGGTCACTTCGTATTGACCGGGAGCTTCGGTAGTCTCGATCGCGGCCGACTTGATCAAATCCTCGCCTTCGTTCCCGGAGATCTTCACGTTTACATCGGCCGGCTTGGACCCTCTCATGGAAAACCGCAGCGTATAGCTTTGTCCAGGAGCCGCATCCGCGCCATCAAGCTTCACAACAGCCGGTCCTTTGCCCGCTTCGATATCGATTCTACCGCGCCCGTGATCATTAGACAGTTCAGCGCCGCTTCCCGATACGGACCAATGTTCTAAACCGCTCTTGAAATCGCCATTCCGGACATGATTGTTCACGAATGGAAGCGGCTGTAACCGTACGTCGTCGATCGAGGTCGTTGTAGCCGTGGACCAGAAAATATGTCCGATAGACATACGGTCGATCTTGTCCACGTCTCCGAGGAACGGAATGTTCTGCTGCTTCAGTTCGCCGTTTAAGTAAATATCATAGGTATGCGTAGGAACGTGAACGATCAGTTTATAATTGCGCCATTCGCTCGTATTGAAATCGCCATCCACGATCCGGTGCCCCGGAGCTTCCGTACTGTCAAAGTTTTCGCCGACCATATTGAAGCGCAGACCCCAAGCCTCAACAAGCGACAAGGCATCCTGACCGGATGCGCTGTCCCACAGACGGACGATCGATACGGCTCCTTGATCCGTATTTTTCATGCGGTATTCAAAAGTGAAGTTTCCCGTCTGCGGGTCAAACGATTTCGTAAGACCGTTTGGGGAATTTTGCAAATCATGCTTCACCTTCAGCTGCTTGCCTCCATCCTGCGAGACGACCTCATAGGTGCCTTCGTCAGGATTGCTGCCGTTCTTGGTCCAGCCTGCGGGAAGTCCGCCGATCTCCGTCGTCTCAAAGTTCTCGTTAATCGCTGCAGGCTGAACGAGCCTAAAGTGTACGATATAGCGGTTCGTTCCTTCGCTATCGGATACGGTAATAACCGCTTGTCCAGGCAAGCCTTGCGCTTGTTCAATCGTTACCTGATTGCTTTCTTGCGCCGTTGCCGTGACTGCCGGTACGGCCGTGGTTCCGACTGCAAGATCGTAATAGTAAGTGTGAGCAGCGGGATCAAAATCAGGAATAGCCGTATCATCCACTTTAAGCCCGGTTAAGGATTGCGGACCACCGGGTGTTTGGGGTTGTTCTCCCGAATCCCCATCCGAAACCTCGCTTAAGGTGAAATCATCCAGGTAGACCTGGTCGGCGCCTTCGCTCCAGATGGATACGAACTGCGTACCCCATTCTTGGGCCATGTCATCCGGTGTTTCAAACGTTATCTCCTTATAGGTGAACTCCGAGTTGTCGGGACCAAACTGGAAGGAACCGTAAGTGTGGGAAGAATCATCCTCCGGTTTCTTGTAATTGATCATGACCGTTGCCGTTTGCGTACCTGTCCCCGTACCTGCTGTTTTGCCCCATACGCCAAGCTTGTAGGACTTCCCTGGCTGGAGGGCAACTACTTGACGGCCCCCATTGTTCAGCAGCACTTTAAGACTGGCGCTGCCCGTATGCGACATATCGCTAGCAGCCGTGAAGCCTTCCCCCCATGCCTGCCAATTATTTATGCCGTCCTCGAGGCCAGGATTAAGCAGCATGGTATTAACCGGTGGCAATGGAGTAGCGCCGCCTTCCCCCTCTCCGGGATCTTCTCCCCCAACGGTGGTTGAACGGATGGAGATTTGCTTTAACGAAAACGCCGTCATATCGCCGCCGAACGGAATTTGCAGCGTAGCGCTCTCTAAATCCTCAGCAGGCGTAAAGGTTACGGAGTAGTGTTTCTCCTGTCCAAGCGTCAGTGTCTGCTGCGATAGAACAACCGTATTGCCGTCGCTTCCTGCCGCCCGCAGCCATACTTCGATTCCCCGCTCCACCTGGGCTTTTGCATCAAAGGAAAACGTATATTCCACGTCCTTGGAAAGAGCGCCTGTGGTTTGTCCTAACGATTGCTCCCACATATCGTCATTTATCAATGGCGTAAAGGTAGCCCATCCGTCTGCCGTCTCGAACGACGTCTTTCCCGTATCCAGCCACCAATCCGAAAGTCCCTGCGAGAAATCGCCGTTATGCACGATTTCCCCGTTTCCTTGCGCCATTGCTTTGTTGGAAACGCTTCCTAAACATTGAACGAATAGTGCCGCTGTTACGATAAGCATAATGAATAATTTTCTCTTCTTACGTCTTTCCACGCGTTCCTCCCCCTTCCTGATCATTGCCGTGCAACTTTAATTGTAAGCGGTTGCAAAATGATGCGATTATTCCTTTCCCACTCCTTTTATTGGATATTTTCCTTTCGTGTAAGAGTGTATATGATACGGCTTAGAAAGGGAGTGAGAGAAGAGAATGATCAGGGTAGGAAGGAATGCCGGGGAAAGTCGGAACCTAGCCTGAGCGTCTTGTATAAATGCATACGAATCAGCTTTCTTTCGCACTACATTAATCCCATCCTCTTACCTGGCCGCAGGCTGCGAACAGAAAAGACACCTCACTTGATAAAGGAAGGTGTCTTTTCTCGTCCAACTATTCTTTTCTTGTTAACCGCGTCGTTCTTCCAGCCATAGTATCGAGGTTACGCCGCGCGGATAATACCGGCTTCCTTTTACCACTCCTGCATGAGTCTGGTCGCTCCATGCCCAATAGGCATTTTGAGGATCCTTGAGCCAAGAGGCATGGGCGTAATCGGCTGCTCTATGTTGCTCTGGCTGAATGACTCCCAGCACCTCTCTAGCGACATACTGATTCAAATAGATTTTGCTGGACCAGGAGTTAATGCTTGTCGACGATAACTGCCATCCGCCGTCCGCGAAAAGGCATACGCCGGGTACAAGGATGTTCTCCAAATGCTTCTTCAAGGCGCTTAAATAACCCGCATGCGGGCTGTCCTTGCCGTACACCTCTAACAAACCTGCTGCGTACGGATATACGAGACCTTCAATGGCAGGAATGATGCGGGATACGCTCTCCCCATCCAATATAGCGGGAATCGTACCGTCTTCCTCCACTCCGGAAGTCACGGTTGACGCACAGCGGGCAGCCTGCTCTGCCGCTTGGCCGGCAAGCTCTGTCTCTCCTTCGCGCTCAAACAAATCCGCAAGCATCACATAGACCGCCCAGCACTTGCTTGCGATATAGATATTCCGACGGGATTGTCCAAGCGAGACATCCAGGCTGTCATAGGTCGTAATTTCCGCGCCGCCGTTTGTCCTGCTGCTCTCCAAATCCATCATCCCGTCTCTTTGGCCGGCGTTATGATGATCCCGGTTCAGCATGCTGGAGAAGCAGCTCTTGATGATCGCCATTTTATCCGCAAGCCATGAGCGGTCTTGTGTCTTCCCCGCATAGACAAGCGCGCACAGCAGCCAGTTCGTAAGCTGCTCCTGCGTCATATACGAGAAGCAATCCTCAATTTCCGAAATCTCGTAGGCCGAATATTGCGGTCTGGAAAAGACGTTAGCAACACCCATATCATGCGTAAAGCTGATACCGCCTTCGTATTTCTTCGGGTTACCGTATTCTTGTACCTCGTCTTTGTAGCTATAGCGTCCGACGAACAAATCCAGTACATTACGAACCGTCCAAGGGTTCATTTTCATTTCGAAGAATAACTGGTCTACGGTCAAATCCAACGTATTGATCATCCGATATTCACCCTCGTTGACAATCCATACCGGCTTTCCCTGGACATCCAGCAATTCCGTACTGCCGTAATAGCTGTGAACGGAATGGCGAATCATGAACTTCTGGTCTTCCGAGAGGCCAACCTCTTCCATCTCCACTTCCAATTGTCCTGAAGCGGCATCTACAGCATCAAACTGCTCAAGCGCGTAACGGGCAACCGATTCAATGGATTCAAACAATCTCGTGTAATAATAAGAGCCGGATAGTCCCGAGGTAACAATCCCTGCCTGGTAGAAGCAAATCGCATAACGAACCGTTACTTTCTCTCCAACCGGAACCTCAGTCAATAATGCTCCGCATGATCCCAGACCAAACGTATGATGGGCTTTCGACCGCGGCTTCAGAATGCTCTCCATATCGAATCCAAGGGAAGAATACGTTCCCGCATGCTCGGTTGCGATCGCTGTCCGGAGCCCTTGTCCTATACCGCAATATCCGGAAGGCATCGTGTCGTCAAGCCTTCTCATGTTGGAGTAGGGGTCATTTCCTTGATAGCCGAAAAACAAAGTTCTAGCTTCCGTCCCGCTCGTGTTGTCCAGTGTGAGCTCTGCCCATACCGCGGGTACCAAAGCTGCCTTAAGCTCCTCCTCCGTTGCCTGATCGGGATCCGGGACAGCCTGAATTTGCGTCAGAATGCGGAACGACAGATCGCCTGCGCGCCACTTGTCGGATGCAGCTTTATATTCTCGCGTAACGGCGTCCAGTGGGAAAGACCTTAGAGCAGCCGGCTCCGCTTCGGACTCTCCTTCCTCTTGCACATAGCGTTGTCTTTCATTATCGCTTCCCGCATAGAACGGCAGCAGCTCATAGTTGCTTCCTTCCCTGCCGGTGCAGCCAATATAGATATTCTGGTCGGCCGGTTTGCCAAGCTCCAGTCCGAGCCCTCCGTTTGCGCCCGGATATCCTAACGTAAAGCTGGCAAACGCGCCGATCGGCGAATGCTGCGCATTAAAGAAGATTGATTCATGGTTAGATTTCATCGTAACTCCACCTTCGTTCAATAGTCATACTCTTTCCTATTATAAGAAGGCATGCATGCCGGAAGAGAGGGACAACTGATTGCGCAAGGTAGCAAAAAAAGACGCAAACCGGCTGTAGCCGGCTTGCGTCTTGCTGACATGCTGCTTATTTTCTCTTATCCACTTCGGCTTGAACTTCTGTCGTAATTTTGTCGCCGCCTTGCGCTTTCCATTGCGACACGAACGTATCGAACGAATCAAGCGGCTGCGTGCCCAGAATAATTTTCAGGTACGTTTGTTTCTGCAGGGATTGCAAGTCTGCCCATGATTTCGTCATCGTTTCGGTTTGGCCTCCATACACGTTTGGAGTCACAACGATGTTGTTCTCATTGTCGGTTACAACCTTCATCGCGTTATTGTAAGCGAGGTATCCAATCCTGTTGGCAATCGCCGTGTTCAGTTCCTCTTCCGTAGGTTTGCCCTTCAGAATGTTCTCGAGCGGATTGCTGATTTCCGCCTGAAGCTGCTTCAGACCGTCTACTTCCGTAGGCAGAAGAATGCTTTCATCGGCTTTTCCTGCCAGAATATCATTGTATTTCTTTTGCTGGTTATAGATCAGTGCAGGATCATTTACGCTCAAGTCCACATATTGAGCATGAGCAGCTACGGACACGGTACCTGCTGCTTGGTATTGCTCGCTTACAGGAACGAGTTCAGGAATCGTTTTGTCCTGGAATTCGGTTGACAGATTGATTAATTGGATGAGAAGCTCCGGATGCGCAAAGCCTTTTTTCACAACCATATAACCGCCAGGGCTAGGATTTGAGCCAATGTTCAGCTTGCCGTCGGATGTCAGCAGCGCATAGGCTTTCCAATCCGCATTTGGATTGTTATGGATCGTATTGCCAAGCGGATAATACGGAGCATACCAAGCTTCAAACACCATGCCCGCACGGCCGGAACTTACGTCCTCCGTTGTTTTTCCGCCGTCTTTCAGACCGTATTCCTTGTCGAGCGAGCCTTCTTTGTACATATCGCGCAAGACGGATAGAGCGGCTTTCGCTTCCGGTTGAATACCGCCGTATTTGACAACGCCGTCTTCTCCTTGTTCCCAAGTAGCCGGGAATGCATTCATGGCCCAATAGATGGTATCAAGCGTATGAAGGTCGAATTGGGAGCTATACATGCTGTTGCTTTGCGCCACGAGACCCAACGTATCGTTCTTGCCGTTACCGTCCGGATCCTGGGTTGTGAACGCTTTCGAAATCGTGCGGATATCGTCAATGGTCTTAGGCTCCGGCAAGTTCAGCTTCTTGCGCCAATCTTCGCGCACCCATACGAGCATCGGCTGCTCTTTCTCCATGCCGTAAGGAATAGCCATCATTTTACCGCCAAAGTTAACGGTATCAAATGCGTATTTATTTGCTGCGTAACGGTCTTTCACTTTCTGTGATGCGTATTTCTCGAAGTATGGCGTCAGGTCTTCAATCATATCGCCCTGAACAAGCGTATTTAACATGCTGACGGTTGTCTGTCCTTCAAGCGGGAAGATATCCGGAATGCGGTTGCTCGCAATGTCCAGAGACAGCTTCTTCGCATATTGGTCGCCGTCGGAAGGGGCTGTCCACAGCAGCTTTCCTTTGACGTTTAATGTTTTCTCCACATAATCCTGGAAGGCGTTTTTCTCATAGCTTTGTCCTGCCGGGAACTTTGGATCCTGGTTAATGCTTTTGACAACCGTGTAATTCACGACGTCTTTGTACGGTGCCATCGGATCGACGGCTGCATCCGGGCTTGGACTTGCGCTTGCATCTGCGTTTGCGCTTGCCGTTGCACCCGCATTGTTTGAATTTTTTGTAGCGCTTTCATTTGAACTGTTGGAGCAGGCTACCATGGAGAACATCAAGCAAGATGCAAAAACAACGGATAATGCTTTTTTGCTGCGCTTCATTTCTTACTTCCCCCTTATTAAATGTCTTTCAAACAAGTTCATTGTACCAATCCATAGGGAAATAGCCGTCAGAATACTGGACGCAGCCTGGTAGAGAAAAGGTGGTTGTTTTTCTGTTAATGTAAGCATTTTCATCCATTCTTCCACCCAAATCGCTCAAAATTCCAATGTATCTTGTCTTAATAAGATTATCGACGAAAAACGACAGCCGTCAACAAAAAAAATGACCTCTGAATAATCAGAGGCCACCGTTAAGCAGTTGTCTTACATAGTCTAAGCTTTCCCTTACTTCATCCGACGGATCATGATCCATCGGCTCGTGCTCGATGGTAAGCGCGCCTTGATAGTTAATCGCTTTAAGCTCGCTTATCACATCCGCGATAGGAACAATGCCTTGTCCAAGCGCACAGGAATCATGAGATCCAGCTGCCACCACATCCTTTAGATGAACGTGGACTAGATGCTCCTTGAGCTCCTGAACGGCTCGAACAGGGTCATAGCCTTGCGTCGCGAACCAGCCCGTATCAAGCGTCGAGCCTATCCAAGGCGCGAATCCGTCAATCTGGTCCAGCACTTCCCGCGCGTTTTTCTCCGGATGATTCTCGATACCGTACTTGATGCCAAACTGCTTGCCAAGTTCATGGATGGCGGGGGCATTCGAAGGGTGAAAACCATTGGCAAGCACGGGTGCGCCAATCGCTTTGGCCGTTTCGTAGACCTTCTTCATTTCATCTATGCCGGTATGCGGCGTACGGAAAGACGGGGTGTAAGAAACAACTTGCAGCTCGTAGCGCTCGAGCAGGTTCGCAGCCGTGCGAATCATTTCCGGCGTGGCTTGAACGGGATCAAGATGAGCCACCCATAGCTCCAACGCATCAAATCCCAATTGCTTGATACGACCCGCAAGTTGTTCGAATTCATAACCAAAGGAAGCGCTATGGAACTTACGGAAGGTCTCCTCCTGGTAAGCTCCCCATTCAAGACCGGGACGATATTGAAGAACCTCAGCCACGTAGTTGGCCGTCATGAACGCCAGCTTCATCCTTCTACTCCTCCCAGGTCCACTTCGACAAGCTTGCCTTCGCGGGCGGACTCGTATATGGCTTCAATAATGGCCATGTTCACGAAACCGCTGTAAGCATTCGTTATAGGCTCTGCGTTCCGCTGAATGCAATCGGTAAAATGGCGGATCATGAGCGAACGCGGATCTTCAGCAGTAGAAGACGGCAAAATGTCAATATCCGCGGTACGATTGAATTGCTCCAGCAGGAATTTGCCGGTATCGCCTTGAAGCGCAGCTCCTCCCTCTGAGCCCATCAGATGCAGGAACGAACCGTTATTCTCAGCGATGGTATGGGCTGCCCAGCTCACTTCAAGCTGCAAGGTAGCGCCGTTATCGAACCGGATCATGGCCGATGCCAGATCCTCTACGTCAAAGCTGCCATTCCAATTCGGCGTTCCCCAGGTTCCGATTCCTTTCTTCTTCCCGCCAAATTCGGAATAAGCGGCCGCGAAGACGGATACCGGCTTCGGGTTGCCCATCAAGTAGATGGCCAAGTCCAGCATATGAACGCCGACATCGATCAGCGGACCGCCGCCCGACAGCTTCTGCTGGGTGAACCAGGAGCCCCAGCCCGGTATGTTTTTTCTGCGGAACCATCCGGTTTTTGCATAATAGATTTGACCAAGCGCTCCTGTTGCAGCCTGCTCCTTAATCGCCAAGGAAGCAGCATCCCAACGCAACTGATGCGGGATCATAACCACTTTGCCGGATTCCTTTTGCGCTCTTACGATATTTCTCGCGCTCTTCAGATCAATAGCCAGGGGCTTCTCGATCAGAACATGCTTTCCTTCCTTCAGGGCCTGAATGACCAACGCTTCATGAAATAGATTAGGCACCGCGATAACAACCGCATCAATCTGTTTGTCTTGCAGCAAGGCGTCGATACTCTCGTGAGTGGTTGTAATTTGGAATTGCTCTGCGACCTGACGGGCTGCCTCAAGCTGCACGTCGGCAATCGCCGCAACCTCGGTATCTAGCTGCTGCTGGAAGTAAGATGCATGTACTTTGCCGATTGTACCGGCTCCAATAATGCCTATTCTTAATTTTTGATCCACCCTAAACTCTCCTTTATCGTTCATCTACTCTTTAACGGAACCCATCATAATGCCGTGAATGAAATAGCGCTGCAGGAACGGATAAATCGCAATAATCGGAACGAGAGACAAAATGATTTTTGCCGCGTTCAGCGTCTTGTTGGATACAAGGCTTGCTTCGATAATTTCCTGGCTCGTCATGCGGGACGGGTCAATCTGAATGAAGATCGACTGCAGGTACGTTTGCAGCGGCATCATTCCGGGATCGCGGATGAAGAGCAAACCGTTCAAATATTCATTCCAAGTCCCCACGATGGTAAACAAGGAAACGGTTGCAAGCACCGGCATCGATAAGGGCAGAAAAATCCGGAATAGCATTTGCCAAGGGTTCGCCCCGTCAATACCGGCTGATTCTTCCAGTTCTTTAGGGATGCTCCTGAAGAAGTTGATGACAAGAATGGTATTGTAGACGTTAACGATCCCCGGCAATACGAGCGCGGCCATCTTGTCGAACAATCCCAGATCATTCACGATCATATAGAACGGAACGAGACCTCCGCTGAACAACATGCAGAAAATAAGAAGCCACATGAATGGGGTACGCAACGGAAACTGTCTCGGATCCCGCGATAACGGAAAAGCGAGCAGCAGCGTTACGAGGAAACTCCCGGCCGTTGTATAGACAACCCGTTCAATGGATACCCAGGCTGCCTTGAAGAATGCGGCATCCTTGAAGATGCTCACATAGGATTGAAACGTGATATCTCTTGGAAAGATGGATACGAGTCCCGCTTCCGCTTTTGCCTGGGCGCTAAGCGATACCGATAACGTATGAAGCATCGGCGCTATGGATAACAGCATGATGACGATCATGAGCAAATAGACCATATAATCAAAGGCCGATTTCTTCTTCCGAATTGAGGCGATCATTGGTTGTCCCTCCCTCTAAAAGATGCGATAGCCCGCAAATTTCGATGCCAGTTTGTATGCCGTAGCAATTAAGAGCAAGCTGATGACCGACTTAAATAAACCTACCGCAGTACCTAATTCGTAATTGACCTGTTCAAAGCCGATGCGGTAGACGTAAGTATCGATGATATCGCCTGTAGGCTCTACAACCGGGTTATACAAGTTGAATACTTGGTCAAATCCGGCATTCAGAACGCCTTGAAGGCTTAATGTCGCGAGCAGAATGACGGTTGTCGTAATGCCCGGAAGACTGATATACCTGATTTTCTGCATGCGGGTAGCCCCATCGATATCCGCGGCTTCGTAGAGAGACGGATTAATATTCGTTAACGCAGCCAGATAGACGATCGCCGAGAAGCCGAACTCTTTCCATACGTCGGTCACGACGAGAATCGGACGGAACCATGTATTGCTGCCAAGGAACAGAATGGGATCGTGCACGCCAAGATGACCGAGAATCACATTAATTAATCCGTTGGAACCCAAAATATCTTTAATGATCCCCGCGATAATAACCCAGGATAAAAAATGCGGAAGATAAACGATCGTCTGAACCACTCGCTTGAAGAACATTTGTCTCACTTCGTTCAGGAAGAGAGCGAAAACGACAGGAACGATAAGGCCCGTTACCATCTTGGAAATGGATATAATCAAGGTGTTGCGAATCGCTTGCCAGCTTGCCTGGTTATGGAACATATAGCTGAAGTTCTCAAACCCGACTAAAGGAGAATGCCACATCCCTTTACCCGGATTAAAATGTTGAAACGCCATAATTATGCCGAACATCGGCGCAATGCTGAATAAAGCGAGCAAAGCCAGACCGGGAATCAGCATGAGCAAATAGTGATAGCTGTTTTTGGATAATTGCATGGGTCCCCCTCATTTCCCTGTCATTTTTAGAAATGGGCGCTAACTGCCGCCAGCGCCCATTCCGTTCGTCTTATTTGCGTTTGTCCAGCTCAGCTTGTACTTCTTGCGTAATTTGGTCGCCGCCCTGCTCGTTCCACTGCTTCACAAAGGAATCAAAGGAATCGATTGGCTGCGATCCGATAATGATCTTGAGATAAGCCTGCTTCTGTAGCGATTGCAGATCCGCCCAGGATTTGACCATGGTAGCCGTCTGGCCGGCAAAAGCATTTGGCGTGACCACAATATTGCTCTCATTATCCGTCACGGCTTTCATGGCATTGTTATAAGCCAGGAATCCGATCCGGTTGGCAATAGCCGTGTTCAAAGCTTCCTTCGTCGGACTGCTTTTCAGGACATTTTCCAGCGGATTTTTCATCTCCGCTTCAATCTGTTCAAAGCTGGAGATTTCGGTCGGGAGCAGGATCGATTTGTCCGCTTTTCCGGCCAGTATGTCATTGTATTTCTTCTGCTGGTTGTAGATCATGGCAGGTTCAATGACCGCCAGGTCCACGTATTGCGGATGCTGGGCTACGGATACCGTTCCCGCCTGCTCATACTTCTCGTATGCATCCTGAAGCTCCGGAATCGTCTTGTCCTTGAATTCCGTAGAGAGATTAATCAGCTTCATTAGCAATTCCGGATGCTTGAAGCCTTTCTTCACGACCAGATAACCAGCCGGACTAGGGTTTGCTCCCACATTCAGCTTGCCATCGGCGCTCAACAGCGGATACGCCTTCCAATCCGCGCTTGGATTGTTCTGCAGTGTATTGCCCAGCGGATAATAAGGAGCGTACCAAGCTTCGAACACCATTCCTGCACGGCCGGAGCTTACATCCTCCGTTGTTTTTCCGCCATCCTTCAGACCGTATTCTTTATCCAGCGAGCCTTCCTTGTACATATCCCGCAGGACGGACAACGCGGCTTTGGCTTCCGGTTGAATGCCGCCGTATTTGACCTTGCCGTCTTCGCCTTGAATCCAAGTTGCAGGGAAGGCGTTCATTGCCCAATAAATAGAATCGAGCGTATGAAGATCAAATGCCGAACTGTACATGCTGCTGCTTTGCGCAACAAGGCCTAACGTATCTTGTTTGCCGTTGCCGTCCGGATCTTGGGTTGCGAAAGCTTTTGAGATGGTCCGGATATCGTCAATCGTCTTTGGTTCGGGCAAATTCAGTTTTTTGCGCCAGTCTTCCCTCACCCAGACAAGCATGGGCTGTTCCTTTTCAATTCCGTATGGAATGGCCATCATTTTGCCGCCGAAATTCACGGTATTGAAAGCATACGGATTCTGAGCGTAACGATCCTTAACGGTTTGCGAAGCATATTTCTCGTAATAAGGCGTTAAGTCCTCGATCATATCCCCCTCTACCAGCGTGTTCAGCATGCTGACGATATTCTGGCCTTCAATGGCAAAGATGTCGGGAATGCGATTGCTCGCGATATCAAGAGACAATTTCTTCGGATATTGATCGCCGTCGGATGGCGCCGTCCAAAGCAGCTTTCCTTTCACGTTAAGCGTCTTCTCCGCATAATCCTGGAAGCTGTTCTTCTCATAGCTTTCGCCCGCCGGAAATTTAGGGTCCTGATTGACGCTGCGGACAACGGTGTAATTTACCGTCTCCTTATAAGGAGCCATCGGATCCGCGTTCTCATCAACGACCGGGTTGTTCGTGTTCCCGGCCTCACTCGAATTGTTCTTGTCTGAGCTCGAACATGCCGCTATAGCCATCATCATGCTGCATGCAACGACCACTGAGAGTATTTTCTTGCTGCGTTTCACTTTCGTCTTGCCCCTTTCGATGCTGTCCTTTCGTTCTTGCTCTCCTATTTTATCAAGCAAGCCCGAAATTCTACTCGTAGTTATGGTCGGGGTCCGGTAGATAACAGATTGCAGTTTTATTGTAAAAACAAGCTTGCCCGTAAACTCTTCGTTCATTTTTCCTACTTCGTTCACTCATTTGTCTATCCGTTCATTTGCGGTACTTCTCCCGGTATTCCTTTGGCAGCAAATGCCGATGCTGCTTGAATACCTTGCTGAAATATTTCTCGTCCTGAAAGCCGGACTGCTCGGCGACGGAATAAATGTAATCATTGGTTGCGACAAGAAGCTCTTCCGCTTTGCGGATTCGCATTTCCGTTAACAGCTCGTGGAACGACATGCCTGCAATCGGACGGAAGCATTGACCGAAATAGCTTCGGCTTAAGGCTACTCTTTGCGCGACATTTTCCTGATTCAAGTTCTCCGACAATTCGTCATGGATGAGCAGAATGGCTTTATAGATGCCGATCGCCGTCTCTTCCGGGAAATTGCGCTGCTGCAGGTAAAGCCGGAGCTCCATCAGGCTTTGCAGCAGCTCATGCCAGTTCCGCTGCTCCATCATTGATTTATGCTCGTCAAGCCCCGCAGGAGCGCCGTTAATAGCCGACAACGCTTTCAGGAACTTGCCCACTTTATCGCCAACATACGTTGAATTTGGTTCTGTTTCTTCAACGAGCTGTATCCAGGTTTGAAACAAGCCCGTATCGAATATCCAGTGCAAGGAATGAAACAACCGGTCAATCTTCTCAAGCTGCTCGGTCCCTTTCGCAGACCGGTTAACAGCGGATTGGAATCGCACGGGGGAAGGAAGATCTCTACGAAAACGGTAGAAGATGCTTTCCTTCACCTGCGCAACCCACTCCTTGGTAGTCATAAAATCCTTCTCCGGAGCCGATTCGCAAACAACGGGAATCCAGCTTTCGTACAATTGTTCTTCCTCCCAAAACTTATGAAGCGGCTTCACGTCGTAAAAACCATAGTCCGATATACGGAAACAGCCTTGTTCAATCGGAATAATCGTAGGGGAGGCCGGCCAAGGAATAACGTCAGGCTTTCCGTTTGCTCCCGACGGCACAAGTATAAGCTCGGGGCATGAAGCCTTCTGAACAACCGCCTGCTGACGGTGCCTCGTTCCATCGCTGATCCGCTTCTCGATTCTGGCGAGCGCTTCCTCCATCTTGCCTTCTTCAATTTGCGTCTTGACCAGATAATCGATGGCTCCGGCATGCATGGCATCCACCACATACCCGAAATCCTGATGGCAGGTAAGCACGACAATCCAGATATGGGGATACTGCTGTTGAACTTCCTTCATTAGTTCAAAGCCCGACATTTTGGGCATGGTCAAATCCGTAATAAGTACATCAATGGGCTGTGCGGACAGCTGTTCCAACGCTTTTTGCCCATTCTCCGCTTCTCCAACAATGTCAAAGCCGTATTCCTTCCATGGGACCGTCAGGATAAGTCCTTTTCTCACAAAATGCTCATCGTCTACGATTAATGTCTTCATTGCACAGCCTCCTTGTCCAGAATGGGAAGACGGATTCTTATCATTGTCCCTTTGCCAAGCTCACTGGATATTTCGAACCGATGCTCCTCGCCGAAATATTCCCGAATCATATGATTGACGAATTTCAGGCCGATTCCCATCCCGCTCTTCCGCTTCTCGTTATCCGAGTAGAGCAGCCTCTGGATCGTTTCGGTATCCATTCCCTGCCCGTTATCTTCTACTTCGATAATGAAGTACGCTTCGTTTTCTTTGAACACGCGCACCGTTATTTGCCCGTTATCATCGGTAAAAGCATGATACATCGCATTTTCAACCAAGGGCTGAATCAGGAACCGTATAATCGGCAGCTCCTCCGTATCCGGTTCAATCTCGAAGAGCACATGGAAGTGGTGATTGTAACGAATCTTCTGCAACGCTACGTAATCCTTCAGAGCGGATATTTCCTCTCGCAGATGGACGATCTCCCCTTCTTTCCCCAGGTTATAGTGCAAAATCCTGGAGAATATAGAGACCAGATTGACGATTTCCTCCTGCTTATGCATTCTTGCGATCCATTGTATGGTGTTCAGCGTGTTATGAATGAAATGCGGATTGATTTGATACTTCAGCTTCTGTACTTCCAGCTTCCGTTTATTCTTCTCCTTCTCTTCAACCTCGACGATAAGATCCCGGATCCGCGTCCTCATCAGATAGAACCTGTCCACGACTTCGTCAAATTCGATAATATTCATCGGGACATAAGGACGGTCGAACTGAAGATCCGTCGTCTGTTTAATCTCTTCCTTAAGCAGACTCAGCTTCTGGTTAATAAACCTCCAGGTCATCCAGGCAAGCAGCAGGGAAATGATCAATGAGCCGACTGCAATGGCCCCATAGCGGATGGACCAGGAAATAATCTCGTCAGACAAATCCCTCTTATTCACGACCGCAACGATAGACCAGTTCCCTTCGCCGCGCTGTACAAACAGTTTTTTTCCTTTATCGTTAATTACCTGGCTTTGCGAGCCTGATAATGACATTTCGGAGTTAATCGGATACGAATCCGTCAAATCACTGTATAAAACTGTATTCGATGAATCGAGAATGAGGTAATTCACGTTAAAGCCAAACGCGTCTTTCGGGAATAGATCCTGAAAAACTTTGAAGTTGGTTTCGATATAGACATAGGTTTTGGGCAGGTTCTTGTTGCCCGTCATTTCCTGAACAATCGAGAACACAATATTGTCGCTGTACAAATAAATACTCGGATGAGGCCCTTGGTACAAGGTAAGCGGATCCGTAAACAGGGTTGGATACTCCATGGGATCTATGTTTTTCTTTAGCAGCATCGTCTGGAACAGATTCATCTGCTGCTCCGGGATAAAATAATACATCGGGCCAAGGCCTTGGTTCGCATAGCTGATTAACGTAAGCCGCGACTCAATATCGCTCTGGATTTCCGATTTCAGGTTGTTCGGGATAGTCGGATTCATATATTGCTCCAGACGCTTCCCGATATCCCCGTCCAAGGTTAGCTGTCTGGATGCGTAGCCGAGATTATCAAGGGAAGATTGCATCGAATGCTCGATCTCCTTCATTCGGCTCTGCACGCCTTTCTCGATGTTATTCTGAAGAATGGAATAAATCGAGTAGTAGGAAATGCTGCCGATCAGAAGAATCGGGATAAGAAGATTAAGCGTCATGACGCTGCCTAATTTAAACATCAATGTATTGGTCCGTACAATTCTCGCTAATCCTTTTACCATCCTGATCCCCCGCTGCTCTGTATAGGAAAAGGACGCCCCCGCTGGCGGGAGACATCCTATATTCGCGTTACCTCTATAAGTTATACATATTTGCTGCCAAGCATCAAGAAAATGCTCGACGTCCAAGTAATTCCCGGATCTCGCAAAGCCCGTCCGGTCTTGGCATGGAAGTTCTCGGCCATCCCGCTCTTCGCAACCAGATTGCAGAACCTTCCCGCAAGATCCTTGGAAAATGCCTCTTCGCCTAGTTCTCGCAAAGCATGGGACAATAGGAACATGGGAGGCGCCCAGATCGGTCCTCTCCAGTATCCGTCCTCTTCGAACGAGCTGCTGTCCAGACGCTCGCTTGCGAGTCCATACTCGGTAAGGAAAGCTCCTTCGACTTTTAGCTCTTCTATCATACGGTCCCGGAGCTCCTTCGGCAATTTCTCGCCGAGCAATAAAGGGAGATACAGAATCAACGATTTGCTCTCGACAAACGCATGATTGCCAGCTCGTCTAGCCTTAAGCCTGCCTTCATGAACAAAATGCTCGAGCATATTGTCCAGCAGCTGCTGCGACCTGGCTTTCCAGCTGTTCGCTTCGGCTAGCATGCCAAGCTTTCTCGCGATGATCTCAAGCGTGTCCATCTGAAGAATCAAATAAGTTGCGAGATCGGGACTTTCAAGCGGCATGCCATCCGCGAAGATGGTGCTGTTATCCCATCCGCAGTCATTTCCGTTATGATATTCCGCCATGCCGTCCTTATCGCTGTCTCTGTGATTGAACCACCACAGTGTCCATTTCGCCAGCGAAGGATAAGCCTCAAGCAGATGGTCATTCGTCAACCATCCCGTTTGCTCCATCATCCATCGCAGCGCAAATCCATGGATTGGCGGCTTCACGTAACCTCTTACGAGATAGTTATCCGTGATTGTATCCGGCAAGGCTCCAAACTGATCCTGGTGATCAAAAACAAGCATCCACTGATGCCAAGCCAGCTCAGGATCCTGCTCCGCAACCGCCATCGCGTGGAAGCAATGGTCCCAGCTCCAGATGCCGCACATGCCGCTTTTGGATGCATACATCGTTGGCCGCGTAATATTCTCGTAAGGGCGAACCTGTACCATCCAGTTCAAATAGACGGCCAGCTGCCTCGCTTCCGAATAACGCTCGGGGAGCTGAAGTGATGCTTGTTCATAGGCCCCGAACTTGTCTGCTGCAGCCAGCAGGCTGTCCGAGAAGGAGGAATACGTCCGTTCCTTCCACGTAATACTGTCCCGGTACAGCTCCAGAACGCCTTCGGCCGTTGCGGAATCTGCAGCTGGTGTAAAATCAATATTGATGAAGTCCGCATTATCGCCGTTCCAGGTCGTATTGACGATCAAATCTCCCGAAGCGGAGGTCAGCCGGATATGCTCGCGCGAACCGTCCGAATTCACTTCGCATTGCTTCTCCCCGTAAGGAACGACATGGGAGGCTTTAATAAATTCAAACCGGACGGCTGCCTGCTCGGCTCGAACCTGGAAGGTAGTCGGGTCCTCGAAGCAAATAACCGCGTTGCCAAATTCCGACCGAAGCGTGATGCTTGCGGCGGATGCTTCTTCCGCGAACGGAACGGGCTTCCCTTCATGAAGCAGCGAAAGTCTTGCCACCCGCTGCCGATAAACGTCTTTATGAAGCGATCTTATATAAAGGCCTTCCGGCTCATCTTCATAGGTCCCCATTCGATTAATCGCGAAATAAGAGCCGGGATAACTAAAAGGTATTTTGGATACATCTACCCGCATATGCGAGATGCCTCCCCTAATTTAAAGTATAAAAAGACGCTTCCGTGAGATAGTAGGAAAATCGTTCGAAAAAGGTAGATAATCGGCTGTTATTTAAACCGGATGTCTTTTGCTTCTTTCACGAAAAGGTCAAGCTCGTTGCCATTCATGATTTTGCGGCCGCCTAGCTTGAAGTTGTCGAAGGTTACGCGCTCAACAAGATGCTTGTCGTCGTATCCGCCAATCACGGAAATGGAATAGCCGGGATTGTACAGCGACGATATCACTTCAATATCCTTAAGCAGAATATCTTGGATGCGGCCTCTTTCTTTATCGGTATTATACATGGAGCGCATGACCCGGAAGTCGATCAGCTTATCGTAATAATGCTCGATCCGGATATTCTCGAAGACGATATCCCGCACGGTAGCGCGATCGCCTACGTGAATGCTGAGCGCTGCGCCGTAACCGTTAACGGAGACGATATCGATATCGTGGAATTTAACCTCTCTTACTTCATCAATCGTTAATTCATGGCCAATTTCGATTGCGTTGCCGGATGGTCCGTTGACGAAAACGCAGGAGCGAACTTCAATGCCATGCACGTTTTTAGCCGCATACAGCATAGGGCTGTCCGGATTCTCCGACCAGTCAAACGCTTTAATAACAACGCAGTCATCATTATTGCGGAGAATGCAATTCTCGATTAATACATGCTGGCAGCCCACAATATCAATGCCGTCGGAGCTGACAACTTCGCCGATCTGCTTGATGCGATCGATATGCACGTGGCGACAGTTGGCCAGCATAATCATCCAGCATGGCGGCTCGACCATGATAATGTCCTTAATCTCCACATTGGAGCAGTCATACAGCAGGATCGTCCGGTAATCCCTCGTCCCGCGGAAATAAGAACCGTCCAATACGCCATTGCCGTAGATTTTAATATTCGAAGCGCCGCTTGCGCGGACGCTGCCTTTGACTACGGCACCGTCTTCAATATAGATGGATTCATTGCTCTGGAGGACAAGCTCGCCAACTTCATAGACCTGTCCGCTCTTGAAGTAAAACGTCGCTTTGCCGTCGTACACCTGCTCCTCATTTCCGTAGAAGAACAAGGGCAGCGAGATACCTTCAATCTTTAGATGAAGGTACCGGTTATCCGTCAAGGTAAAACGCGCGGTATTGCCCGAGATTTCTACAGGAATATTGAACTTGAGAGGGCTTATAGCCACGGATTGGATCGGCGAAGCTGCCTCGATCTCGACTACGGCTGAACCGATATAGGAAGCCGGGGCGAAATAAGCAACGTTTGTGCGAAGCACATCCACCTCTCGGCCGTTTACTTTAACCGTCACCTCTTGGGCGCGGGGATAAGACTTCGGGTAATGATGATGTGTATTCATAGGTTATTTCCTTTCTTCCAGCTCGTCGTAACGAACGGAGGTCACGCCGTATTGGCTGTAGAATGAGGCAAGATCGGGCTCCAGCAGCATTCTGCGTTCGGCATCCCGCTCTGCGGAAATCTGCTCTCCGCTTATCTCGGCATTGCCGAATTGCCGCATCTCTTCACTGTCCAGGCCTGGATGAAAAATGACCGTATAGAGCCCTTCCGGGGCTGATTGAATATCTTGCCTATGATGGGATAAGTAGATCTGCGCCAGATCAACGGTTTCTGCCGGGCTCCCTGCCGCAGCTTCGGCTACTTTTGGGAGCGGCCGAAAGTAACGGTGGAAGTTCATGAGTCCTTCACGTCTGCACCAGGCGTCCAGCCATTCTGCATAGCCCTTTACGGAATAACTAAAAAACATATGCTCGTCGACATACGAGATCCGGAATCCGACCTCTCGGAGTCGATCATATTGCGCGAGCGTCTCCGCAATGGCTTCTTCTAAATTCACCTTCCCTATTAGGGATGGATGAGACAGGAAGTACCCTTGTTCATCTATAAGGCTCGGCACCTGATTAGCAGGAAGCACAGGCTTCCATTTCACGCGGTCCCATTCCGCGTTCAAGGTAATATGCATTCCGAAGCAAATCTCTTTGCAATCGGCGAGCAGCAAGGCGCCCTGCTCCAGGTAAGGCCCCGGAGCCATCACGCTTACGTTTTTCAGCAAGCCTTGCCCGCATGCTTCCGCAATCGCTTGATTCGCCGACAGGCTGCCTCCGAAATCATCGCCCCGAAGCAAGAGCCGTATCATACCGTCACCGGCAAATAGCGGCTGATCTGCTCCGTTAAATGATTCGAAATCTCGAGGAGCCCTTCTTCGGAGGGATGAATGATATCGTAAGTTAACAGAGATGTCTTGGTAAGCAGCTCTTTGCCGGGGATATGAATCAGCTTCGGTCTGTTCATTTGCTTGACTTTATCAGCCACGATGCTGCGGAATTGCTCTCCGAGTTCACCGTTTCTGACGTCGCCCATGTAGGTGAACAGATCGGTTACGAATATCCACTTATCCGGATGAGCATCCGCGATGGTTGAAATAAAATAATCGACGCGCTTCCGGAACTCTTCCGGCGAACCCGGGACCCCGTTCTTGACATCCCAGATCATGTTGACGCCAAGCTCGATAAAAGCAAATTCCCAACCGGGCAGCTGAGCGATATAATCCGCCAACTGCGCGTCAACCATAGCCGCTCCGGCCATGGACAAGCTCCAAAGATCCACGCCAAGCTTCTCGGCCGTACGCATGCTGTAAGCTCCGGTTGGACGAACGGCAGACGCGCCGCTGGAGATGGACGAACCGTACAGCAGCATTTTTCTCTCCGGCATGCTGCCTTCTCTTGGCAGCTCCGTCTCCCCCTCCACGCCAACTAGAGCGATATGGCTCTCATAGGGAAGTATGACGCGTACAAGATCCGGCGGAAAACGGAGCTGCTCCTTGCCAGCGATCATCTGCATAAGCTCCATTTCCTTCGGCCGTTCAACCTCGATCTCCGTCACATGCGCACCTAGAATCCGGGGAGCATTCTCTTGGAAGGTTCCGTGATACACCTCGGCAACGGTGTGTCCTCCTGTCAGTTGATCCGCGTTCAGCACGGCGAACTTCAGCTTTACGCGATCCGATTTCATATGAAAACGGATTTCGACTGATCCTGTTTTGAGCGCAGAATCATGCGCGATTTCGTGCAGCTGCAGTCGCAGCCCATCCGGAATACGGCACAGCTGCACCGCATCGCCGCCTTGCACCGGTTTAAGCTGTGCGACATTATGCAGATAGAGATTTTTATAATTCACAAAGGATCCTCTCCTAGTACGTGACGTTATAAAGTTTATATTTTTCATTCCGGAATACTTTGTAGAACGCTAGCACGTTCTCTTCCTTACCCGCATAACAGCAGCGCTGGCAGTAGTATTCGTCTTCTTCTCCGTCATAGGCGAGCAAATAATCGATCTCCCGGGCGAAGCAGGAAGGGCATAGCAGCAATTTCATTGTTTTTCCACGTTGAGCCATGATGACAAGACACCTCCGAGCTGAACTTTTTTCTCAAGCGTGAGCTTGTAGTAAGGCTTGAACAAGACGCCTTCCTTCACACTGCCCCAGTCAGCCTCCCCTTCGGGAGTCAGGGACAACTGCGTACGGATTTGCGGGATAGCCGCTTTCACTTCCGTTGGAGCCGCAACGCGCGCTTCCTTCGAACGGTAAGTGAACGGAATCGTCTGCTTCTCCTGTTGTTCCGAAGATGCTGTCAACTCAATGCCGCGCATGTCCTCCGGATATACGGTTGTGCCATAACAGCCGTCAAGCACTTCCGTCAAGGTAATTTCCGCAGCCGGATCGGACAGCTCAAGGACTCGGCGCTCGATTAGAATCCGGCCATCGCCCGTGAAGGTAAATGCGGATTCCAGCGTAACCTCCAGATCTCCGACTTGAATGCGGATCGGCTCGACAACAAGCTGATGCTTGCCGCCAGGGGTACGTTCAATCCTTCCTTTGGCGCGTTTTCCTTCAATGCTGGCCGATGCATCGCCGTACTTGATCACGCAGCGATGCCCTGAATGGCCGCGATGCTCTCTTGCAATGACATACGGATAATTGCCATTCCACAGAATATCCGTATCCGGCCCGGTATCGCCCGACAACTCGCCGACGTACGGACGGAAATCGCAAATCACGCCGCCGATATTCAGATCGATTGCAGCCCGGAAATAAGAATCCGCATACCAGAAGGTCTGGCGTTTCGTGCCGGCCAGGATATCCTTCCACAAGTTCACTTCCGCCACTCCGGCACCAATCTCCGTTTTGTAGAAGTCGGCGAATTCGCTCATCGTCACGAACTCCACTTCGCCTTGCTCCGCCTTCGTCTTCAGGTATTGCAAGGAATCGATATACAATGCACGCGCATGCTCGAAGTTATCAACGAAGATATTACCCGGCACTACCCAAGGCGTGCTGACAAAAACGTTGTAATAAGAAAAGCCGTTATAATTCTTCTGTTCAATCCATTGATCGACGAATCGGTGCATATACGGACTGTTAGGACCATCATTCGCTTTCGCTCGCATCACGTTGGCGGGATGGGAGGAGAAATAATCGTCACGGCTTGTCAGCGCAAGCACCATGTCTCGATTCAGATGCGGCAGGGCAACGAGATCGATGGAGCTTTCATTGTCCCGACCGGGAGCCAGATAGTGATATTTCGAAGGATAGAAGGCACCCCAAGGGCCCCCGTCGCTGAACAAATACCACGAGCCGTTATTGCCCTCAAACATTTTGACGCCTTCCTCGAAACAGTTCGTTATGGACGTCTTCACCTGCGGATATTTCTCTTTGATGTAAAGCGTGGTTTCCGTGTCCATGATGTAACCGCCAATGGCGGTTGGAACAAAGCCAAACTCCGCTTGGAACACTTCGAAGATCCGGTCAACAATTTTCTTTTTCGACGAATAGGAGTGCAAATACAAGGCCTGCTCGTCGCTCTCCGCGTAAGGAAGCATTTCCTCGCACATCATGTTGTGAAAATGAATGCCGATTTCGTCGCCTAACGCCATTTGCGTCTTTACGTAAGCCACCATATCCGGATCGCATAGGCCCTCGTATGACAACAGAATTGTTGTCCGAATGCCGGCGCGATGAGCTTCATCCTGTTGAAACTTGATTCCTTCCAGCATAGACGCCCCCCGGTCTGCGCGGTGAATGACGTTTACGTACATCTTACTCATGCCTGTCCCTTCTTTCTGCTCGTATATCCTCCTCATTATAGAGGCGGCTTCCGAAAGTAGAGTGGGACAATAGATTGCAGCAGGTAGGAAGATCGGGTGATTATGCCGCAAAAAAAAGGCCGTGACGAGTTCCACCTTCAAGGTACTCCACGGCCTGCCGGCTATAAACGTTATTAGGCTTCGCTTCGTTTTAAACGGAGCACGTAATCATCATTTAAGGCATTGGATTCATTGGGACACCGGAACAAAACAGCTTGTCCCGCAGACTGTACCATTTGCGGCTCGAAGAATATGCCTGTCCGCGGATTGTACCAATTCATCTCGTAGCTTCCGGCTTGAAGCTGAAGCTCGATGTTCTGGGAAACCGGGGTATAAACGATGTATAGTTCACCCTCATCCGCCAAACATAGCGCATCCTTCTGCGAGAGCAGAGCATCGTTCGGATTTGCCGTCCACCATTTACAACCTTCGAAGAACGTCGCAATATGGGCAAAACCTTCAAGCAGCCTCATCGAATCATCGCCGCGCCCGTTAACCCATCCGCCGAGGCCATGTCCCGCGTATTCTCCGCTTGTCTGATAACATCCCGCCATATAGATTTCCCACGCTCTGCGCCTCAGCGTATCGCGGCTTCTCATCGGATATACTTTGCCTTCGCCCCACGCCGTTGGGTAATGATCCTCGTAGCCGAATTCTTCATTTACCTGAGGCATGATTCTGCCCGTGCCAAGCTGAACGTCCCTGTTCTGCCGCATATACGAATAGCCGCCACCCTCATCCCAGCTTTGGTAGACGGCGAAATCCGCCCAGCCCGACGTCCGGAATTCAAAAGTTCCGTGCCCATGGCAGGTCATTAGATGATGATACGGATCGCAGGATTTGAGATAATGTCCCATCCGTTCCACCCACGCATGAGGACGAATCAACCGGTATTCATTCGTTAAATCCCAGGTTATATTCGGGTATGCTGCAAGCCGGGACGCCGCATATCGAAAATACCTCTGCTCGTCTTGCCCACCCATTAGAAGCTTGCCATAGGGATCCGCTCCTTGGCGGTATGCATCTACATACATGATGAGAGATATTACGATATCTTTCTGGCTGGCGTATTCCAATATTCGCTCCAGCTTATGCCAATAAGCTAGGTCGAATCGGGTTACGTCCCATCCCGGATTCTCCGCATCGTCCGGACGTTCAGCCTTCCAAGGGCCATAGCAGAATGTGAAATCCTCCGACTCGTATACCGGTTCGAACCAGGCCATCGCATTTCGCACCCGGCTGGAGCTTAGTCCGATCCGAACCCGGTTGACTTTATGGTCATGGAAGCGGTCCAGCGTACGCTTAATCTCTTCTTCCTTGCGGATGCCGGGCAAATGGTAAGCCGTCATCCCGTTATAGAAGAAATGCTCGCCCGTTCCCTCCCATAGGAAATGAAACGGATGCTCTTCATCTACCCGGATCAATCCGCGATTATCGCTCGCAATGGCATCGAAATGCCCTTCGTGGGACCATATCTTACCTTGATATTGCAAAGAAACCGTATACAAGTACCGGCCCGCTGAACGCGGCAAGAAACGAATCCGAAACAGGCTTCCGTCTTCCGCATCGCAAAATCCGTCTATCGGAATCAAGCTGTCGCGATTTTCCGCCGTTCCCAGCTGGCCATCCGGCTGTCCATGTTTAAAGGTAAATAAGTCCTCATCACGTCCAAATTGTCCCATTACCTGCGCTTCTGTAAATGGATTGCGAAATTCCGGTTGATCGACATGGATAACGATCTCATAGCGGTCGTAAGCGGCAACAGCGTTTGTCGTAACCGGTACAAAGGAAATGTTCATCCAACTGGCTCCATTCCTAGTCATTGTAGTCTTGATTTGAATTTTACCCTTATCTTACATGAGAACTTCGATAAGATGCGTAGGAGTTATGATTGATCTTGGATAGAAAATGGTCAGGCATTTCCTCAATGATCATAAGGACGAATCTCTTGAATAAGACTGCTCACATGCTCTTCCCAGCATTCCAGCAACCGGTCGTAAAAGGGAAGCTCCGAGCTGCTCGCGATCAGCCCCCGATGATCCAGCCCACGGATAACAGCCCGGATGCCGTCTTCCCAGCTAATCGTATACCGGAAGCCTAGCTCCTTACCTTACGAGCTGCCGTATTATCGAAGATCGTCACATTCCGGAATTTCTCGGCGCACCAGATCGGCATGATAGTGAATCAAAAAAAAGGCTGTACAGGAACGGTCCTGTACAACCACTTTATCGTTATAGAATAAAATATCTTATTTTCCGATGTCACATACCGTTATTCCTCATTCTTATTCCCGGAACCAAATCCGATGACGTAACCATCCGGATCCTTCACCGAAAACTCCTTCCATACTCCCCAATCATGCTCGGATAGGACAGGCTCAGCTTCAATGATTGCCCCGTTTACTTTTAATTCCGCATAGAGAATATCCAGCTCTTGATGGGTCTGTACATAAGCATACGTATTCCATATTCCTCTGTTTGGACGTACATCCTTGCTGTCTTCCGCCTGAATAAGCTTGAAGCCCAGGCCAAAATGATCCCTTATTGCCCAATAGTCATTCACTTCACAGCCTAAAGCTTCCGCGTAATACTTCTGCGACTCTGCCAGATTGGAAACCAATAAGACCGTAAGAGAATTCTCGATTTTCGCCCTCTTCATCACCATTCAACTCCCTAATTATTGGCAATTATACTCACATATCGAATAATACCAAACGTATGTTCCTGTGTAAAGCAAAAAAAGAAGAGGATCTCCCTCTTCTTCTCGCCTGATCTATCCCTTCTGAATGACCGGTACCCATATTTCGCTCCTGAATGTTGGCGAACCGGTATCCTTATGCTCATTCCACAAAATCTCCGGACCTTGCGCCGCTTCATAATTGGAGGATGGGAACCATTCCGAATAGATGCGTCCCCATACATTCTGCAGCGTTGCCGGGAATGGCCCTATCGCTTCGAATACAGCCCATGTTCCGGCTTCAACCCACAATTCGCTGTAAGGCTCCGGACATGCGGAACTCGTTGCTACACCGATATAATGGTCCAGCCCGCCTTTTTCCTCCATGCGGCCCTCGGAGAAATTAACGGAGGCGCTAATTAAGCCTGTTGGCGTCACGTTGGACAATGCTTTAAGCTCGCGGATCCGCTCCTCGGTCAAGCTCTGCCACATCGCGGCAATCTCCGGGTTTACGCCTTCAAATACAATCGGTACCCGCTCATCAGTCCAACAATGCGGAAGGCTTCCTTGTCCTCCATCCGGTATTTCATTTCGTCTCCCCCTGTTATCGTTAATTGAAAGGACATACGGGGAAAAGCTTTCAAAGGTTGCCCAAGCTGTCTTGCCTCGGACGGTGTAACCGCGTGAACAGCCTGGAATGCCTTGCTGAACGAATCCGCGGAGGTATAACCGTATTTGACCGCCACGTCGATCACTCTGGAGGAAGAGTTCATCAGATCAAAAGCCGCTAACGTCAATCTCCTCCTACGGATATATTCAGATAAGGGAACCCCTGCAAGAAACGAAAACATCCGCGAGAAATGGTATTCCGAGCAGTGCGCCCGTCTGGCCGCTTCCTTAAGATCGATCTCCTCAGCCAAATGATCCTCGATATATTTCAGAGCCTGATTCATATGCTCCAGCGTATTCATCCGTTTCCCCTCCTTTCTTCATCATTAGATTAACAAAAGCGGATTCTCCCTATCCGACTTTTCTTGCACAAGATTAACGGCTGGCAACTTATGAACTCTGGGAAATTAAAAAAGGCAAACCTATGCAGGCTCGCCTCTTCCTTGCCTAAGATTGTCTAACTTCCTCGATGACGGAGATCGGAACATGCACAAGCACGTTGGACTGGTAACGCAGCTGCACGAACTGTTCCTCTACCTTTTCGATTGTCCCGCTCCACATTTTTCCTTCGTTAGTTCTAACGGCTACAGACTGCTGTGCGATTTTCGCATGTAATAAGTGCAATCGAATGGCTGAGATTGGTCTCATCTCCCCTTCTGTTACCGGAGACCCTCCGATAGTTATACATAACTGGGACTTATTTCTTAATTCTATAGGATCGGACGTATTTGTACAATTGTATAATTGCTCACTTAAAAAATTAAATAATATACTCGAATAATATTACTTCTTCTCTAATTTCATTGCACTCCCGCACACCTGATGCCACTATCGAAATAGAATCGTCAGAACGAAAGGAGTTCTCCCATGAGCCAGAAACAAAAGCTGAATAATGACTGGTTTTTCTCCAAGCACCCACTCGGTACAGAGCTTGATGCCATCCTGCAAGGCGGTATCGACTGGTCGCCTATTACACTCCCGCATGACTGGTTAATCTATGACTCTAACAATCTGTATGAGAACAGCATCGGCTGGTACCGCAAAGCGATCCGCTTCGAAGACCTTCCCGCAAATAAGAAGTTTGCGCTTCGCTTTGAAGGCGTTTACATGAATTCGACGGTTTATGTGAACGGTCGTGTTGCCGGTACGTGGAAGAATGGCTACTCGACCTTTGAATTCGATATCACCTCCTTGCTTACAAGGGGCGAAAATGAAATTCTCGTTCAGGTTATTCATGAATCTCCGAACTCCCGCTGGTATTCCGGGGCAGGAATTTACAGGCCGGTATGGCTCATTACCTCGCCGGATACCCGTATCGCCTCCGACGGCATTTATATTTCCGCTAAAAAGAATACAAGCGGTACCTGGTCTGTTGATATCGATACCGAGGTTGTATTTGCAAACCTCACCGATTCTTCCGGAATTAAGCTTCGACATACGATCCTGGATGCCGCAGCGACGGTTATTAGCCAGTCCGAAGCCCTTATTCAGCCGGAGTCCGGCTCGACCGCAGCCTTCAACCAGGTGCTTGCGGTTCAGCAGCCGAGGCTTTGGGATCTAGACGAGCCGAGCCTCTACAAGCTCCAAACGGAATTAATCGTCGAAGGTAACGTATTGGATTCGGAAGAGCAAAACTTCGGCTTCCGCACCTTCGATTTCGATACCGAGAAAGGCTTCTTCCTGAATGGCCGGCCTGTCAAGCTTCAAGGGGTTTGTCAGCATCATGACCTCGGTTCTCTTGGCGCTGCCGTCAACAAGACGGCCCTGAGAAGACAAATAGCCCTCCTACAGGAAATGGGCGTTAACGCGATCCGGACAGCCCACAATATGCCGGCGGTCGAGCTGATGGAATTGGCCGATGAGATGGGCGTGCTTATCGTCTCCGAAGCGTACGACATGTGGGAACGGGCGAAGACGCCGTACGACTTTGCGAGATTTTACAAGGACTGGTGGAAAAAAGATATCGCCAGCTGGGTCCGCAGAGACCGGAACCATCCAAGCATGCTGATGTGGAGTATCGGCAATGAAATCTACGATACCCATGCCGACGAACGCGGACAGACGCTGACGGTAGAACTTCGGGACAAAGTGCATTTCCATGATCCGAAGGGCAATGCCGTTGTCACAATCGGTTCAAACTATATGCCTTGGGAGAATGCTCAGAAATGCGCCGATCTGGTTCAATTCGCCGGCTATAATTACGGGGACAAATATTATAAGCAGCATCATGAGGAGCATCCGGACTGGTATATTTACGGCAGCGAGACCTGCTCGACGGTACAAAGCCGGGGTATCTATCACTTCCCGCTCGCCCAGTCCGTTCTGGCGGACGACGACGAGCAATGCTCCTCGCTTGGCAACAGCTCTACTAGCTGGGGAGCAAAAAGCACGGAAGCCTGCATTATCGCTGACCGTGATGCCGCCTTCTCCCTCGGGCAATTTCTGTGGACGGGCTTCGATTACATCGGAGAGCCAACCCCTTACCATACGAAGAACTCCTATTTCGGACAGATCGATACGGCCGGCTTCAAGAAGGATGCCTTCTATATTTATCAGGCGGAATGGACCGATTATCGCGTGAAGCCAATGGTTCATATTTTCCCCTACTGGGATTTCTCGGAAGGACAGCTGATCGATGTACGCGTCTCTTCGAATGCGCCGAAGATCGAGCTTTTCTTCAACGATAATTCCCTTGGAACGTATGACATCGATCATGTCCACGGCCAGAAGCTGCTCGGAGAATGGCAGATTCCTTATACAAAAGGTATCCTTCGGGCTGTTGCTTATGACGAGTCGGGCAATGTGATTGCAACTGACATTCAATCCTCCTTCGGTGACGCGGAAACCGTCCTGCTGACACCGGACAAAACAGCGATAGCCGCAGACGGCTCGGATCTGGTCTTTATCGAGATCTCTGCTCTCGACCGGAATAACTTGCCGGTAGCCAATGCCAATAACCGTATTCACGTGACCGTAGAAGGGCCCGGCCGACTCGTTGGGCTCGATAACGGGGACAGCGCCGATTATGATTCTTACAAAGGAACGAACCGCCGCATGTTCAGCGGCAAGCTTCTGGCAGTCATTGCGCCTACGCTGGAGAGCGGAACCATTACCGTTCGTGCAGTATCCAACGGGTTGGCTGCCGGTGAAGTGACGCTGACGGCTGTTGCTCCTGAACCATCAACACCGGGTAATGAAAATACTCTGTATGCCTATGCACCTGGACAAGCTGCGGAGACTTCAAGCGGATCAGCCGCTTCCGACGATGAGATTCCCGTGCGCAAGCTGGAAATTATTTGTCCGCAAGGAAATGCGCTTTCGGCGGAGAACCGGGCTTTGCCGGTACAAGTTGTTATTCATCCAAGTCAAGCTACGTATCGGGATGTTGAATGGCGGGTCACGAACGCTGCCGGTGTTGATGCCAATATTGCAACCCTTGAGGCAGACGGCCATCATGCTGCCGTTAATGCCCTAAGCGACGGCGAATTCTATATCCGCTGCGCAACAAAGAACGGAGCGGACAATATCCGCCTTTATTCTTTAATGGAGTTCCGGACCGACGGTGTCGGACAAGCTTTTATTAATCCGTATGAATTCGTATCCGCAGGCTACCATAGCGAATCGAGCCGCAATCTGACGAACGGGAATGAACGCGGCGTAGCGACAAGCCGGGACGGCGAAAGCTGGATTTGCTTTGACAACATCGACTTCGGCAGCTATGGTGCGGACGAGATTACGCTGCCGATCTTCTCGCTGGACAGCGAACGGTTCACTATCGATCTATGGGAAGGTATTCCTGGCGAGCCTTCGGCTTCCCTGCTTGCCCAGATCACGTATCAAAAGCCGACCAAATGGAATGTGTACCAGGAAGAGACGTATCGTTTGCCCCGCCGGCTTACAGGCATTACGTCCCTCAGCTTTGTTCTGCAGCGCAAGATTCACCTGAGTGGCTTCCAGTACAAGAAAGCGATCAAAGCATTTGAACGTCTGGAGGCGCTGGAAAACAACCAGATTTACGGAGATACTTATACGCTGACGGATCAGACGATCGAGAACATTGGCAACAACGTCTCGCTGGTGTTCCGGGACATGGACTTTGGGGATACAGGCACAAGCAAGCTTGCGATCTGCGGTCAATCGCCTATCGACAACAATACGATTCATATCCTGTTCAGCGGTGCTGACGGCGAGACCAAACAGCTGGTGGAGTTTGCGTACACGGAAGATTATTGCGAGAAAGAATACGCTCTTGAGAGGATCACCGGCCTTCAGACGGTCACTTTCATGTTCCTGCCAGGCAGTCAATTCAACTTCAAATCGTTCCAATTTCTCCCGGAGTAATTAAACATCAGTCAGTCATAGGGACCTCAGCGAACTGCTGAGGTTCTCTTTTTCTTCTCTTTCCCACCGCAACTTACAAAGCATAATTACGTACAATTGTATAAATCAGGAAGTTGGTAATATTAATACCTATAGGCTACCGTCTTATCCTGATCCTCCTTTACGAAAATGTATATTTCGAAATAAAGACTTTAGAAGGATTGAAGTGATCACTTTGGTACTTTCGAAGATTTCCATACGGGTTCATATTTTGGTACACTAAACGTTGCAATTGTCACAGTCAGCTAAGGGAGGATTTATACATTGCGAGTAAAAGAGAATCTGATTGGCGCTGCTATCGCTTTTGTACTCATTTGCGGTGCGGGAGCCATCGGCGCGAATTACGTTCTTAAAGCCATGGATAGTGGGGATAAGACTGAAACAACCGATAAAACGGAAACAACGGATACAGCACTGCCGCTGCATATTCCGCAGGTTGACTTTGCGGCGAATTCGACGGAAGGAAAAGCGGTCGCGAAGATCAAGGAATATCATTCGACCTTTGATCTCAAGGTAACAGGCGGCGGGCTGGATAATTTCAAGCCTGACAACGATACAGCCTGGGAAGAGTTTCTCGCGTCGGAGGTTTTCAACACGAAAAATTACGAAGACATCGGCAAAGCCCTGTCTAGCGTCGAAGGCCTGCAGATTGATATGAACAACCTGATGGAACTTGCCGATATTGCCCGCAAGAAGCATGATCCGGATGCTTTGCGTTTCATGCACCGTATTTTGCATGATTTGGACTTATACGCATTCCCTAATAAAGATACCGTCCAACGCGATTATTGGGGGGTAACGAACACCGCTCCCTCCGGCGACAATGCGAACCGGGATGAGATGGAAAAGTTTTTGGAAACTAATAAAAAGTAAATGGAAAAACCGGGAACACGAAGGTGTTACCCGGTTTTTGTTTGTACGAAGCTATAGATTAGATTCGGAATCTCCGATAAATCATCGCATGCGAAGTCTGCATACTCGTTAGGATCGGCCATTTGCTTCCATATGGTCTTCATCCCCAGCTCCTTCGCCGGAATCATATCTTTCTTCAGGTTATCGCCGACAAAGACGGCCTCCGCTGCAGATACGTTCAGGTTGGTCAGGGATAATTGAAAAATAGCAGGATCCGGCTTTCGTAAACCAACCGCTTCCGAGATGATAATATCGTCAAAATAACACTCGATGCCTAATGCCCGTATTTTGTCCCTCTGATAAAATGCTCTTCCGTTCGTAATCATGCCTAATTTGAATGCGGCCTTCTTCAGACCGCTAAGCATTTCCTTTAGCCCCGGATAACCGATAGCATACTTCGAAAAGTTCTGATTCAGATCCTCCAGCATAACGGGAAGCAAGGAGCTGTCAATGGCGAAGAGTCCGACTAGATCTTTATAGACCTCTTCCTTCGGACGGACGACATGATTCATTTCCGTAAACTTCCGAATATACTCCCCTTTGTCTATACGAAAGGCTTCCAAGGCATAAGCATCATATTGATGATTGGCGAATCCGATTGAGGATTGATGTTTATCCAGCAAGGTTTGGTCGAGATCGAATATAACGGCAGCGAAATTATTCATTCAAGCACTCCTTAATCATATAGTCCATATAAGCCAAGGCATCTTGTCTGCGTTTGAAGACGGAACGGTACAAGGATTTAGAGTTGCCCTCTCGTATACGAATGGATTCCCGTAAAATGCGATGCCATCTTGCCGGTACATGCTGCATGGCATATTGACCTGCCCCGGTTTTTGAGATCAGATCCCGTTCCTTAATCGAGTAATAAATGCGGGAAACGCCAAGCACTCCCCACTCAATCATCCAGCCTTTGAAAAACATGCCGAAGTAAGGCAAGGAAGGAAATTTCTCGACTCGTCGTTTCCAGTTCAGCCAATAATGCTCTAGATTCAACTTCATGTTACGGGTTAAAACATCCCAATCGGTTGTATAGCCGAAGGTTTGGGGATCCGGTCCAATAATCGCAATGCCGTAGCGCTTGAGCTGAAACGCATCAACCGAATCTTTGCGCAACCGCTCTAATCCTACAAGTCTGCCGCTATTAAAATAATAGTAAGGGCAATCCTGATCTTTGAGACTCCCCAGATCTACCTTCCATATGTACCTGCCGTCCAGGCTGATCTTCGGACGGCTTTTCTCCAGATCGAGATGGATCCGCTCCAGGACCTTCACTTCTTGCTCCGTTAACGGCCGGTAGGTGACTGCCGCAAAATCCAAATCGCTAACCCCTTCCTGAAAGGAGGCAAGCGAGATGGATCCGAACAGGTAGAAGGCTTCCAAGAGGCCGGGCAGATCCTTGTTCAACCTGGCAAAGTATCGATCCAGGATCGCTTGGGCTTGATCTGGCACCTTCATCCGTTTCACCCTCATTTATAGGATAAGGAGAGAATAGCACAGGAGGGGGATTTACAACATCCCTTATTTCCCGTTCTCACAGCCTTGGGTCGATTTCCTTTTCTTTGGCCACCTCAAACAGCAGATTTGCAGCAATATTTTTGTAATGCTCATTATCCGGCGAGATCTCTGCGTGAGGAATGGCCAGCATCCGTTGACCGATCCGGTATTCCGCAGCCGAGGTACGAAGCTTCTGACTGACATTCTTTTGCTTCATCAGCTTGTTGTATTTATGCGGGAATCGATAGTCATATCCGTACACGATGGACAAGTACTCGGCGTTCCGAACCTTGATGAACGGAACCATCTGACCATCGGTCGTTTCCGGCTTGATAACGACTCCTTCCATCTTCTGTTCAACGGTCAGCTTGGAGAAGAATCGCTCCGCTTGCTCAGCAGCGTCCTCCTTCGTTAAATCAAGGAGCAGGAATTCGTCGTCCGAGAGAAAACGGTACATCTCGGAGGTTTTCCAGCCCGCCGGAAGCTCCTCTTGGCCAGAGGCATAAATGATTTTCAGCAATGCAAAAGGCTTATACGCAAGCTCTCCTTCTTCGGCATACAGCTCCATTTGCTGCTTATAGGTTTCGTAAGCGTCCTGATGGACATCAAGCGGCATATAAGCATCGAGGACGGCAGGCAGATGCTTATAGTTCTGATAAGTTATCGATCCATATTTCTTGATCAACTCCGCCTTTGGCGTATGATGCCGATCCTTCTCGAAGCCGCTTTCGCGGTATCCCTCGGTCAACTGATGAAGAGCCGCCTCGAATCCGTTCTGCTGCAGAAAAGCGATCTCTGACTCTAACGCCTTTTCAATAGGCTTGAATTGCCGTTGGATTAATCCTTCTCCCATTGCCTGCCATGGAAGCAGCTCGCCGTCGAGGATAAGCATTTCTATAGCATGGTCTTTCATATAACCGCCAAATTTGTTAAGCAGCCCGGAATAAATAGCGTTCATATCCACTTTCTTGATTTTGTACCCGTTACGGCTGATCGCAAAGCATTGCTCCGCATCGGAATGAAGATAAATATTGCACCTCGAGCCCATATATTTCGGCTGCAGCACAACTTCCCTCACGCCGCGCTCCGCATAATACCGCAAACCTTTGCGGATGGATTCCAATTGGCCCGCCGAATCATCCTTATCCGCCGGCGCCATCGTACCGGAAATATAATTGATCTTGTGATGAGTGGCGTAGCGAAGGCGGCGCAGCTCCTCTTCCCCTAAATCCTGAATCGCTACTTTCCTTTCCGTTACAAATACGGACTTAAGCTCTTCTGTCATATAAGCCTGATTGGATGGCTGGGATTTGAAAAACGGCTTAAATGACAGGCTCACAGCGGTTAATGCGTTACCATGCACGCAGCCGGAATCGACATGGACTTTATTTTTGAGCCGGAACGCATTCTTCGCGGCGACATGCCCGAATACATGAAACGGATAATTGCTCACCGCTTCTTCCTCCAGAAATTTCAGCTGCGATTCCAAGTCTGCTTCGCGGTCAATCCGGAAATTCCGCTGATGGCGAACCGAAGGCGTATCCAGCTTGCCGATATATTTGTTCCGGCATGGCGCATGAGTGACATAAAAAGAGGAACCGTTGCCGCCAACAAGGCGGTAAAAAGGCTTCGAAGCCGCAACAAGCTGATGGAATTGATCAAGCAGCTCCGGATCGCCTGCAAGTACCTGCGTGGAGTCAAAATACGTATGCAGCAGCTCCTGGTCGACTCCGTGAACATCCCCTTTTAAATACTTGTGGACAAAGTTCTCGTGATTACCCAGCACAAAATAGAAATGCTCCCGATTCTCATAAAGAAACCGAATCGTTTCCCTGGTCTGTTTCCCTTTGTCAATCCAATCTCCCACGAGCACAATTTTCGTATCTTTGACACGGTCGGCAGGCGTTAAGCTATTCCCATCAATCTGATAACCGTAGCTGCGCAGCAGGGATTGAAACGTATCCAGACATTCGTGGATATCCCCTACCACAATATATTTATAGCGGCTTGGCAGACCGGTTGCCAGGTAGTCATCCAGATTCTCGATGTGAACCCGGTATTCGGGATTTGCTTTTTTCTCCGTGACGGAGTAAAAATCTTTGGCCCTAATTTTGTGAACGGCTGAATAGCCTTCTCTGGATAAAGATCGCAGCACCTCGGTCTTGAGACGGTTAATATGTGCCGTGATCACTTTTTTGGAACGCTCGGAAGCGTAATAATCGGCGCGGTTGCGATAATCGAACAGGATAACTTCCACATTGTAGTTGTTCTGATAGGCGATTTCTCTCACTTTTGCTCGGAAATCCTCTGCAAGTCCCGTCGTATCTACAATGACGAATTCTGCGTTGACCGGAAAGGAAGTTACAAGCTTCAGCTTAGTAAACAATAATTGAAAAGCCTGATCGCTAGCTTCCATCATGACCCGGTCATATTTATCGTAATCAAACCCCAATACCTCCTGCCGGATGGAATCCGAGGACAAATATTGAATGTTGGAGATAATGCCCCTCTCTTCATCCCGGAACTTCAGGCTCGGAATCAATATCTCGTTCGCGAAGGTAGATTTCCCGCATTCCGTTGATCCGACCATTAGAAAGATGGTATGGACTTTCGTTGAGATTTCCATGGTTATGCCCCTCTTTTCTTCAAAATAACGCCTTGCGTCGTCCGGACGCTGTTCACGCCATCGCCGATTGCGATAAATTCAACATCCCATTTGATTTCATGAACGATATCCTCGAACCACTGCCGGAAATCTTTTTGCGTCATCTCCCATTTGTGATCTTCGTGCCTCATGTTCTGGAGCTCGTAATAGGGATTAAAGTCGGCGTTAGGCGTTGTCAAAATAAATTGATCGAAATCGATATGGGCACAAATCGTTTGAATAAGCTGCTTGGCTTCATCCTTGCTCATATGCTCGATAACTTCGGTCATGATAATATCGACCTGTTCCCCGTTGTAGTCCTCCAGGAAATGCTCAATCGAACGGTAAAGCGCAATATTGTCGATTTCTTTCGAACTTGCTTTTCGTTCCACGGTTGCAAGCAAATCCTCGTTAATATCGATCGCATAATAACTTCCCTCTGTCTTTTTAGCGAAAGGTATCGCATAAAAGCCTTCCCCGCAGCCGACATCCAATATCGATTTATCGAATTTAAGAGAGCTGCCGATATAATTCCTTCTCTGAAACGCCGTTCCGCCAAAATCAAAGTCAATGGCGTAACGTTCCGTGCGCTCCAATGCTTGTTTGTACTTCCAGAAGCTCGACTTGGACTGCAGGAAGTTTCTAGCGAATAGGCTGCGAATATAAAAGGGAGCATCAATGACTTGAATGCTATGAATATATTTTTCAAGAACTTCGTCGTTAATATCGATATACTCCTTGCTTGACATTGCCAGGAACAAACAGAGGACGCTAACCACATGAAGGAGATGATACAAGCTCTTCTCGGTTGTGATCGTTAACGTATAGCTCTTGCCGGATAATGACTGGCAATCAAAGCTGCAATCCCGCATATGCTTCTCGAACATCTCGATATAGCGGACCCATTCCACATGAACCATATTGATTAAAAAAGTATGCCCGAAGCCGTCTACGTCCTCTTGATGCTGGGTTTTGTAAGGCGCCGAGAAAAATTCGTTGATGGCGTTAAGCGGAAACAACGGCGTATTATATCGGGAAACATTCAAATACTCGAATTGTTCCGTCTCGTTTTCTTTATAGGACACTTCATTGTCCGCATCCTTGAAATAGACATTGTAAGCCGAGTCATCGGTATACCAGCCATAGGCCATACCTTTCCGGACGGAACGGATTTGCATGCCGGAGCCCGGATTCTTTTTTAAGAGATAAGTAAATTTCGGATTCGTAGATTTCAACTGTACGATGGCCATAAAGTTCATTCCCTTCTTCCTTCACAACTTCTAATCGAATTTTCACATATCTTCCAATCAAGGAACATGGCAAAAGTATTACGACACACTTATTGAGGGCAAAAAAAGCAGCACAATGGCCTGAGGAACCATCGTGCTGCAGTCTCTTTTTAAGTTAAACGGTGCATACTCCAGACAATTCCTCCCGAGTTAGCACCGCCTAATACCAACGCAACGGTAAGCCCATCCGCATTGTAAAACAACCCGACTACATCACCCGCATTTAAAGTCACGTCACCGGATAAGGTAACCGTGCCATTTCCCAAGATGGCCCTAAGGTTGAGAAGCGTGACATTGACATTAAGAAGCGGGAATAAACCGCTAATAAGCGTCGTGGCCGTTGGCGATGTCCGTTGGACGGCAAAGGAGGGATTGACGCCCGCCCCCAATGATAAGGAGATTGCGGCTGTTGTCGAATAGTTGATCGTTGCCAGAATCTCGTATCTGCCGGTTACCGGAACCGTATAATTGCCTGTCGTCGCATTAAAGCTGGCGCTTGTAAAATACGGTGACGCCGTCGACCAGTTGGTCAACTGCTGGCTTGCCGACAAGTTCAACGTACTAATAAACCCCGAAAAACCTTCCGTCAATATGTTCGGGCCGGTGGCTCCTGTTGCTCCCGTTGCTCCTGTTGCTCCCGCTGATCCTGTCGCCCCTGTGGCTCCCGTTACTCCCGTCACACCTGTGGCTCCCGTCGCTCCTGTTTCGCCCGTGGCTCCCGTTGCTCCTGTAGCTCCCGTCGCTCCTGTTTCGCCCGTGGCTCCCGTTGCTCCCGTAGCTCCTGTCTCGCCCGTTGCTCCTGTCGCCCCCGTCGCTCCCGTTGCTCCTGTCGCCCCCGTCGCACCTGTTGCTCCCGTCACACCCGACTCGCCCGTTGCTCCTGTCGCCCCCGTCGCTCCCGTTGCTCCTGTCGGCCCCGTCGCTCCTGTGGCTCCTGTTACTCCCGTCGCACCTGTTGCTCCCGTCGCTCCCGTTGCCCCTGTCGCTCCCGTCTCGCCTGTTGCTCCTGTTGCTCCCGTTGCTCCTGTTGCCCCCGTCGCTCCCGTTACTCCCGTAGCTCCTGTCGCTCCCGTGGCTCCGGTTGCTCCCGTGGCACCCGTCGCACCCGTTACACCCGTTACACCCGTCGCTCCCGTAGCTCCTGTCGACCCCGTGGCTCCCGTGGCACCCGTGGCTCCTGTCGGCCCCGTTACACCTGTCTCGCCCGTTACACCTGTTGCCCCTGTCACACCCGTAGCTCCTGTCGCGCCCGTTAATCCCGTTGCTCCCGTCTCGCCCGTTGTTCCTGTCGCTCCCGTTGCACCTGTTTCGCCCGTGGCACCTGTTGCTCCAGTAAGCCCCGTCGCTCCTGTCACACCTGTTGCACCTGTCGCACCCGTGGCTCCAGTCTCACCTGTCGCACCCGTGGCTCCAGTCTCACCTGTCGCACCCGTCGCTCCCGTCTCGCCTGTTACTCCTGTCGCACCTGTCTCGCCCGTGGCTCCCGTTGCTCCCGTAGCTCCTGTCTCGCCCGTTGCTCCTGTCGCCCCCGTCGCTCCCGTTAATCCCGTCGCTCCCGTTGCTCCTGTCGCCCCCGTCGCACCTGTTGCTCCCGTCACACCCGTCTCGCCCGTTGCTCCTGTCGCCCCCGTCGCTCCCGTTAATCCCGTCGCTCCCGTTGCTCCTGTCGCCCCCGTCGCACCTGTTTCGCCCGTGGCTCCCGTTGCTCCTGTAGCTCCCGTCGCTCCTGTCTCGCCCGTGGCTCCCGTCGCTCCTGTCTCGCCCGTAGCTCCCGTGGCTCCTGTTGCCCCTGTCGCACCTGTCTCGCCCGTGGCTCCTGTTGCTCCTGTCGCACCTGTGCCTCCCGTGGTTCCTGTCGTACCCGTTATTCCCGTCGCACCCGTCGCCCCCGTTAATCCCGTTGCTCCCGTCTCCCCCGTTGTTCCTGTCGACCCCGTGGCTCCTGTTGCTCCAATCTCGCCCGTCACCCCTGTCGCACCCGTCTCGCCCGTGACTCCCGTTACGCCCGTCGTTCCTGTTGCACCCGTCCCTCCGGTTACTCCCGTTGCTCCCGTCGACCCCGTGGCTCCGGTTGCTCCTGTCTCACCCGTTGCCCCCGTCGCACCTGTGGCTCCTGTCGCACCTGTCTCGCCCGTTGCCCCCATCTCACCTGTGGCTCCTGTCGCACCTGTGGCTCCCGTCTCACCTGTCTCGCCCGTTGCTCCCGTCGCACCTGTGGCTCCTGTCTCACCTGTGGCTCCCGTCGCACCTGTCGCACCTGTCGCACCTGTTGCCCCTGTCTCACCCGTTGCTCCCGTCGCACCCGTTGCTCCTGCTGCTCCCGTTGCTCCTGTCGCTCCCGTTACTCCCGTCGTCCCTGTCGCACCTGTCTCGCCCGTAGCTCCTGTCGCAGCTGTGGCTCCTGTCGGCCCCGTCGCACCTGTGACTCCCGTTTCACCCGTGGCACCTGTCACTCCCGTAGTTCCCGTTGCTCCTGTTGCTCCTGTTGCTCCTGTCGCACCCGTCTCGCCCGTGGCTCCCGTGGCTCCCGTCGTACCCGTTGCTCCTATCGCACCCATCGCTCCCGTCGCTCCCGTTGCACCTGTTGCACCTGTTGCCCCCGTTACTCCCGTCTCGCCTGTTGCACCTGTCGCACCCGTCTCGCCCGTCGCTCCTGTCGGTCCTGTCGCTCCCGTAACACCTATCGGTCCTGTCGCTCCCGTAACACCTGTCGATCCTGTCGCACCCGTTGTTCCTGTCGCACCTGTGGCTCCCGTCGCTCCTGTCTCGCCCGTCGCTCCTGTCGCACCCGTTACTCCCGTCGCTCCCGTTGCTCCCGTCGTCCCTGTCGCACCTGTCGCACCTGTTGCCCCTGTCGCACCTGTGGCTCCCGTCTCGCCTGTCTCGCCCGTTGCCCCCGTCGCACCAGTGGCTCCTGTCTCACCCGTTGCCCCCGTCGCACCTGTGGCTCCCGTCACACCCGTCTCGCCCGTTGCTCCTGTCGCCCCCTTCGCACCCGTCGCTCCCGTCTCGCCTGTTACTCCTGTCGCACCTGTCTCGCCCGTGGCTCCCGTCGCACCTGTGGCTCCTGTCGCACCCGTCTCACCCGTTGCTCCTGTCGGCCCCGTCGCACCCATTGCTCCCGCTGCTCCCGTTGCTCCTGTTTCGCCCGTGGCACCCGTCGCCCCCGCTGCTCCCGTCGCTCCCGTCGCACCTGTCGCACCCGTTGCCCCCGTCTCGCCCGTGACTCCCGTGACTCCCGTCTCTCCCGTCTCGCCCATGTCTCCCGTCGCACCTGTCGCTCCTGTTGCGCCAGTATTACCTGTAGCTCCGGGTTCACCTCCGCCACTGCCTGTTGGCCCTGTTACACCGGTTGCCCCTGTTGGCCCAGTTGCTCCTGCTTCACCGGCTGGACCGGTTGAACCCGTCTCTCCAGGATCACCTACCGCCCCCGTCGCACCGGTTGCTCCAACAAGCCCTTGCACACCTTGAACTCCTGGTGCACCCTCTACTCCTTGTGCTCCTTGTGCTCCTTGCGCTCCTTGCGGCCCCTGTGCTCCTTGCGGCCCCTGTGCTCCTTGCGCCCCCTGCGCACCTTGCGGCCCCGCAGGTCCTCCCGGCCCGGTAGCTCCCGTTGCACCCGGTTGGCAATGGCATCTTAACGCATTAGCCAATATCGCCTGAATAGAAGAAATAATCGTTATTAACCGGCTCGTATAACTGGGATCAAGACAGCCCTGCCTCACGATAGACAACAAAACATTTATCAGCTGCTGCAATGCAATACCGACGCTCAGGGTTGCAAAAGGAGTTATCTTAGCCGTTAAGAGAGCCAGCTCTATTCTGGCAACCAGGCGGGCTTTATTCGCGTTTTTTATTCTCGAGCACTCCGTTATTTTAAGCAGCCTGCTCAAAAGTTCCTGAAGGCATATTACTGCCTGAGGTGTCGGAGCTTCTTGCAGCACAATGGGTATAATCGTCCTTAGCTCTTGCAGAAGATGCAGTACCGTACCCGTTTCTTGTCCAAATCCTTTTATTTTGTATTTATGTCTATTCGGATTTCCCGAAGCGCCTTTAATCGGTTTCCGGCGTTTCAACCGTTTCACCCCCTCTTACTTCTCTTAAGGCTCCACGCAATAACAACCACTGCTACAACCTATATACTTACGTACAAAAGGTTTTTAACATAACTACCTGCTTTCCCTATTGCCACTCCAAATTCCGAGACGATATAATTGGATCAATATTCCATTAACTATTATTTTTTAGGAGGACAAATGCTATGATCCCTCAGCGAGTAAGCTTGATAACGATTGGTGCTTATGATTTACCTGCGCTTCGCGCTTTCTATCAGAAGCTGGGTTGGGAGGAAGGCGCCCACAGTTCGGATAACTATGCTGCATTTCTAACTGCAGGCGTCATCTTGACCCTCTTCCCGATTGAGGAACTAGCCAAAGACGCCGGAGTAACCTTTACCCAAGACAAAGATAGCTACCGCGCGTCTTCATTTGCCATAAACTTGGACGAGCCTGCGCAAGTAGACTCGGTCATAAATCACATCCGAGAGATTGGCGGTACTATTCTAAGGGAACCAAGCGATGCGTTCTGGGGAGGCCGTACCGCATATTTCGCCGATCCGGAAAACAATCTGTGGGAAGTGGCCTGGAATCCCACAGCCGTTTTTGACGAGCGTGGCGCAATGATTTCGTACTAACTTCATGGGGAGGAGGTTGTTCCTTCGTGGAAATCCGAAGCATTGACGAGTCTGAGATCGATTTGTTTATTGAGGTCTTGACGGAAGGCGCAAGATGGATAGCCGCTAACAAAAACCGGATGTGGGATGAATCCGATCTTCATGTGCAAAGCCTGATGGATGGACTAACGATAAACCATTTTTATGCAGCCTTTATGGACGGGGAGATTGCCGCGGTTATGATTTTGCAGGATGAGGACAGCTTTTTCTGGCCGGAAGACCAGGAGGGCGAAGCCTTGTATCTCCACAAACTGTGTATTAGACGGAAACATGCGAAGACCGGGTTATCTGGCAGCATGATCCGATATGCGAAAAGTTTTGCCGAGGTGTCCCGGAAAAAATTCCTGAAGCTGGATTGTGCAGCTGACCGTGCTGCTCTTCGGCAATTTTACGAACAGCATGGCTTCACGCTGGTTGGAGAGAGACTCGCAATGGAAATGTACCCGGCTGCCTTTTACCAATATGAAATAAAGAGCTATGCCAAGACTTAAGGCTTTGGCATAGCTCTTCTTCACTCTATTCAGCAGCTTGAGGCCGCAGTTCAATCACCGTGGAAGCCGTTTCAACGCCGTTAACCATCAGAACGATACGATGCTCTCCCGCATAATGCCGCCGGGTGGATAAATCCGCGAACCGGTGAACCCTGCTTCCAGACAGCCTTGAAGCGCCCGGAACCGTCTTATCTGATAACAGGAACAATTTGCGTGAAGTTTTGCCGCCCGATTTCACGAAATCTATTCCGTATTCAATCCTAAGATGCAGCGGTTCTCCCTCTTGGACTTGCATTTCATATTCCAGTCTGCAGCTGTCGCCAATCTCCAGAATGGAAGGCCGGGCCTGAATATCTGCCGAGGTAACAATGGGGGCCGAGTCTACCGACATCGCATAACCGAAAATGGCCAGTGCCTCCGGATGAGCTTGGCGAACCAGATTCCGGCAGGCATGACGGATAATCCAATCCGTGTACGGATGCTGCCCCTGCCAGCGCCGCGCTAAGTCCAATACAACATCCGGATGATCCTTCGTAATATCGTTCAGGTTGTTGGCAACGCTCTTGCGTACATACAGCGAAGGATCTTCCTTCAACAATTCAAGTACCGGAAGCAGCGGCGCAGGCTCTCTCTTAAAGACGGGCAAGGCTTGGCCCCATGGAAGACGTGGCCTGCAGCCTTCGCTTGCCAGTCTTCGCACATGTTCATTAGGGTCGCTTGCCCAGGTCAGCATTTGCTTCATCATACGCTCGGGATCACGCAGCAAAAACACGCGGACGGCGAATTCCGCCGAAGATTTCGGAGTAAATCTCTCCAGGGCTTGCATGGACAGCTCCCAATGCTCCTCGGCTCCGCCGTACACCTCAACGAAATCCGGGAAGAACAGATACGGGAATCCGCTGCACTCCTCGCAGATCGCATACAAGACTGCAAGCGCGTCACCGTAATTTGCCGGCAAATGCCTGCCCAGTACCGTTGAGATTTGCCTGATCCTCCCTTTCAGCGCCAACTCGTTCCATTGTTCATTCATAACATCCGATACAAAAGCCTCTTTCGCAAACGCCGGATAAGCGGCAAGCACTTTATCCGCGAATTGCCGCAGGAAAGCTTCGTCATACATATCTTTTAACGGCTCAGCCAATGGAGTACCTCTCTTCGATAATCTCTTTGTCGTAGTCATACGCCCATTATAGAACATTTGTTCTTGTTTTGCAAAGTAGCGTGAAGGAGGAACCGCATGTTCCCTGTTCTAGAGACTGACCGATTGCTTTTAAGAGAGATCACGTGCGAGGATCGATCAGACATCTTTGCTTGCTTTTCGAACAAACAGGTTACCATGCATTACGGACAAGAAGCGTTGGAGCATATGGACCAGGCACAGGCACTTATTGATTTTTTCTCAAGAAGCTATGCGGAAAGGCGCGGCATTCGCTGGGGAATTGAACGTAAGGATGCCAAGGATCTTATCGGTACCATCGGCTTTAATCAGTGGTCCCCAAGGCATAGAAGAGCCGAGGTTGGATATGAGCTTCTTCCCGAATCCTGGAGGAATGGATACGCCTCAGAAGCGATTTCCGCAGTTCTGCGGTTCGGATTCCAAGAGCTTAAGCTAAATCGCATTGGTGCCGTTGTGTTTAAGGAAAACGTAGCCTCGAATCATCTGCTGGCAAAGCTGGGGTTTCAACAAGAAGGCATTCTTAGGGATTATATGGTTCAAGACGGGAAGGCGCATGATACTTACATCTACTCTCTGCTAAACCGTATTTAAAATATGCGATACCAAAAAATAGCCTTCTCCTGTGCCGTGGAAAATTTGGAGTAGAGCATCGTATCCATCCCGCCGATGATAAAATGATTCCTGGCATAGAAACGGCATGCAGATAAATTGACGTCTTGCGTCTCGAGCATAAGACCAATCTGATGATTTTGCCTTGCCCACTCAACCGCTTTTTCTAGCAATCGAGTTCCGATGCCTTGCTTACGCCAGCTGCCGGATACCCCGATATCTTCGACAAGCGCAAAGCCGTTCCAATTGGAACGGAGTTTAATCCGGCCAATGCATTTATCGTCCTCGTAGTAGAAAAAAACAGCCTTATCTGCATTTTCCAAATACGAGTCGTCTATATCATCGTTCTCATATTGCTTCAAGTACGGTTCAGAAAAGCTCTCTTCCGTATAGGTCCAATAATCGTTTTCAAACTTGGGGATTATACGTCCGGTTACGAGAAAGCTTTCGTTGGACTTGTTATAATCGAATCTATTTGAAGGTGTCATTTGTATAATCATGCCGACATTCCTGTCTCCTTTCCGGTATAAAAAAAGAACCAGTACCTGCCCTAACAGACTACTGGTTCCTTCTATTTTTGTTAGATAACTATTAGTTAGTATTCGCCAATTCCGAGATTGAACTGCCAATGAATACCGAATTTATCGGTAACCTGACCGTACAGCTTGCTCCAGAACGTCTCCTGCAGCTCCATCGCGATGTTGCCGCCAACCTTCAGACGATCGAAGGCCGAACGGAGTTTGGCTTCGTCTTCCTCCACGAAGGCCAGCGTAATATTGTTGCCTACCGTAAACGGCATGCCCGGGAATACGTCGGAGAACATCACGTTGCTGCCGCCAATATTCAAGCGCGTGTGCATGATCAAGTTTTTCGCATCTTCCGGCAAAGGATATTCCGGGTTGGGAGGCACGTCGCCAAATGTCATCAGCTTCGGCTTGTCCAGTCCAAATACTTCGGCATAAAACTCCGCCGCTTCACGGCAATTTCCGTCAAAGTTCAAATAAGCATCAACTGACATCTCGATCTCTCCTTGTATGACGATTATAAAATCGTTGGATGGCTACCCTTCCATACTGTACCATTTTCGATTTAAATAATCAAAACCTGTTAATTCGTTTTGAATTTCGACAGCACTTCCTGCAAATGCTGCGCCATATGGCTCAAATCCTCGGCAGACGCCGAAATATCCTTCATGGATGACAGCTGCTTCGAGGCACCCTGCGAAATATCTTGGGAATGGTTATGCGTGGTTTGCGTCATCGATACAATCTCGGTCATCGACGCCGTAACCTCTTCCGTCCCCGCGGACATTTGCTCCGATGCGGCAGATACTTCTTGGATTTGACTGGAGATCTCCTGGAACGTTGCCGTCATGCGGCCAAATACCTCGCCCGCTTCATTAATAAGCTCCGATCCAATCTCTACATCATTCACACCCTGATTCATCGCATGCGCGGCACGTAACGTTGTTCCCTGTACTTCCTGAATCAGTGCCGTAATTTCGGACGCGGATTGCGCCGACTGCTCCGCCAGCTTTTTCACTTCGTTGGCAACTACGGCAAAACCTCTGCCATGCTCCCCTGCCCGTGCAGCTTCGATGGACGCATTAAGCGATAACAGCTGCGTCTGATTCGTGATCTCTTGGATAACCGATACAATGCTGCCGATCTGGTTCGACTTAAGCTCCAGTTCCCTTACTTCATCGGCAGACTTGATTGCGGATGCGTGAATAAGCTTCATCTGCTCAACGGCATGAGTAACGGCAACCTGGCCAAGCTGGACTTCATCGAATGAGGTCTGTGAAGCTTCGGCAACAACCGAGGACGATTCGGCAATCCGCTGCACGCCGGAGGCCATCTCTTCCATTGCAGTCGAGGTTTGCTCGGCAGAGATCATTTGATTCTCGCCGGCTGCAGCCACATTGTGAATCGCTTCTCCAATACGGCTCGAAATATCGACTGAGTCGATGGATGAGGCAGTCAGCTCCTCGGAGGAAGCGGCCAGCTGCTCCGCCGCAAAGCTTACTTTGCCGATCGTGTCGGAGAACGAATCCAGCATCTCGTTCATATTATCCGCAAGCTGGCCAAGCTCGTTTCTCGCTTTGACTTCCAGTCTTGGCCGTAGATCCCCGCTTGCGAGAACTTTAACGACATTTGATATGTAAACAATCGGCTTCGCCATCTGGTTGGCCGAGAAATAAGTAGCGATTAGAGCAAGCAAGGTTACCGCGAGGGCAACTCCGATCGTTTTCCAGAGCATGTCCGTAACGGGCTTCATCGCTTCTTGTTCCGATATCGATAATTGAATGACATAACCGTTGCGCGTGGCTTCGGCATAGCCGATCTTTTTCTCCCCGTTAAAGATATAGGAATAGTTCGTGTCCTTGCCTTGCTTGGCCATTTCGAACGCCTTCACCGTTTCCGGCATGTTCATGTCGTAGACCGTTTTTTTCATGACCAAGTCTTCTTTAGGATGACTGACAACAAGTCCGTTGCTGTCCAGCAGAATCGCATAGCCGGTTTTTCCGACCTTCGTTTCGCTTACAATCGCCGCAGCTTTGTTTATTTCGTAACCGAATGCGTAGAAGCCATAAGCTTTTCCATCCTGTTTAAGAGGAGCTGCGATTACGATAGATACCTTGGAAGGATCAAGTTTATTCACTAGCGGATCGCTGACCGTCAAATTGCCTTCCGACAAGGATTTGAAATAAGGCCGTTCCGATAGATCAATCTTGTCACCGGATTGCGTTGCAACAAAATTCTTGCCTGACATGTCAAGCGAATAGCCCGGGGACATCAATTCCGGATTTTCTTTAATAAAATGCTCGATCAATTCCTGATGCTTCTCGGCATCCTCGCCAAAGTATTGGCCTACACCTGCAAGCGCATTGATCTTGGATACCTTCGACTGCACCTCTTCGTCGAGCCTTGCCGTAATGACGTCGGCCTGCTGGCCAAGTTCTTTCTTAATCTGGTTTTTAAATAACGAGGAGTTCGCAAGAAATAAAGCTGTCGACATGGACGCTACGATTGCAATCGCGATAATCAATGTCGTGATCAACACACGGTGGGCTATCTTCCGCGTTTGAAATAACCTGGGTAGTTTGAACCTCTTCTTCAGCATTTCTCTCATTTACTCCCTCTCTGTAATGTCGGCACGCAAGGTGAAACGGCTTGGCGTTTCAAAAAGACCTCGGTCTGAGGTAGCATTTCTTGTTGATTGAGGTCCGTCAGGAATAAAAGTTGCGTAATGCCAGCACGACATATCCTACACTATAAATTTGAGTTTTCGATTTCTTTTAAGTTAGAAATATGTTAGTTTTATGTTCCTGCTGGGAGCCTTGCCCAAGTTTCTTTTCCCTTATGGATAGTGTAAGATGTAGGAAGCGAATCAGAGAAAATCAATGGTAGGAGTTGTCGAGGTTGGCAAAAAACGAAATCATTTTAACACCTGAAGGTCTTAAAAAATTGGAGGATGAGCTTGAAGAGCTCAAGACGGTCAAACGCTCCGAGCTGGCGCATCGTCTGAAAGTAGCCATCAGCTATGGAGACCTGAAGGAAAACAGCGAATACCATTCGGCGAAAGACGACCAAGCCTTCATGGAGACTCGCATTACGCAGCTGGAGAAAATGCTCAAGACTGCCCGGGTATCCAATTCGAAAGATACAACAAAAGTTGGTGTAGGCGCCATTGTTGTTCTGAACGACATTGAAGTCGCTGAGAAAATCGAATACCGCCTCGTCGGACCTGCGGAAGCGGACGTATTCGAAAACAAAATCTCCTATGAGAGCCCGATGGGCCAAGCGCTTATGGGAAAATCCGTTGGAGATACGATCAGCGTGGATGCGCCAATCGGCGTCATCAAATATGAGCTTCTCGAGATCAAAGCGAACGGATAAAGAATAGGATGCAGCATACGATGCTGCATCCTTTTTTTCATTCCTCGAACAAACGGATAAAGTTCCGGGCACTCTTCGACAGATACCGGTCCTTCAGCCAAATAATGCCGACCTCCGATTGGAAATCCGCATCCGAGATAGTGAGCATTTTAATTGTAGGAAGCGGAAATGAGGCCATAACCGATTTGGGAAATACCGTCGCGCCGATACCGGCCGCCACAAGAGCTACAATGATGGCAACGCTGGAGCATTCGCAGATGACCTTTGGTTCAAAGCCATGCGCCCTCGCTTCGATCATTACGCGATGATGCATCCCGATCGTTTTGTCCGTCTTGAGGGTCAGAAACGGCATATCCGCAAGCTCGCTCATCAGCATCGTATTTTTATCCGGGCCCTTCACCCAGCTGGCCGGAAGAACGGCTACGTAAGGATCGGAAGGAAGCGGCAGGACCGAATAAGGCTGCGTATGCAGCGTCGATTCAAAGGGAAGCCTCGCCACAATCAGCTCGATATCCCGCTTCTCCAGCAGATTGCCGAGAATGAAGTGATCACCTTCCCAGATTTTGAATGTGACATTCGGATACAGCCTGCGGAATTGTTCGATTGGCGGAGGCAGAAGAGAAATGCAGGATACAACCGAGCCAATAGCCAGCATGCCGTGCAAGCCCGCGTCGAGCTCCTTTACTTCATGCATGGTCTCGTTGAATTCCTGCAGAAGCTTCTCGGCCTTGTCCCGCAGAAGCTCGCCGGCATGCGTCAGAGTGAGTCCCTTCCCGCTCCGGTCGAACAAAATGACGCCTAATTCATCCTCCATCAGCTTCAGTTGACGGCTGAGCGGCGGCTGCTCCATATTAAGCGCTTTCGCTGCCCGGGTAATTTGTCCTTCTTTGGCAATCGCCAAAAAATACCTTAACTGTCGAATATCCATAGCCTGCCCCCAATATACCTTTTCGGTATGTGTTCGCGATAAAACAGATACTTTAAATATATCGGCTGGCATGGTACGATTCAACTATAACTAGCAACAAGGAGAGATCAAAGACGATGAACAAGGCCATAACAATTGAACTTTCTACTAACAAAAAGCAAAAACCTAAAGCATCCGAGCTTGGATTTGGCAAGTATTACACGGACCATATGTTCATTTTGGACTATGACGCAGCTAAGGGCGGCTGGTTCAACCCGCGCATTATCCCTTATCAGCCGATTACTCTTGATCCAGCAGCGAAAGTATTCCATTATGGCCAAACGATCTTTGAAGGCCTTAAAGCTTACCTGACCGGCGATGGCAAAATCCGTCTGTTCCGTCCGGAGCAGAATATGGCGCGTTTGAACCGTTCCAACGCACGTCTTAGCATCCCTGCTGTTGACGAGGAACTGGCTCTTGAAGCTCTGAAACAGCTTATTCTGACTGACCGCGACTGGATCCCTGCCGACGCGGAAACTTCTCTGTATGTACGTCCATTCGTTATCGCAACCGAAGCACAGCTTGGCGTTAACGCATCGACGCAATACATGTTCATGATCATCATGTCTCCGGTAGGCTCTTATTACGCGGAAGGCATTCATCCGGTTAAAATTCACGTGGAATCCCAATACGTTCGCGCGGTACGCGGCGGCGTGGGCAACGCGAAGACTGCCGGCAACTACGCGGCAAGCTTGAAAGCTCAGGAAGAGGCTTACGCGCACGGCGCATCCCAAGTTCTGTGGCTGGACGGGGTTCACCGCAAATATATCGAGGAAGTTGGAAGCATGAACGTCTTCTTCAACATTGACGGTACGGTTGTAACGCCTGCCCTGAACGGAAGCATTCTGGACGGCATTACCCGCGATTCGATCATCCGTCTTCTCAAACATATGAACGTGCCGGTTGAAGAAAGACAGTTGTCCATTGAAGAGGTTATTACGGCCCATCGGGAAGGCCGTCTTGTTGAAGCGTTTGGTACGGGTACCGCCGCTGTTATTTCCCCAATCGGGGAACTGTCCTGGGAAGGTGCGCGTTATGTCATTAACGAAGGAAATACCGGCGAGCTGTCGCAAAAGCTGTACGACACGCTGACCGGTATCCAAAAAGGTACGGTGGAAGATCCGTTCGGCTGGTCCATTGTTCTTGAACCTTCCGAGCATCTTATCTCGAACTAATTGCCATAGGTCTTGACGGCCATTTGATCAAGACTTTTAAATTCATAACCTTGCTTGCGGGCTTCGTCAATAATGGAGGCGAGCGCATAAGCATTGTCTTTGGATACGGTATGAAGCAGGATTACCGCTCCGGGATGAAGCTGTGCGACGACTTGATTAAAGGCGAAGCCCGCTCCTTTTTGCTGATTGACGTCCCAATCCTTATAAGCGACGGACCAGAATACGTTCGTATAACCGGAATCCTTGCTTACGGCGAGAACATTATCGCTAAAAATTCCTCTTGGAGGCCGCAAATAGGTCATGGCTTGCTGACCGGTTAACGTTTGAACCTGCTCCCTTACCTTTTCGAGCTCTGTACGGATTTGACTCGACGAGATTTGCGTCATATCCGGATGCGTCCAGGAATGATTGCCAACCAGATGGCCCTCATTAACCATTCGTTTCACCAGCTCCGGCTTGTCCTTCACGTAATGCCCCGTTACAAAAAAGATCGCGGGCACCTGCTTCTCCTTAAGCACGTCAAGCACCTTTGGGGTATACCCGTTCTCATACCCGTTATCGAAGGTCATATATAGTTCCTTCTTGCTTGTATCCCCGAGAAAAATCGCCCCATGCTTCATGACAATATCCTTGAAGCCCTCTTCATTGATGGACGGCAGCTGCCCGCCTGTGCTTTTCTTGAATCCAAAATGAAACGGCCCCTGCTGTGCTTCAGCCGGATGCTGCGCAACCAGCAAGGTCAAAACGGCTGCAATCCATAACGTATGGATCCATGCTGATGTTTTTTTCATTCCTCGCTTTCGCTCCTCCATGTGTAGTCCGTTTATTTTCTCCTCATTTTTTGTTTCCAATCCACTATTTTGATTTGACAAAATTAGTTGTCAGGCATATAGTTGTTGTAACAACTAATTTGGAGCGTGATTAACAATGCATCAGAAAGGATTGGATCATTCGATCGGCTTCCTGCTCGGAGCGACATACCGGAAGCTAACGAATTTCTTTAGTTCCCGCATCAAGGAATTTGGCCTGACGCCAGAACAATGGGCTGTTCTTTACCGTGTTCGCGAGGAAGATGGATTGATTCAGAAAGAAATTGCTGACCGTGCAGGCAAAGATAAGCCAACAACAACCAGAATCCTCGATTCCTTGGAAGCAAAAGGATTTGTTACGAAGCGTGCCAGCGAGCATGACCGACGTTCCTTCCAGGTCTATATTACCGAACAAGGAATTGCAACGGCTGATGCCATCGAGCCGATTGAATACAGTACAATGGTTGAAATCGCGCAAGTCTTGTCAACGGAGGAATATGAGCAAATGACAAGCCTGCTGAAGAAATTGAATGAACATGCAAGAAACTTAATTGATCAAGATAAGGAGTAATGAGCAACATGAACATACAACCAGATAAACTATGGAGCCGGTCTTTTGTAACCTTAACGGTCAGCTATTTACTGTTGTTCTTGAGCCTGCAGATGCTGCTGTCTCCATTTCCTACTTACGCGAAAGAACAATTTCATCCGAATAACTTTGCTCTTAGCCTTGTCACAAGCCTGTTCGCCCTAGCCGCAATCGTTACGCGGTTTGCCACCGCTGCTTTGCTTCGCAAGGTCCACCGCAACGTTATTTTGTTTGTTGGGCTTGTGATTGCAGCAATTGCGACAGTTCTCTACCCGTTCGCGAGCTCCATGACATCGCTTCTTATCCTTCGCGCATTGTTCGGTATAGGCTTCGGGATGACGAGTACCATTATCCCTACCCTCGTGTCGCAGATTATTCCGAAGAAAAGAACCGGTGAAGGCATTGGTTACTTCGGATTGTCGACCAGTATCGCCATGTCTCTTGGTCCAATGATTGGCCTTTCCGTCATCAAGCAATTTGGATTTACGACTCTTGCGATGATTGGCACAATCGCCCTTGTTCTTATTATTCCGCTGCTTATTGTTATGCGCAGTATTCCGAAGCAGCCGGCCAAAGCTGCTCCACCGGCAAACAAAGCCGAATCCGGCGAACCGGCATCCGGTTCCTCGACCGCCCGTATGATGGTGCCCGCTATTCTCAATGTATTAATGTCCGTTACTTACGGCGGTATCCTTGGATTTATTGCGCTCTATGGCGCACAAAAACATATTGAACAGATTGGCCTGTTCTTCTTATTTATTGTATTTACCGTCTTTATTATCCGTCCGATCTCCGGCAAGCTGTTTGACCGCCGCGGACCGATGCCCATCGTTATCCCCGGCGCGATTGTTGTCATTGCCAGCTTGATCATCTTGTCCTATGCGGAATCGCTACCTTTGATTATTGTGTCCGCTTTGCTATACGGCTTTGGCTTTGGCGCGATTCAGCCGACAACGCAAGCATGGATGCTGCGCGAGGCCGCACCGCATCAAGTCAGCTTCGCGAACAGCTTGTATTACAATACGATTGATTTTGGCGTAGCCGTTGGCTCAATGCTGCTTGGTATCGTCGCTTCGGCTTCCAGCTATTCGGTAATGTACCGCTGGGCCGCAGTAGCAATGGTCCTATTTATGCTTGTTTACCTGGTCAGCCTGTTTATCGAAAGAAAGAATCGGGCTGCCGCACCTGCAGCCGCCCGCGAGAAAACGGCAGTAACTTCGAGATAACAATAAAAAGCCGGCAAAGAAGTTCGGGTATGCCAATGGTTGGCTGATCCCGCGCTTCCGTTGCCGGCTTTTTAAAGAATCGATGACACAACGCGCCTCCAACCCTAACAAGACTTGTAACCTGCGCCGAATAGAGCTAATCTAATTGGAAATAGATTCTAATGCGGAAACCAATTCTGAATAAAAAGGCGCTGGTAACTATGACTCGCGAAGCAATGTCCATAAGTTCATTAGAGCTAAACCGGGCTATTTTAGCAAGACAAATGCTGCTCACACGGTCGAATACGCCAGTTCTCCATGCCTTAGACTGGTTTATCGGCTTGCAGGCCCAAGCCCCCAATGCACCTTACTACTCGCTGTGGACAAGGCTTGAGGCGTTTGAACCAATCGTGTTATCCTCGCTGATCTCGAATCGTCAAGCGGTAAGAATCGCTCTGATGCGCTCCACTCTTCATCTGGTATCGGCTAACGATTGTTTGCTTCTCAGGCCTTGGGTTCAACCAGTACAAGAACGAGCGTTAAAAAGCAGCTTCGGCAAACGGCTTGGCACGGTTGATTTGAATGCCCTCGCTTCGGAAGGAAGAAAACTTGTAGAGGAGAAGCCCCTTGCCTTCAGCGAAATCGGCAAGCTGCTAGCCGAAGTTTGGCCAGACGCTGATCCGGATGCACTTGCTGCAGCTGTACGTACACTCGTCCCTCTCATTCAAGTCCCGCCACGCGGATTGTGGGGAGAAAGCGGCCGGGCCATTCATACTTCTGCCGAGGTTTGGCTGGAACAGTCTTTGCTTGAGCAGCCTGACGTTGAAAAGCTTGTACTGCGATATCTAGGTGCCTACGGCCCCGCGTCTGTAAAGGATATGCAGGCTTGGTCTGGCCTTACCCGCCTTAAGGATTATTTCGAGAAGCTTAGACCAAGGCTTGTTATCTTCCGAGACGAACTGGGTAATGAGTTATTTGATCTTCCCGATGCTCCGCGTCCAGATCCCGGCTTCATTCCTCCTGTGCGCTTCCTAGGAGAATTTGATCCCATGCTGCTAGGTATTGCCGACCGATCGCGAGTGATGGATCGTAATTATGGCAAACGAATCTTCACTGCTAACGGCATTCTCCGCTCAACGATATTATTGAAGGGCTATATTGAAGGGCTATGGTCGATCGAGCGTGACTCCGGACAAGCGGCACTCCTAATCGATTCTTTCCGCCCTCTCACGAAAGATGAACGGCATGATCTCATTCAAGAGGGCGAAAAGCTGCTGGAATTCGCTGCCCCCGGCTTTACCCATGAGATCCGTTTTAAAGAATAATTAAAGGGGCCATTCCATTGTCAATTAATTACATATGGGATGGCCCCCTTATTGCCTGCCTTATGAATTAACGGCGGCCGTAGCTTTGTTCGTTCCAACGCAGCTCTTGGCGGAACTGGCGGATCGTTGTATTGTTGTCGATAACAACAACTTCGATGCCGAGCATGTCTGCCCAGTCAACAAGCTGATCGGTCGTCACTACATACGACAGCACCGTATGATGCGCTCCGCCTGCATAGATCCAAGCTTCTGCCGAATCGCGAAGGGACGGACGCGGCTTCCACAGTACGCGGGCAACCGGCAGGTTAGGCATATCTTTCTCTACCTTAACCGCATCAACTTCGTTGATGATCAGACGGAAGCGGTTGCCGAGGTCAACCAGGGATGCGTTAACGGCTTCGCCTGCTTTACCGTCGAAGATGATGCGCGCCGGATCCGCTTTGCCGCCGATTCCGAGCGGATGAACCTCAATGCGAGGCTTGCTCTCCGCAATGGTAGGACAAACCTCAAGCATGTGAGCGCCAAGAATCATTTCGTTGCCGTTTTCCAGATGATAAGTATAGTCCTCCATGAAGGAAGTGCCTATGTTACCGGCCATCAGCTTCATAATGCGGGTAAGCGCTGCAGTCTTCCAATCGCCTTCACCGCCGAAGCCGTAACCTTGCTCCATCAGGCGTTGAACAGCTAGTCCCGGAAGCTGCTTCATGCCGTGCAGATCTTCGAACGTTGTCGTGAATGCCGTATAACCGCCTGCTTGCAGGAAACGCTTCATGCCAAGCTCGATTTTTGCCTGCTCTTCAATAGCTGCCCAAGATGCGGCATTGTCGCGGACGCTGCTTGCAATCTCATAACGCTCGCTGTACTCGTTCAGCAGCTCTTGCACCTCTGCATCGCTGATCTCGTTCATGCTGGCAACCAGGTCACCGATTCCGTAGCCGTCAATTTGCCAGCCAAGCTGGATTTGCGCTTCGACTTTATCGCCTTCGGTAACGGCTACTTGGCGCATGTTATCGCCGAATCTTGCGATCTTCAGGTTCTTGCTCTCCATGGATGCTGCCGCGGAGTTCATCCAAGCGCCGATACGGGATTGAACCTCGCCATCCTGCCAATGTCCGGTAACCACTTTGCGGTCAAGGCCAAGACGGGCAAAAATATGGCCGAACTCGCGGTCGCCGTGGGCCGACTGGTTCGTGTTCATAAAGTCCATGTCGATGGAATTCCAAGGAATATCGCGGTTATATTGCGTATGCAGATGAAGGAGCGGCTTGCGGAGCTCGGAAAGCCCTCTGATCCACATTTTCGCCGGCGAGAAGGTATGCATCCAAGCAACAACGCCCGCACAATTTGGATCCGCTTTCGCTTCGATACAAACTTTGTAAATTTCCTCCGGCGTTGTCACTACCGGTTTGTATACAATCTCAAATGGAAGGTTAGAAGATTCGTTTAATCCTGCAGTAATGCTTTGCGAATGCACGGCAACCTCTTCCAGAGTTTCCGGACCGTACAAATGCTGACTGCCTGTTACAAACCAAAATTGATAAGGTTTAATGGATAACACCATAATTCCTCCTAGCTGGAATGAATTTGTACGTACATGGGATTGAATCAAAACAAAAATAGAGGATAAGTTGTACGTACAACTTATCCTCTATACTACTCCGAACATGGCAGGATTTCAATATGCTTTTTTATTATTTTTTGCTATTACAACTTGTCCATGCGATAGGTGTATCCGCAAAACTTACATTTAAATAGCACTCCGTCTTCCCCAACGATATAAGTCATGCGGTCATCGTCTTCAAGCTCGATAAATTCTCTCCCTGTTTCGTCGCGGTCTCCGGTTGCAAACAGCCCTGTTTTATTGCCGCATTCGCATTCAAAGGTCAAAACCATGCTTTCCTATCTCCTTTCCTAATTTTTTCTATTATATTAGTAACTTTCTCATATAAAGCTTGACAATGATACGATTCGTATCATAAATTACTATTAGTGAGTGTAACTTATTGCTTGATTGATTACCAATGTGAGGAGCGAATGACCTTGACGATGGGAGATCGCCTGAAGGAGCTGCGCCGAGAGCGAAGCTTATCGCAAGAAATAGTTGCACAATCCATCGGCATAACGCGATCCGCTTACAGCCACTACGAGATCAACAACCGGCAGCCCGTGTACGAGACTCTGATTAAACTAGCGTCCTTTTTTGAAGTCACTACGGATTTTATTATCGATGGTGACACGCGCAGCACAGAACCCCAAGTTGCAGCAGATGCGGCTGAGATCATCCGCCTGCTCAATAACATGGACGTAGACAAACGCAAGGAGTCCATCGACAAAATGTTGGACGCTATCCGGGAGTCTTAATTAGCCGCTGTCCACTTTGACTAGCGGCTACTAAGCCTCTTCCCCCTTGCAAGCGCCATCACCAAGCATACGATTACAAATCCGGCTGCGTAACCGCCAATAATGTCCGTAGCATAATGCACGCTGAAATATAAACGCGATGCTCCCATTAGTATGATCAATAGAATGGCGATCATAGCCGTAATCCATTTGACCGTACGGGTTATACCGCTATCCGCTATGACCCAGGCTGCGGCCAGACTATACATAACAATAGCCAGCATGGCGTTGCCGCTCGGAAAGCTGGAACCATCAGCTTCAATTCCCCAGGCCATTGCCGGTCTTGCCCGGTCAAAGCCGGACTTCGCGAGCGTATTCACTACATAAGCCCCCGCTACCCCCGCAAGCAGCAGAACCGCGCTCTTCCACCCCTGCTTCCAGGCAAACCATACCGCAAGCAAAAGCGTAATCGCAATAATGCCTACCGTTGATCCCAATGCTGTCATCGCCTTGAACAAATCGGTTAAGATGCTGCTATGTATGCTTGCAAACCAATCAGCAACCGAATCATCCAGCTCCGAGGTCTTATGGCGCGAGGCCAGCATCGCAGCTGCGATAAAGATGATTAAGCTTACCGTCAAACCGATTAACCACCCTTGTTTTCGAATAATAAGTCCCCTCCTTAAAAGAATTGTCACACGCTTTTCGTGGCGATTCTTGCTTCGTAAGCATTAACCTAATTGCTTCATCTGGTGCGCTTCGTTATAATAGTCGAAGACTTCATTATAATACAAAGAAAATTATACACCAAGGAAGGATCACTATAACATGTACGTAGCAGATAAATGGGTTGATTACGAGGTAATTGATACGGGGGCAGGAGACAAGCTTGAACGCTGGGGCCAATACATTCTCCGCCGTCCGGACCCTCAGATTATTTGGCCAATCGCAAATGAAACCGGAGCTTGGAAAAAGGCAGACGGGCATTATCACCGCAGCTCCTCCGGAGGCGGAGAATGGCAGTTCAAATCCAGCCTGCCTGAGCGCTGGACCATCGCTTACGGAGAGCTCAAATTCCACATCAAGCCTACAAGCTTCAAGCATACCGGCCTGTTCCCCGAGCAAGCGGTAAACTGGAGCTGGATGATGGACAAAATCCGTTCCGCCGGCCGTCCAATCCGCGTGCTGAACCTATTCGCCTACTCCGGCGGAGCTACGGTTGCGGCTGCGGCAGCCGGCGCGGAAGTTGTGCATGTGGACGCCTCGAAAGGCATGGTGCAGTGGGCTAAGGAAAATGCGCAGCTGTCCGGCCTTGAAAGCGCCCCTATCCGGTATATTACGGATGATGTCTTCAAATTCGTGCAGCGCGAGCAGCGCCGCGGCCGCCAATATGACGCGATCATCATGGATCCGCCTTCTTATGGGCGCGGACCTAACGGCGAAACCTGGAAGCTGGAAGAGAACCTGTTCCCGTTCTTGGAGTTCTGCACAACCATTCTGTCGGATAACCCGCTGTTCCTGCTGATCAACTCCTATACGACGGGCCTGTCTCCAACCGTGCTTCACAATTTGCTGCATACAACGATGAAGGGCAAATTTGGCGGCATGATCAACTGCGGCGAGATCGGCTTGCCGATCACACAGTCAGGCCTGCATTTGCCTTGCGGCATTCTTGGACGCTGGGAGTCGGAATAATGACTGCGGGAAACGATGCGATTCAAATACCGGTATTGTATGAAGACAATCATATCATTGCCGTCGTCAAGCTCCCTGGTATCCCTTCCCAAGAGGATGAGACCGGGGATCCTGACATGCTCACGCTAATTAAACAGGATCTGAAAATCCGCCATAACAAGCCGGGGAATGTCTTCCTCGGCCTTATTCACAGACTAGACCGGCCGGTTGGGGGAGCAATGCTGTTCGCAAAAACGTCCAAAGCGGCTTCCCGCTTGTCCGAAGCCGTCAGAAGCCGTACCTTCGGCAAGACGTATGTCTGCGTTGTTCACGGCAAACCGGCGAAGCAGCAGGACCGTCTCCGCCATTACATACGCAAAGACGCCAAACGCAATCAAGTAACCGTATACAAAGAACCGGCTGCCGATGCGAAGGAAGCCATCTTGGAGTATAGGGTATGCGCACAGGCCGGAGGTTACTCTCTGATCGCCGTTAAGCTGCATACAGGCAGACCGCATCAAATCCGGGCCCAAATGGCTTATATCGGCTGTCCGCTTGTCGCAGACCGCAAATACGGCGCTCCTAACACGGCGTCCGTAACGGATATCGCCTTGTGGTCTACTTCGGTTGAAGCGCCTCATCCGGTTACGAAGGAGCTACAATGCTTCCGTTCCATACCATACGGTTCTCCAGCATGGTCCTGGTGGACGAGCGAACAGCTTGATGAAGCATCCAGCATCTATCTTTAAGGAGGGATCCGCCCTTCATGCGCAGAATGCGAAGCAAGAAGCGCTTGACCGTTCAATTCTTTCTCCTGCTGCTCTCGGCAGCAGGAATCTTGATTATCGTTACCGCAACCTTAAAGCAGGATTCCGTCAAACCCACTACGGCAACCAATAGCCCTGAAGCTTCCGTACAGCCAACGGCCACTCCGGTTCCTACGGTTGTTCCGACAGCGACGCCAGAGCCGACGCCAACGCCAGTGCCCACCCCGCAATACGAGGAGGCCGTATGGATGGCCGTCGGCGACATAATGATGCATAAGCCGGAGCTTCCTGGCGCGTACGACAGCAAGACGAAGAAATACAACTTCAATTATTTCTTCGACGAAGTAAAACCGATTCTTAAACAAGGCGACTGGGTAATGGCGAATCTGGAGACTCCGGTTGCCGGCCCCGCTTACGGCTATACGGGTTATCCAAGCTTTAATGCTCCGGTAGAGCTGCTGGACGCGCTGCAGTATGCCGGCTTCAACATCTTGACCAACGCCAACAATCATTCGCTCGATAAAGGCGACAAAGCACTGATGCTCACCTTGCAGCATCTCAAGGAATATCCTTTTGTTATCAAAGGCACGGCCGAATCCCAGGAAGAAGCGGATACTCCAGTCATCGTCGAGCATAACGGCATCAAGATGGGATTGCTCGCTTACACCTACGGAACAAACGGAATCCCGCTTCCGAAGGGAAAACCGTACGCCGTCTCCATGATCGATGAGCAGAAAATGATAAACGATATTCATCGCCTGAAAGAGCTTGGGGCCGATTTTGTTACGATAGCTTTGCACTTCGGCATCGAATATCAAACAACGCCTAACGATGAGCAGAAGCAGCTGGCCCGCAAGCTGGTTGCCGAAGGGGCGGATATTATCGCCGGCTCCCATCCCCATGTTATACAGCCGTACGAAGTACTAGATACGACAGACGCCAACGGACATGACAGACACGGACTTATTATTTATTCTATGGGCAATTTCATCTCCGCTCAGCGCGGCGATACAAAGGATTATGGCGTAATCTATAAAGTAACCGTACGAAAAAATAAATCCGACGGCTCAATCGAGCTATCGGATATTGAAGCAACTCCTACATGGGTACACCGTTACTTGTCAGGCAGCTATTATAAATACCGCATCCTGCCTGTTGAGCAGACGATTACAGCCGCCAGCGACAGCCTGCTTACGGAGAATGACTACAGCTCCATGAAACAAACGCTTAAGGTTCTACGCAATCGTCTGCGAGCTATGTTGAATACGGATTCACAGTGAAGCTAGTTAAGCATTTGCAACCTTGCCCAGCAGATACACAAGAAGCTGCTGGTTATGGGAAGAAATACGGTCCAGCGAATCGCCAATAAGTTTGGAGCGGACTCCCGCTCCGCGCTGGGCCTCGCTTTTTCCTTTCTCCGATACAGATACCCATACAATTCTGCGGTCCTGATTATCTCTTGTACGTACAATTAACTCGTTGCGCTCCATCCTGTCGAGCAAAGTTGTAATGGCAGCAGGAGTCGTTGCAAGATACTGCAGCAGTTCAGAAGGCTTCATCGGCTCGTGCCGCAGCAAAATATCCAATACATTCAATTGACCTTCCGTCAGAGGCGCAAGCCCCTCTTCCAAACTATCCTTCCAATCTCTTGTCATCTTCATCCACAGACGAGTAAATTCCTCAGAAACCATATCAGCACCCGCTTCCTGTCCAATTTTCTCATTTATACCAATTATAACATTCGCTAATGTCGAATAAAAGGTTAACCCGATTAATAATTTGAGTCATTAATCGCGATAAAGTCGAACATTCTGACAACAGTAGACATACAATGGACATAGGCATCTGACCAATTCGTCGAATTGATGCATGAAGGAGTGATCCCTATGGATGACCAAAAAGCAGAAATCATTCGCAAAATAAAAGCCTACGGCATCATAACAGACCCACAATGGCTTGACCGCCCGGATGAGCTGGTGCCAATGTGGGTCATGTTTGATGCGATCATTCGGTTGATCGAACGGTTTGATCCGCCTAACCGGCCTTATGACTGAGGAGATATTTCAGGCCTAACAAAGATCGTCGTAATAACATCGTTTTTCTCCATCGGAAGCAGGATGCGTCCAATGGACTTCCGGTCTTCAATCGGCGCTTTTTCCGAAGACGCCGCAAGTTGTGCGCCTTGCGATGTAAGCGCTATAATGCCTAACTCTTCCTTACAATATAAAGCTGCGACGAGTGCTGAACCGTTTGGCTTCACGCGCTTGCCTTCCTTGAATTCGAAGGTCTGAACGCCTTTTCCGCCTCTGCCTTGAAGCGGATAGTCAAGCAGCAGCGTGCGTTTGGCATAACCCAAATCCGTCACGACGAGCACTTCGCCTTCGTCATCCGCAACCCATTCCGCAGCAATCAGCTCATCGTCTTCTCTTAGCTGCATGCCGCGTACGCCTGCTGCGACACGCCCCATCGCGTTTACTTCCTGTTCACTAAACCGAATGCTCATACCAAGCTTGCTAACCAGCAGCAGCTGCTTCGTACCTTCGCTTAGCGTAACGCGGATAACCTCGTCTCCTTCAGCAACCTTGGCGGCTGCAATGGCGGTTGAACGGGTAGTCATGTATTCTTTAAGCTCCGTCCGTTTCACTTGGGCGCGTTTGGTTACGAATACAAGCGAAGCTCCCGGCAGATTGAAATCTTTAACCGGAATAATGGCTACGATGGAATCGTCTTTCGGGATCGGCACGATATTAACGACTGCCGTACCCGTATCCTTCCATTTGAACTCCGGAATTTGATGTACGGGCAGCATGTAGTATTGGCCCTTGCGGGTGAACAACAGCAGGTTGTCAATCGTATTTACTTCATAAACGCTGCTGATGGCGTCGCCTTCCTTCACCCCTGCCGTCTGCAGATCGCCGCCTGAACGGGTGAATGACAGCATGCTTGTCCGCTTCATGTAGCCTTCTTCGCTAAGCGTAACAATTACGTCTTCGGATTGAACCATAACCTCCAGGTTCACCTTCAGCTCTTCCACTTCGCCGCGGATCGAAGAACGGCGGTCGATGCCGTATTTTTCGCGGATCTCGGTCAGCTCATCCTTGATTACGCCAAGCAGCTTCTTCTCGCTCTCGAGAATCGAGCGCAGATAAGCGATCTTCTTCTGCGTTTCTTTCCATTCCTTCTCGAGCGACGTAATCTCCAGATTAGTCAAACGATACAGTTGGAGTGTCAGAATAGCATCCGCTTGCCGCTCGCTGAAGCCATACTTCGCAACGAGGTTGTTTTGCGCGTCAGCGCGGTTCTTCGAAGCCTTGATCGTCGCAATCACTTCGTCGAGGATATTCAGCGCCTTTACGAGGCCTTCCACGACATGCGCACGCTCTTCGGCTTTCTCAAGCTCATATTGGGTCCTATGAGTCACGACTTCCTTCTGATGGTTGATATACGCGTTCAGAATCTGCTTGATGCCAAGCTGCTGCGGCGCTTTGTTTACAATCGCAACCATGTTGAAGTTGTAGGTGACTTGAAGATCGGTTTTCTTCAGCAAATAAGCCAAAATACCGTTCGCATCCGCTTCCTTCTTCAGTTCAACAACGATACGAAGACCGTTGCGTCCGCTCTCGTCGCGAACCTCTGAGATCCCCTCTACCTTCTTCTCGAGACGGATATTTTCCATCGCGCTGACAAGACGGGATTTCACGACCTGGTACGGAATTTCCGTAATCGTAATCTGCTGGCGTCCGCCGCGTACATCCTCAATCTCGACTTTCGAGCGGATATAGATCCGGCCTTTGCCTGTCGTATAAGCTTCGCGGATTCCTTCCTCGCCCATGATAATGCCGCCGGTCGGGAAATCCGGGCCTTTCACGATGCCCATCAGCTCTTCAACGGTCATCTCCGGACGAGCCATGACGGCAATACAAGCGTCGATTGTCTCGCGCAGGCTATGCGGGGGAATTTCCGTTGCAAAACCCGCCGAAATCCCGCTTGTGCCATTCACCAGCAGGTTCGGATAGCGGGACGGCAATACAACCGGCTCTTTTGTCGTATTATCGAAATTGTCCTTGAATTGGACGGTTCGTTTATCGATATCGCGCAAAATTTCCATGGCGATTGGCGACAAACGCGCTTCGGTGTAACGCATTGCCGCTGCCGGGTCGTCGTCCATCGAGCCCCAGTTGCCGTGTCCGTCGATCAGAACATGGCCCATCTTCCAAGGCTGCGCCATACGCACCATGCCTTCATAGATCGAGGAGTCACCGTGAGGGTGGTAATTGCCCATCACGTCCCCGACGGTTTTCGCTGATTTGCGGTATGGCTTGTCCGGGGTATTGTTTGAATCGTACATCGCATACAAAATGCGGCGCTGAACGGGCTTAAGCCCGTCCCTTACATCAGGAATAGCGCGGTCCTGAATAATATATTTCGAATAACGGCCGAATCGGTCTCCAACGACCTCTTCCAAATACGCCGGTAAAAACTGTTCCAGCATGCCCATGCCGTTACCTCCTATTCTACGTATTCTGTGAAGTCCACGTTCTCGATAATCCAACGCTTACGCGGGTCAACCTTATCGCCCATCAGCGCGGACACGCGGCGTTCTGCTTTTGCCGCATCCTCGATCTGCACCTGCAGAAGCGTCCGCGTCTCCGGATCCATCGTGGTCTCCCACAGCTGGTCAGGGTTCATCTCGCCAAGTCCTTTGTAACGCTGAAGCTCAAAGTTCTTGCCGAATTCCTTCAGATAATTTTGCAGTTGCTCATCCGTCCAGGCATACCGGACCGTCTCCAGCTTGCCGGATTTGCGCGTAATTTTGTATAAAGGCGGCTGAGCGATATAGACACGCCCGGTGTCGATCAGCGGCTTCATGTACCGGTAGAAGAACGTCAGCAGCAGCACCTGAATGTGCGCGCCGTCCGTATCCGCGTCGGTCATTATAATGATTTTGTTGTAATTGCATTCTTCCGCGTCAAACTCCGGACCAACGCCCGCTCCAATGGCGCTTATAATCGCTTTGTATTCCTCGTTCTTCAGAATATCCAGCAATTTCGCCTTTTCCGGATTCATCGGCTTGCCTTTCAGCGGCAGAATTGCCTGATGCTTCGAATCCCGGCCTTGCTTCGCAGAACCGCCCGCGGAATCCCCTTCGACGATAAACAGCTCATTGCGCGAGAAATCCTTCGACTGCGCCGGCGTCAGCTTGCCGTTCAGATTGGAGCTTTCGCTCTTCTTCTTGCCGCTTCGGATCTCTTCGCGCGCTTTACGCGCCGCTTCCCTTGCCTTGGAGGCTTGAACAGCCTTCTTCAGAAGCATCTGAGCAACTTGCGGATTCTCTTCCAGGAACACCTGCATTTTGTCGGACACTACGGCGTCTACCGCGCTGCGGGCCGATGCGCTGCCTAACTGGTCCTTCGTCTGGCCGACGAATTCGACCTCGGACATCTTGATGTTAATGACCGACATCATGCCTTCGCGCAGGTCATTGCCTTCGAGATTCTTTTCCTTCTCCTTCAGGAGACCAGCTTTGCGGGCGTATTCGTTCATAACCCGCGTATAAGCGGTTTTGAAACCGGTCTCATGCGTGCCGCCGCCGCGTGTCGGGATCGAGTTCACGAAGGAAGCGATCGTCTCGGTATATCCGTCATTGTACTGAAGGGCAACCTCCACTTCAATCTCGTCTTTCTCTCCCGCGAAATGGACGACATCATGCAGGACGGTCTTGTCGTCGTTCAAATATTGCACGAACTGGCGTGCGCCGCCTTCGTAGTGGAAAATATCCTCTTTGCCGCTGCGGTCATCCTTGATCGTAACCTTAAGCCCCGAGTTCAGGAATGCAATTTCCTGCAGGCGCTCGGCCAGCGTATCGTAGTTCAGCGAGGTACCGCCCTGGAAGACACGGCCGTCCGGCTTGAACGTTACTTTGGTGCCCGTCCGGTTCGTGTTCCCCGTAATCTCAAGGCCTGTTACCGGCTCGCCGACATGCTCCTTGCCTTTATTGTCTACCCAGTATTCGAAGCGCATCTTATGTATTTTCCCGTCACGGAAAATTTCCACTTCTAGCCACTCGGATAATGCGTTTGTCACCGAAGCGCCTACGCCGTGCAGACCGCCGGATTTCTTGTATCCTCCGCCGCCGAACTTGCCTCCCGCGTGCAAGATGGTGTAAACGACCTGCGGTGTTGGAATTCCTGTCTTATGCATCCCTGTCGGAATGCCGCGCCCGTTATCCTGTACGGTAACCGCGCCATTCTTGTGCAGCGTGACGTCAATCGCCGTACAAAATTTCGCCAAATGCTCGTCCACGGCATTATCGACGATTTCCCAGACCAGATGATGCAGGCCGGAGCTGCTCGTGCTGCCAATGTACATGCCCGGCCGCTTTCTGACAGCGGTCAAGCCTTCGAGCACTTGTATGTCATCGGCCTCGTAATTCCGTTCCGGGGCCGCTGTTTTTGCGAAAAGATCTACTTGCTCTGCCATGGGTATGCCTCCTAAATTTTGCGAAGCTTCACGTTTCCATATCTTCAAGCTATTTTAATTCAACTTATCCCGATTAGTAAAGATACGAGTATGAACGACTGCTATGAAGTTTGTGCCCTTATCAATATCGGTCAAAAGCGCTCGATGGATTAACAGAATAACATAAATTCGCGTCCCACGCTAAATTATTCATGCTCGATATCGCCAAGTTCCATTCATGATCCATCAAAATGTGATTAAAATAACTACCTGCCAGTTTTCAAAAAAGGAGCGGCTTCTCCTTGTTCTCGCACAAGGGAAGCCGCTGCTAAGATGTCTGATTAATCGTACTGGATATAGAGAGATTCCGCTGCTTGGCGAGCAAGATCACGAGCCTCGTCTACGCTGCCCGCGGAGCTTAAGGCAACTGCCATACGACGGCCGACTTTTGTCTCCGGCTTGCCAAAGACGCGCACCTGCGTGTTGGGCAGAGCAAGCGCTTGTTCAACGCCGCCGATACGGAAGGAAGCCGACTCCCGGTCAGCCTTCAGCGTATGGGTTGCCCCAGGCGTAAGCAGACGGATCGTAGGGATCGGGAAACCGAGGATGGCGCGTACATGCAGGGCGAACTCCGACAGATCCTGCGTCGCCATTGTGACCATGCCTGTATCATGCGGACGAGGAGATACTTCGCTGAACAGAACGCCGTCCCGGGTAATAAACAGCTCTACTCCGTACAAGCCGTAGCCTCCTAGCTCGTCCGTAATTCGCAATGCAATATCTTCCGCTTGCTTGATTTGCTCCGGAGTCATATGATGAGGCTGCCAGGACTCGATATAGTCTCCATCCTTCTGAACATGGCCGATTGGCGCGCAGAAGCTTGTCCCGGATACCGAACGGATCGTAAGAAGCGTAATTTCGGATTCAAACGTAACAAAGCCCTCCACGATAATCCGCGCTTTTTTCGCGCGGCCGCCTTCCATCGCATAATTCCAGCAGCTTTCGATGTCAGCTTCCGTCTTGCAAACGCTTTGCCCTTTGCCCGAAGAGCTCATAATCGGCTTGATTACGCAAGGCAGACCTATTTCTTTGACAGCGGCCTTTAGCTCGTCAAGCGAATCCGCGAACTGATAAGGAGCCGTTGGCAGACCAAGCGTCTCGGCCGCCAGACGGCGGATACCCTCGCGGTCCATCGTCAGACGAGCCGCGCGTGCCGTAGGGATGACATTAAAGCCTTCTTGCTCAAGCTCCAGCAGCGTTTCGGTAGCAATCGCTTCAATCTCCGGAACGATAAAGTCCGGCTTCTCGTCTTCGATAATCCGTCTGATTGCGGCACCGTCAAGCATATCCGTAACATGGCAACGATGGGCAACCTGCATCGCCGGCGCATTCGCATAGCGGTCAACCGCAATAGTCTCTACGCCAAGGCGCTGTGCCTCAAGCGCAACCTCCTTGCCAAGCTCGCCCGAGCCGAGCAGAAGAAGCTTGCGTGCATTCGTTGTCAATGGTGATCCATACATAATAAAAAAGAACCTCCCGGAAGAACCCAGCGACGAGTGAAAGGAATATCCTTGTATTCCTCGAAGTCTGGTTTATTTTCTTCCATTGTGGAGGTTCTTTAACTAAAAATCAATACTAGGCCGACAAGAATCGATATTGGGCTTCGATAAGACCGTTATAAACGCCGTTTTTCTTGATTAGAGCGTCATGATTGCCTTGCTCCACGATCCGGCCATGATCCAGAACGATAATTTCGTCCGCATTGCGGATCGTTGACAGACGGTGGGCGATCATAAACGAAGTACGTCCCTTCAGCAGCGTCTTAAGCGCCTCCTGGATCTTCAGCTCCGTCTCGGTATCAATGCTTGCCGTCGCTTCGTCCAGAATAAGCACGCGCGGATCAGCCAGCAAGGCGCGGGCAAAGGAAAGCAGCTGGCGCTGTCCCATCGACAGAACATTCCCCCGCTCCTCGACTTCCGTATCGTAGCCGTCAGGCAGAGACATGATGAAATCATGCGCGTTAACGGCTTTGGCAGCCTCTACAATCTCGTTGTCCGTTGCGTCCAAGCAGCCATAACGGATATTGTCGCGGATTGTACCCGAGAAAATAAAGGTATCCTGCATTACTAGACCTACTTGAGAACGAAGACTGTCAAGCGTAATGTTGCGAATGTCTTGACCGTCAATCCGGACAACGCCGGAAACCGGATCATAGAAGCGGCAGAGCAAGTTAATAATCGTACTTTTGCCGGATCCGGTATGGCCAACAAGCGCAATGGACTGGCCGGCTTTTACATTTATGCTGATGCCATGCAGCGCAGGGCGCCCTTTCTCGTACTCGAACACAATATTATCGAAATGCACGTCGCCTCGGATGCTGGCAAGCGGCTTGGCGTATTCCAGTTCGCCTACAGTCGGCTCTTCGTCGATAAACTCGAAGATACGCTCGGACGAAGCCATCGCGACAAGCAGCTGGTTATACACCTGGCCAAGGCGGTTGATCGGATCCCAGAAGTTGCCGACATAGTTGGCAAAGCCGACGAGCAGACCAACGGTAATCTCCTGATGCTCAATCAAATAAGATCCGTACCAGAATAAGATAAACGTACCGATTGCCGAAGTAACCTCGATAACCGGGCCAAACGTCTGGTTAAGCGCGGAAGCCTTATTCCACGCTTTTACGTTGACCGCATTCATGTTCTCGAAGAAACGCATGTTTTCTTTTTCCTGTACGTAGGCCTGCGTAATTTTCATCCCTTGAATGCTTTCGTTCAAGTGGGAGTTGATCCGCGACTGCTTCTTGCGCACATCCTGCCAGGCGAAGCGGATCCGCTTGCGGAGCGTGGACGAGACAAGGAACATAATCGGAACCGTAATCATCACGGCAAGGCCAAGCTTGAAGTTCCAGATCAGAAGAATGATCACGATACCTGCAAGCTGCACGCAGTCCATAAGCGAGTTGACAACACCGTTCGTGAATAAATCCTGCAGGGCGTTAACGTCATTGGTTACCCGCACAAGCACGGAGCCCGCAGGACGCTTGTCGTAGAAACGGAACGACAGCTTCTGAATATGCTGAAATAGGTGATGGCGGAGGTCATAAATAACCTTCTGGCCGATAATGTTCGTATACTTGATCCGATACTGGTTGGAAGCCCACTGGATAATGAAAAGAGCCACCATAATGCCTGCAACCAAATAGAGCTTACCGTAGCTCGTATCGCCATTCTCCGGCTGAATAGCCTGGTCAATCGCCACGATGGTTAAGGCCGGAATGGTCAGTCTGGTAATCGTGCCGATAATCATGGCGACAATCACCGGAATCAGTTGGCGCGTATACGGCTTCATATAAATGAACAAGCGCCGCATCTGGGACCAGTTGAACGGCTTTTCGATCGCATCGTCATCCTGGTAAATAAACCGTTCCTTTTTATCGCTTGCATTCTTGATTCTATCCTTCAGTTCCTTATTCGAACTGCTCATTGAACAACGCTCCTTTTCCGCTCCGGTACCGAAGAATCGAGGTTCGCAAGCGGCCGATCGGCATATTGAATGTTATAGGTTTCGCGATAAGGTCCATGCTCGGCAATCAGCTCGTTATGCGTACCGCGCTGCACGATATGTCCGTTATCGAGTACGATAATTTCGTCTGCATGGCGGAGCGAGGAAATCCGGTGCGCAATGATAAACGTAGTCCGTCCGGCCATCAGCTCTTTAAAGCCGGCCTGGATCTCGTGTTCCGTCTCCATATCGACGGCGCTGGTCGCATCGTCCAGAATAAGAATCCGGGGATTACGGATCAGGGCGCGGGCAATCGCGATACGCTGCTTCTGTCCGCCGGATAAGCCCATCCCTCTCTCGCCAACGATCGTATCATAGCCAAGCGGCAGCTCCATAATGAAATCATGCGCTTTCGCAAGCTTGGCTGCGCGGATAATCTGTTCGTCCGTTACATTTTTTTCCCCATAGGCAATGTTGGTACGGATCGAAGCCGAGAACAGGAAGGTCTCCTGAAATACCGGCGCAATTTGGCTGCGCAGGGTTTGGACATCCAGATTCTGAATATCGATGCCGTCAAGAGTAACCCGGCCCGTTTTTACGTTATAAGCCCTCATCATGAGTTGAATAATGGTGGATTTGCCCGAGCCCGTTGCCCCAAGCAGACCAACAACTTTGCCCGGCGGTGCGTCGATGTTAATGTTCGTGACCGCAGGCGTTTTGTCCGGATAATTAAACGTCACGTTCTCAAAGCGGACATGGCCTCTAACCACTTCTTTATCCACTTCAACGGCGTTTTCGATGCTTTGGACATGAACATGAGTATTAAGCAGCTCCATAATCCGCTCGCCGGAGGCTTTGGACTGGGTATAGTTATTGATATGGAAGCCAATCCCCCACATCGGACCAATGATGTACCAGATTAAACTGAAGAAGGCTACCAGTTCGCCAAGCGTTAAAGACCCGCGGATAACCATCGTACCGCCTGCCACCAGCAGGATGACGACGCTTACGTTGGCGAGAAGCTCCATCGATGGGAAAAACTTCGCCCAAATCGAGGAGGCGCCAATCTGGTTCGCCTTGTATTGCTCGTTGCGCTTTGAGAATTTATCTACCTCATGAGGTTCGCGGGCAAAGGATTTGACCGTCCGCACGCCCGTAATATTTTCCTGAACCGCCGTTGTCAGATTACTCATCGCTTTACGCATTTCGCGGAAGGCCGGATGAATCCGTTTCTCGAAGCGGATTGCCGTAAAAGCAAGGAACGGGATCGTGACCAGCGTAATCAGCGTCAGCCTCCAGTCGATCGACATCATCATCGCTCCGCCGAACAGAATCATCAGCGCCACGTTCAGAATCTGGGCAAAGCCAAAGCCGATAAATTGGCGTATTGCTTCAAGATCGGCCGTTAGCCTCGACATCAAATCGCCGGTTTTCGCTTTATCGTAATATTGAAATGAAAGCGTTTGAAGTTTGTCGTAACAGGCGTTGCGCATGCGGAAGACTACCCGGTTGCCGAGCCTGCCGCCAAAAAATCCGTGCAGAAACTGCATGAATCCTTTCAGGGTAACGACCCCTACGACGGTAAGAGCTAACATCGGCACTTTGTCAAAGTCTTTTGGCTTGATAACATTGTCAATCAAGTAACGCAGCAAATTCGGATACACCAGGCCAAGCGCGGTCGCAAACATCAAACAAATAATGGATGACAGCAGGTACCTTCGCTCAACCCAATAAAACCGTTTCAATTGCCTAAAGACGTCCAAGTAAATCCATCTCCCCGTTCTTTATTTGTAAGTATAATTATGCAATGAATATTAGCAGTAACGGCGAGACCCGCGCAAACAGTAGATAATCACGTATATTTAGCTGAAACAGCCGATTATGGCGAATCGGGAAAGATTAGAGGGGTATCCTCCTAAATAATCCATAATCATCCCAGATGTGTGGCAATTCCTCCATTTTTGCACAGAAACACACAGAGATATGTAAAAGCGCCATAGAAAAGATTTTAAAAAAAATAAAAATGCGCCCTCTCACGCGGAAAGGACGCCTCTTTGCATGGGTTCAACAGGACAACGACTAACTTTTGTTCCATCCCTATCCCCGAGTATAATGAGGGGTATATAGGAACGAGGAGGATTATGCCAAATGGATAAGCAAAAAGCAGTCCTGCTCGGACAATTTCTGAAATCGCGCAGGGAAAAAATGAATCCTTCCGATGCCGGTCTTCCGCCCGGTTACGGCAAACGAAGAACCCCCGGTCTCCGCCGCGAAGAGGTCGCCCAGCTCGCCCATGTCAGTACAACCTGGTATACCTGGCTCGAGCAAGGGCGTGCATCTACCCCATCGAGACAGGTGCTGGACAGCGTCGCCCAGGCACTGAAGCTAAGCAAGAATGAGCATCTGCATATGCTTCATCTGGCAAACCTGGAGCTGCCAAACCCTTCTCCAGCCGTGAATCAGTTGTCTCCGGATATCGAAAAGCTTATCGATCAGCTTCCTTACCCTGCTTTCATTGCGACGGAACGTACGGAGGTTTTGAGCTGGAATGCTGCCGCCTGCCGGATTATTTTCGATTTCCCATCGGTTCCCGCCGAAGACCGCTCAATGGCCTGGTTAACGTTTATGAACGAAAATTTGCGCCGTTCCGTACCGGATTGGGAAGAATACGCCCAATATACGGCCGGAGTGCTTCGCGGACGTTATGAAAAAAATTTAAACGACCTGACCTTCCGCAAGCTGATCGACCGGCTGACGGGCGCAAGCCCCGAATTTCTCGAGTTATGGTCGACGCATGACATTATGGATAAGACAATCAAGACCATTCGTCTTCTTCATCCCGAGGCTGGGCTGCTCACCTTCAATATCAATACCTTCTCCCAAATTAACGGGAACAGCAGCGCGCATTGCTGCGTCTACATTCCCGTGGAAGGAACCGGTACGCAAGAGAAAATGCAGCTGTTGCTTGACAGTTAGCGGTCCGCGTGTCAGGATCCCACTTTTAATACCATTTTGCCCGTAGATTTTCTATCCTCGATTTGTCTATGGGCCTCTTCAGCCTTGTGCAGCGGCAGAAGGCCGGTAACATCAACTTTTACCTCCCCGCTCGCTACCAGAGCCAAGGCCTTTCTGGCGGATTCAGCCACTAGCCGCGGTGCCGTCATACTCAATAGCTGCAGGTTAAAGCCGGATACCGTTTTGCTTGTAAACCATAATTCATTTAGGGATTGCTTCACGTCTTCGGCGTCGCTGGCATTCCCCATTGCAATTAATCTTCCGAGAGGCTTAAGCAGCCGCAGCGACGCTTCCCTCATCAACCCGCCAACCGGGTCAACCACAACGTCTACTCCCTGCCCGACCGTCATCTCTCTTACTTGCTCTTCGAAATCCTCCCGCAGATAGACCTCGTCATAACCTAGGGCTTTCGCATAATCCACTTTATCGGGACTTCCGACCGTTCCTATAACAAGTCCGGCCCCCAGCGCCTTCGCTACCTGCCCGATTGCGCTGCCTACACCTCCCGCAGCCGCGTGGACCAGCACCGTCTCTCCATGCTGCATACGGGACACCTTCGAAATAATCATGTACGCAGTCGTTACATTCGACGGGAAAGCTGCCGCGCTTTCCATGCTGACTTGACCTCCCGCTTCATCAAGCGGGAATACAAACTCTGCCGGCACTTTGACAACCTCCGCATAACCGCCGCCCCCAACTATCGTTAAGGCTGCAACCGGCTGACCGGGACGCAGGCCCATTACTTTCTCCCCTATCTCCCGAATCGTGCCGGAAACTTCGATTCCCGGTACGAATGGAAGAGGCAATTTCGGGACGCCGCCTTTTCGGAACAATACCTCTGCGTAGTTAACCCCCGCAAAAGCAACATCTATCGTAACTTCTGAAAGTCCAGGTACAGGAACCTCCAAATGGGTCAGGGTCAATACTTCAGCTTCGCCAAACCGTGGAATCATTAATGCACGCATACGAAGCGCCTCCTTCTTCTTGTAAGTTCTCCTCCATTATGAAAAAAACAAAGGAAGGCAGCCAGTTGGCGGTTATACAGGTACCCGCAGTAACAGGAAATAAAAGGAGAAAAAACGGAAAATGATTGATCCTAATGATTGTAAAATGAACCGCGTGTCATTATAATAAATAAATGACACGCGGTTCATTTTAATGGAAGGTTGGTATGCAGGAAATGTCACCTAAAATATCAAACGATCAAAAGGAACAACGCAGGCTTCAAATTCTCGAAGCTGCAAAGCAAGTGTTTACGGACAAAGGCTACGGTGCAGCGACATTAAAGGACATTGTAGTCGAGGCGGGCATGAGTCGTGGGTGGATCTACTTATATTTCCAAACCAAAGAAGAGATTTTCGAAGCATTGATGGACCATCAAGACGAGGAATACGACAAGCAGCTAAAGGAAGCTCTAGCCATGAGCCCCCGCATCTGGCCGATCATCAACAATCAGATTAATCAGCTGAAAGAAGAGCTATGTTTATCCGGAAATGAAAGCTTGCTTCCCGCCTTCTATGAATATTTCCTTACCGGCTGGAGGGACAAAGAAATAAGAGCCCTCCTCCTTCAACGTTACGAGAACGGAATAAACCGTTTATCGGGCCTACTTCAGATTGGCATTGACAAAGGTGAATTTAATCCCGCAAAGCCGGTGGCGGATATCGCCAGACTCATCAGTTCCTATCAGGAAGGCATCATAACCCTGACCGTTGCCGTTGGAGCTGAAATGGCGCGCACAGCAGTACAGCTTGAAGAGATGAGCCAATATTTTTATCGTTTATTAAATCCGTCCCTGGACGGATAGGAACAACAGGAGGATGAGCTGTGATCACTTTGTTTCGCAATCCCGCGTTTAACAAGCTATTTATGGCTTCGATCGCTTCGCAGCTTGGAACTGTCATCGGCAATATGGCGTTCGCTTATTATCTCGTTGACAGATTTGCTTCCCGCCCTTCGCTCGCTTCAACCGCGGAGCTTATGTATTCGATCCCCACTCTCGCCGTATTCTGGATTGTTGGAGTTGTCGCCGACCGCTTCGACCGAAAGTTCATTGCGGCTTATAGTGACTGGATCCGCACATTGCTTACATTCGTCCTGCTTGTTTGCGTTCATTCCGACTGGCTCTTTCTTTGTTTCTTGGTATTGTTCCTTCGCAGTGCGGTAGCCCGATTCTTTGGACCTGCCGAGATGGGACTCGTGCAAGGATGTCTTGCGCAGGAACAATATGTTCAGGCAGCGGGACTAAATCAGATCGTAAGCGCATTATTCATGCTGTTTGGATTAAGCCTTGGCGCAGCGGCCTATCACTGGCTCGGGATTGAAGGTGCCATCCTTATTGATGCAATCAGCTTTATTATCTCCGGCTTGCTTATAGCATGGGGAAGATATCCCGAAGCTGCCCGAATTCCTAACGGAAAAAGCCGGGTTCGCGATATTAGCGCTTCGCTCATATGGAAAGATTTCGCGCAGGGAATTCAATATATTTATCGCAATAAACTGCTGTTGAACCTGATCCACGGCTTCTTATTTTTCGGTATCGTGAATGGCGTGTTCGCCGTTCTTCCGATTTTCGTCATGAAATACAAGCTAAGTCCGGAAAATTATTTGCTCTATTCCTCCCTTATTATGATTTTTCTCGGGATCGGTTTCTTAATCGGGAGCATGATTGCACCTGTTCTCATAAAAAAAATCTCAAAAACCAATGTCATGATTGCCGGTTTTTTCCTAGCCAGCCTTCTTGCGTTTACAATCGGCTCGATAACGTCAATCTACGTTTATCTTGGCCTTATTCTTCTAACCGGGGTTATTCTTGCACCTGCTAATATCGTCATCGGCGGATGGATGCCCGAGCTTGTTGCGCCGCAATTCATGGGGAAAGTCAATGCTTTGACCGATCCTGTTATGATGCTGGGCCATTCCTTGGCTCTTGGCTTTGTTGCATTGGCGTTTCCTTCATGGATCTCCATTAGCTGGCTGCATTACATCCTCGCGATCTGCATGCTTGGAGTAAGCATTTATTACTTTGTAGTTCTGCCTCCGCTTGTCAAAAATCAAGCAAAGACCACGCACACGGGATAAACAAGAGCAACCATTCCTCCACTTTTTGCGTTAACCTTGCAAGGGGGGAGAAAATGATCCGAATTCTTGTCATCTTAAGCATTGCCTTTGCATTTCTCGCGGGATGCAGCAAGGAGACTCAAAAGCTTCAAATGCCCGAGAATATGCCGGAGGACTTCCGATTCTCTGTCAGCTTTGGATACGGGGAAGTCAATAAAAACGAAATCGACACGTACAACGGCACCGTCACAAAGGATCTCGTCACGAAAGGGACGGCCTCGGCAGCTTTGACTTTTAGCAAGGATGAGCTTCAATCCATTTATGGCAAAATGAAAGACATCGCCATCCTAAGCGAGAAACGGTTTCCGCAAAAGGGTAACTGTTCTCAGACACCAAGCAGCACCGACAGTTGGAAAATTACCGTGAACGGCGAAACGAAGACCTTGTCATGGACCAATGAGTATTGCGACGTAACGAAGGATGCACAGGATTTGCTCGAGCTGAGGAGTTATATCCAGAAGATTGTGGAGGGAAAAGATACTTATAAAGCCTTGCCTGCTGCAGAAGGCGGATATGATTAAGAGGCAGTCTCAAAAGGTGATTGCTCACTTTAAAGATGGCTCGCATTAGTAAATAAAGAGTGATTCTTATGAAAATAGTGCTGCATAGGGTTACCCTTGCAGCACTATTTTTGTTCTTGCTGCTTTCTTCAGCAAATTGTGGGCAAGCGAAAGCCACCCGACCTCCAGGCTAACTTTCGGCAAGCCTCGAAGTAGGAATCTGCGGAATCCCCGATTATTTTTTATTTGGCCAAATACACTCTCGGGTTCGTGCATTCGTCGAACCGACAGGGCATGTCCTTCCTCGCTCTTTAATTGTTTCCTTGCTTGTTGTTTGAGTCGAAGATATTCCATGCTGACCTTTATTTCTCGATCCCCTTGGGCCTTTGTACATCTTTCCTTTAGCGGACAGCCCTCGCAAGAGATACTGCGGTAGTTACGCGTAACGATTTCATATTCGCTCTCTGTCGTGCTTTTGCTTTCATAACGGAATAGCAGTTTCTGACCAGCCGCACAGGTCCAGATATCTTCGCTCTCGTCATAGAGCCAGTTCTCGAACTTACTAATATCTTGTTTCCATGCCCTCGTGTTTTCTTTGTGATAAGTATTGTATTTCACAAGTGCTCGTTGTTCTTCGGACTCCAGATAAGCATAGTTTTCTTCGCTGCCATAACCTGCATCTGCGATGATGGTTCCCGGCAATTGCCCTAATGAGGCTTTTACTTTGTCTAGATGCGGCTTCAGGCAACGTGTATCTGTGGGACGTTGATGAATGCTGTAGCTAAGAATGAATTGATCTTCTGTTCCGATCTGCACGTTATATCCAGGTTTTAATTGTCCATTGCGCATGTGGTCTTCCTTCATGCGCATGAATGTGGCGTCGGTGTCCGTTTTACTAAAGCTGTTTCGGCTTCCGAGCGTTTCTTGCTGCCCTTCATATTTTTGCAGGCGAGGCAGAAGATCCCTCCGGACAAGGCGAACAGCTTTCTTTAGCGGTTTGTCCTTCGGCTTTTCTTGAAGCTTGTTTTCTAATTGCTGAACAGCCTGCTCCAGCTTTTCGCTCGTAATGGCTGAAGCTTCTCCGAGCTCTGGAAGGTCCAAGTTATTCAGCACCTGATCTTCCTGTTTCTCTGCTTCTTCAATAGCAGCGAACAAGGTCTGCACCTTTTCTTGCAACTTCATCTTCTGTTTGACGACAGCCTTGCCCCAGACAAACGTGTAACGATTGGCATTGGCTTCGATTTTTGTTCCGTCTAAAAAGTAATGCTCCAACTTTATGTAGTTTTCTTCCTTGAGAAACTGAAGAACTGCCGTGAAGACGGTCTCGAGCACGTCTTTCATGCGCTCAGAACGGAAACGGTTAATGGTACGGAAATCTGGACGTTGCCTAGCAGCCAGCCACATGAACATGATATTCTCACGTACGGCTTTGGCAATTTGGCGAGAGGAGTAGATGCGCTGTGTGTACGCATAGATAACGACTTTCATGAGCATCTTTGGATGATAGCTGTCCCGGCCACCTCCGGGATAAGCTTTGGTGAAGAGCTTCATATCTAAGCGATTGACCGCATCGTTGATGACGCGTACGAGATGATTTTCGGGGATATCTTCTTGCAAGTCCATTGGCAAGGACAGTTGATCCATGTTATATTCTTTGTACATAAAGAAGCCTCTCTTTACTTAGAATGGTTGGGTGGTACCTCCATTTTAACAAGGGTTGGCTTCTTTTTGTTTGAGCATTTCATGAACAGGTTAAAGGCAGACGGAGCATTAAATGATTCTGGAGAAGCGTCAGCGGTCGCTTTTGCTCAGGGATTCCTACCTTACCTCGTTTATTAAAGGGAATCCCTGAGCAATGGCGATTGGAAGAACATTTAATGCGCAGGCAGCTGGTTTACCTAAAACAAAAAACAGGGGTGTCCCATCGTCATTTTCATGACTTATGGGACACCCCCTTTCTATTTACGCTTATTTAGACCATTGCGAGAGCAGCAGCTTGGCTTGAGAGGTCAGATTTTTAACAGCCGCATCCGATACTTGATCCTTACCGGAACGCTTCTCCAGCTGAGACAAGAATTTGCTTACAAAATCAGCGGCTTTGTCCTTGGATCCCTTCTCGTATTGATGCTGTGCTTGCTCCAGGGAATTGGTCAGCTGACTGACAATTGCCCCTTTTACGCTGCCGTCCGCGATATAACCATCCAGCTTATTCTGCAGGTTGCTTAATAGACCCGGAAGCGATGCAATCGGAACCGGTACGTTGTTAAAGTTTGTGTCCGATGCAAAATAGAAGCTTGTATACGATGGCTGGTTATACGCCGTATTTTGACGGGCAACCTCGGCTCTGTACTGCGGATCATGCATTAAAGTATACAGCTTCCGGTTCGTCAGCTCGGTACTCATATAAATCCGGATGGCACTGCTGTCCGTTGTACGTACAAGCAATTCCTCTCGCCAGTCGCCAAAAATATCCGCCACCAGCGAAGGATTCCCCTTCGTATAGTTGTTGGTCAAGGTTCCGGTTGCCGTCAGCAGGTTCCCCCGCTTCCAGTCATCAATGGTTGGCGTTACGTCGATAGCGCCATTAACGATTTGCGTCGTCATATCCCCTGCCCATTTGATGCTCATATTCGTTCCAGGGGCTGTATTCCCGAGCTTCTGTCCATCCGCGCTCCAAAGACCAACTGCCCAAGTTTCCAGTCCAGGCTTCGTTGGATCCACATCTCCAACCATACCGCGTCCCGTATCCTTGCCGGTATATCCGCCGTACAACACTTCCCCAGTCTTTGCATCACGCAGAGAATAGCCGTAAGGGGCATAAGCTCCGCCTTCATGTACCATAAAGATTTCAAGACCCGGGCGGTTCGGATCGATGTCCGTCACATGCAAAGCATCGCCGTGGCCTAGTCTTGCTACCGCGCCGGGCGTTGCGCTTTGAGGAGGCATCACATCCATCGAGCTGTAGAGCAGACTGCCGTCATGGTCAATCGTTGCGGAGCCGTAAACAATCTCCTGCTTGCCGTCGCCGTCTACGTCAGCCGCGCTTAACGAGTGCGCGCCTTGGGTAGTAAGCGTACCAAACTCCGGATCCGTACCGTCGCGGCCATGCGGTCCGTCATTGAACGGATTCGTCATCGGTGTCCAGCCGCTGTCCACGTACCAGTTCTCTTTCAGATGATGGCCGTCCCAACCGTAAGAGACGAGAGTTGATCTTGTATAATAACCTCTCGCAAAAACGGCATACGGATTTTGACCGTCCAGATAAGCAACCCCGGCAAGGAAACGGTCTACCCGGTTAGCCGGCTCGATTCGGCTCATCGCATAATCGCCCCATAACAGTCCGTCATCCTCCCGAGGCGTCTTGAACGGAATGGTCTCCAACTCTTTGCCGGTCTCCCCCTCGAATACGGTCAAGTATTCCGGCCCGTCCACAATAAAGCCCTCGAATTCGCGCAGCTTGTTGTTTACGCTCCGGCTTGGCGCGTAGACATCCATGAAATAATCCGTCAGGCTTCGCGCATCCGCAAGCGACAGCGGATAGCTGTATTTCGGCGCAATGCCGAAAGCCTCTTCCAGCGTTTTCGGCCAGCTGCCGTTCTTCACTTCTTCCCGGTCGCTCCAGCCCATAAACATGTTCACCACATGATCGTAATAGCCTTGCGCGCTGAGACGGTAATCGTCCTCATTGCTGTAACCGGCATCGAGATCCGCTTTTGGCATGGTAATATATTTTTCGGATTCAACCTTGCCGTCTGCTCCGTATTTCATCACTTTAGTTCCCGGAGCAGTCTTGAACATCATCTCCGACTTGCCGTCCCCGTCAAAATCGTATACCAGAAACTGCGTGTAATGCGCTCCGGAACGAATGTTAACGCCAAGGTCAACCCGGTACAGCAGCTTGCCTTCGAACGTGTAGCAATCGATATAGGTTTTGCCCGTATAACCCCGCTGCGAGACATCCTTGGAATTGGAAGGCTCCCATTTGACGAAAAACTCATACCGTCCGTCGCCGTCTACGTCTCCCACGCTCATATCGTTAGCGGAATACGTGTAAGCCTCGCCTTTTGGCGTAACCCCATCCGCAGGCTTGTTCAGCTTCAGGTCGTAATAAGTCTGCGCCCATGGCTGAACGGCAGCGCTTTGATCGGTTTCTTTCCCATCGGTTACCGCAGACACGTAATAATGGGAAGATGATGTTCCCGACCGATCCAAATAATTGGTGCTGTCCGTAACGGTAGCGATCTTAACCCCGTCCCGGTAGACGTTAAACGCGGGTCCAATTAATCCTTTTTCCGTGCTGCCCGTTACTTCATTGGATAAAAGCCTCCAGCTGATGAACGCACCTTCTGAAGTTGTAGCTGCCGCAAGTCCCCGGTCCAAATATTCTAATTGCACGCGTCCTTTGCCCCCTTGCTGGCTAACAGTACCTTGCTCCGCAGGAGCTGCCCATGCAGAACCCGTCATCGTAAGGGATAAGGCGAGAACGCCAGCCATCATTGTACGAATTGTTTTCCCGCTAGTTGCACGCTTTGCCATTTACTAGTTCCTCCCGAAGAAAAATAGATTTGGATGCGCTTACAAAAGCAGTTTCCAGGATTACCCTCCTTTCTTCCTATAACAGATAAATACTGGAAATTCACCCCTTCATTATAGTTGCAGGACGAACATTTCCCATCTAAAAAACAGTGTATTTCTTGCAAAAAACCGACTTTATGAACCGTTTTTCTCTACTGCCCAGCAACAAGCGGAACCGTATCCTGCATCCGGAGGATTGCATTCCAAAGACATAGTCCGTAAGATTCATAGCGCTGCACCTCCCTTAGTTGCAAAAAAAGCCCGCAACGGCTCACTAAGCCATTGCGGGCATAACCACTATAAATGCAATAATCGTTAAGCCTTCGCCGAGGATTGAAGCTCCGCAATCTGCTGATGCAGTCTGCCAAGCTGCTCGGTATCCGCTTCGTCGGACAAGGAAGTCTGCATGCCTTGCACATAACGGGATAAATCGTCTGCAAGAGCAGAGCTAGTCTCCTCCGCACATTGTCTCCACAGGCCGGTATACAGGCCGGACCAGCTGTCAATATGCTCATTCATCCACATATGCAATGCTGGAGACAAGGCCTCCTCCAGCTCTTTGCGAAGCTGCCCTTTCCCGTCTCCTTCGAAGAATTGACGGGGAGATTTGAACCGGCTCCACAGCCATTTGGCATCCACGCCGGACATTTTCCATTCTGTTACAGCGTCGGGAGTAGGAAGATCCTTAGCCGTATAAGCTGCGCTGCTGTAACCGGCAATCAGTAATTCCAGCTGCTCCGTCAGATTCGCGTACAGCTTCTTGAGCAGGCTGTTCACCTTGCGGTCCATCCTAAGCGTTGTCGCCTGGAGTTCCTGGGACAGCTCGGTCTGTACCTGACGCTGAAGCTCCAGCCATGCGGTCCAGATCATTTTGCGCAGATCGCGGCCGTCATCCTGCAGCGTTGAAGGGTTAAACGCATAGTTGTAAAATTCTCCGAAGCGGAGCTGAATCCGCTGCACCACGTAATAGAGCAGCTCGTTCAGCTCTTGAAGCATTTGCGCCGGAGGATCGTTTTCCTGGAAGGTCCGGATCGAGGCATTCGCTTCAAGCTGCAGCTTGCCCAGGCGGTCGCTTTCCGCTTGGCGGGATGCGGCATCGCCTGCAGCGCTCTTCAGCCAGCCTGCCACTGTGGAAGCGGCTCTTGCAATCTCCTGCTCTGCAGCATTGATAGCCAGCTTGCCTAGGTCATTCTGCACAAAGCCAAGGAACGACTGTTCAAAGGCGCCGATACCCGACTGAGACAGCAGATCCATATTGCCGTCCATCTTCGCATCCAATCCTTGCAGACTGGATACCGGGAACAAGCGCGGATTCCGGATACCATGCTGAAGCAGGTTGGTCTCGACGTGGCTAAGCACGCCTTCAAGCTCTTCCTCATCGGCTGCCAGATCGGCTGCGTTGACCAGGAAGAACATTTTATCAAGCTCGAATTGATCCTTCACGCGTCCAAGCTGCATCAGGAACTGACGGTCCGCTTGCGAGAAGGCATGGTTATAGTAAGTGACGAACAGCACGGCGTCCGCGTTCTTGATGTAATTAAAGGCTACTCCCGTATGCCGGGCATTCACGGAGTCGGCTCCCGGCGTATCAACAAGCACGATCCCTTGGCGTGTCAGCGGGCAATCGTAATGAAGCTCGATTTCGCTGACGAAGCAGGAACGGGACTCCTCGGCTACAAACTTCTCGTATTCGTCCTGCGAGACCGAAATTTCGGTGCCAAGCAGCGCTTCATGCGCTTCCCAGCCTTTGCGGGCTGCGCGAAGGAAGCTGTAATGCGGACGTCCTCCGGCATGGATCACATCCGGCGTCAGCATATCAATGGCAAGCATAATTGCCGATGCGTTCGGCAAGGCGGATTCCGAAGCGTCCTCGCCAAGCAGTGCCAGCGAGTAACGCAGATCTTCGATAATGGCGTCACGGGACTTCATGACGACAAGGGCAGTGCCATGCTCGTGCTCAGCCGTTGGCGGCACGAGACGGTTGATCGCTGCGGTCGTCGGGTTCGGCGACACCGGCAGTACGGGCTCGCCAAGCAGCGCGTTCGCGAGCGAGGATTTGCCCGCGCTGAAGGCTCCGAACAGCGCGATGGTGAACCGGCTGTCCCGCAGCCGGTTGGCTTTATCGCGCATAGCGTCCGCGCTTGCGGTCAGCGGCGCGTAAGGCGCGAGCAGCGCCGCAGCGCTCTCGAGGCGCGATGCAGCGCTATGCTGCTGCGCGAGCGCTGCGCCGCCGGCCAGCGCGGCGCCTGCCTGCGGCGCCGCGGCGCGCGCGGCCATGCGCGGCTTCGCTGGCGCGCCGGCGCTGCCGCTTGGCGAAGCCGCGGCGCTTGCCGCTGGCGTTGCCGCGTGCGCGGCGCGAGGCGCCGGCAGCGCCGGGCGCGGCGCACGCGGCGGCAGCGCTGCGGCGAGCTGCGCCGCATGCGCCGCTGCGCGCTGCGCCAGCGCCGCTAGCTGCGCGAGCGCGCCAGCTTGCTCGCCAAGCGCCGCTAGCTGCGCGGCAACCTCATCCGCCGCGGCTGTGCTCGCGGCGGCAACATGCTGCGCAAGCACGTCGATAATATCGAACGCGTGCTTGCGGTAGACGAGCTTCACTTCCGCGGCAAGCTCGCGGCTGTAGACCATCGTATATTCATTACCGAAGGTTGCTCCGGTATTTACTTTCTCGATAAGCCAGTTCGCCTCAGGCTGCCAGGACAAGCCGGAGATAATCTCCTGCTCCATCCGGTCAGCCGGATAGCCCGCCTTCTCCGCCGCACGGCGAAGCAGATCCTTCACATGCCAATCGATGGCCGCATTCACCTGGGAAGCAAATTCCGTCCGGAACGTTTCCAGTCTGCGTTCCTGCTCGGCAGCCGTTTTCGCCCCGGCAAACAACAAGCCCGTCTTGAAGCCGGGCTTCCGGCTTTCCAGGAAGACATGCGCTTTGTCCCGCAATGGCGCCGGTGTAATGATCGCATTATCAAGAAGCGACTGAACGCTGCGGCGGAGCTCAACGCGCAGGCGCTCCGGCTCTTCGGCAAGCCTGTTCTTCTCGGCTTCAAGCTGAGCCATCTCCGCCTTCACCTTGGCTGCCGCTTCTTCGCCGCCAGCTTCCGCAATAAGGCGTTCACGCTCCGGCTCATCCCGCAGGTCCCACCATTTCTTGTGCTCAGCCACCAAATGATGCAGCGACGCATCCACGCTGTAAGCCGCTAGAGGTACTCTTTCCTCTGCCAGCTGGGACAGCAAAAGCTCAAGCTGCTCCCATTCCTGATGCGGATGATCCGGCTGCCGCAACGACAAATAAACGATTCCCGCCGGCTCCAGATGCCAAGCTTGAAACGCTTCTTCCACGCTCTTCCGGTACTGCTCGAACGACAATTCACGGTCACGGTGCTTATCAATCTGATTTACGATAAAATATAAGGGCTTGCCCCAGTCCTTCAATTGCTTCGCAAACGCAAAGTTAATCTCGGATTGGACATGGTTATAATCCATTACATAAAAGACGACATCCGCCAAATGAAGGGCGGATTCGGTCGACATTCTGTGAGCGTCATCCGTGGAATCAATACCGGGAGTATCAAGAAGAACCGTATGATCGCCAAGGCGGTCGGTAGGATAATAAATCGAAACGGACTCAATGTTCTCGCCGTCTTTGCAATACGCGTCAAGCTGCTCGAGCGGAATATCCACGCTGACGTGTTCTCCGTTCTTCACGCTAACGACACTTGCCTTTGCCGTCTCTCCGCCGCGAATGGCTACAACGTTTGCGCTTGTAGGAATCGGGCTGGACGGAAGCAGTTGTGCTCCGCATAATCGGTTGACCAGAGTTGATTTGCCTGCAGAAAAATGTCCGCAAAATGCAACAGTAAGCCGGCCTTCGGCCAGCTTACTGTTCAACTCCAGTACTTGCTTTGCGTGTAGACTGTCGCCAGCCGACTGCATTTCTGCAGCGGCCTGGGACAGTGCCTCTGTCATGCTTCGTACTGTCGTTTCCATCATGGTTTATACAGCTTCCTCTTCCGCAGGCAGGCAGATTTCAAATACATTGCCATGCTGCAAAATCATAATGTTGCGCTCTTTTTCTTTCATAACAACGACTTCAGGCTTTTGGCGCATACGCTCGATGTACTGATCCGGTACATCGCCGGAGCCGCTTACGGTAACGCCTTCTACCAGAATATCCTCGTTCTCTTGCGGAGGTGCTTCGAGTACCTGTTCAAAAATATCGGAGAACAGCTCGAAACTATTTGTATACACGGAAATGCATTTCATTGTCATCATCCTTCACTGGCTTTTTTCGGTTTGGTTGCCTTAATTTTAGTTTTCGTTTGTCCACCCGGCTTCATGCGCTGTTTGCCTTCCTTGCACATATCCAGCAGCGGGCATATCGGACATTGCGGGTTTTGTGCTTTGCAATGATAGCGGCCGAAAAAAATTAGCCGGTGATGGGTGAGCGTCCATTCCTCGCGGGGCACAAGCTTCATCAGCTTCTTTTCAACTTCCAGCACGGTATCATCCAGCTTAGCCATGCCAAGCCGTTTCGATACCCGCTCCACATGCGTATCTACGGCGATTGCAGGAACGCCAAACGCGTTTGAGACAACAACATTGGCTGTCTTTCGCCCAACGCCGGGCAGCTCTGTCAGCTGCTCGTGCCTCTCGGGAACTTCCCCTTCGTATTTATCGATTAGGATGCGGCATAGCTTTTGAATATTAGATGCCTTACTGCGGAATAGTCCGATACGGCGAATATCCTGCTCCAGCTCTTCCAGCGGCACAGCCAAATAATCCTCCGGCCGTTTGTATTTCTGAAACAGATTGACAGTGACTTTGTTCACCGTCTCATCCGTACATTGCGCCGACAGCAGGACGGCTATGGTCAGTTCAAACGGGTTGCTGTGATGCAATTCACAATGTGCATCCGGGAACATCTCCGCCAACGTATCCAATATATGTCGCATCTTCTGCTTCGCATTCATCGTCTCTCTCCTAATCCCAAACACTATCGTTCAAAGTGTAGCGAAATTTGTCACGAGAAGCAACCTTATTCGGCCTTAAATATAGAAAAAACCGCCCTTTTGGACGGTATTTTCACAAAATATAAGAATTTAGGCCGAGATCTTCTTTAAATCCCGTTAATTTTTAACAGAAGCCTACGATTTTACGATTTTGAGCGCCGTATTATTGAAGGCATAAACCGTAATCGTATCCCCGTCTTTTAACGCGCTCACTTGGATGGACGCATTGTTATACAGGATTTTTGTGTTCGAAGTAATATAGGCAAAGTTGCCGTTATCCTCCGATGTGTTTTTGTAGGTCCACAGGGTTGCGTTAGGAGCATCGTACTTCCAGAAAGTACGCTTGTCGCCGACTGCTACCGTAACAATCGTCTGCTCGTTCTCGTCCTTGTAGACTTGAATGATGTCGCCAGCGGCAATCGCTGAGGACGAATAGGTCGTCTGCGTGCCTTTAATGACTTTAATGCCTTTCGAGAACGATACTGTCGACGATGTACCGTTAGGTTCGGTAATGGTCAGGCTGCTTGCCGCCGCGGAGGACACCGTGCCGTATTTCATCGTAATCGTCTTCACCGACTGGACGTTGCTGCCGATGTAAGGAACATTAATGATAGTGCCGCTTGTCAAAGCGCCAACCGTCAAGGCATTCCCGTTCTCGTCCGTGATAGGAACATTTACCAGCGAAATGTCTTTTTGCGAATTATCCGCCGCTTTTACCGTAACTAGCTTTGTAGACGCGTTTGCGGACACAACCTGGTACTGCAACGTTTTATGGACCTGAATCGTAGCTGCTTTCTCCTGGTTGGCATCCAAGAGCACGGTTACGGTATCCCCTGCCTGCAGGCTTCCGATCGTCGGAACCGAAACACCAGGAATTTGGAGAAGCGGCGACACATAAGGAATGGATACCTTCTCGCCCGAATCCAGTTTAACGGACAATAATTTATCCGTTGTATTTACCGACACCAAGCTGCCGGTTTGTTTGTAAATAAAGCTGAGCGAGATAATGTTTTTGCCGGAATACGTAATTTTTACTTTGCGGTTGGCTACCAGATAAGATCTTGCCTGGCTGACTGTAATGGACGATCCGTTGTAATCAATCTTGGTGGAATCCGTCAGGAATAAGGCGTTGGCGTTTGAAGTAGCAGGATCGTATAACGTGAGCAGCTTGTTGTCGCCGCTGTAATTTACAACCGTCGCGGAATCAATCGTCGAGACGTTCCGGTTGACCACCTCAATGCGAGTCACCTGCTGATCGTCATTCAAAGTAAGCTTGATATTATCAACGTCTTTGAGCAAGTCGCTAACCGTAGGCGCATCGATGCCGTTGATCACGACAGTTACGTTATCGGCCAGGAACTTGGACTGCAGAGTGCCGTCTACCAGGTAATTGATCAGGCCGCTGCCTGCGGAATAAAATTGTCCGGTTACGGTATTAGCGCCCGTCTGTACATCTGCCGTAATGGATACAACCTGAGGCGCCGTACGGAAAGTATCCTGGACGATTGTCAGGTTCGCATCACGCTTCAGATCGGAAATTTGCAGCGTTTTGCCGGTGCTGTCTTTTACGGTAACCGCGCTGCTGTACGTGAATTTCACAGGCTCGTCGTTCACCCAAGCGTAGAAGTAACGGTCCGTCGTATTAATGCGGTCCAGCTTGGCGATTGTCGTTTTGACATGCTGCTCCGTGCCTTGCGATTCCACATAAAGCGCTTTGCCGGAGTTGCCAATCAATGTAACGTCCGTATACAGCTTGATATCCCCTGCAGCAATGGCGTTATCGCTGTCTGCCGCATAGTACAAAGTATTGGAATCAAGCGTGTAGGTTGTTTCCTTCCCTTCGCTGTACAGCGTGATCGATGTAGCGGTTTGAGCGGTAACAATGCCGCTTACTTGTCCGGCATAAGGCACCTTGTATTGATTCTCTGCCCGGCTGAACAAGGTTGCAAGGCTCGCCCGGTTAACCGGAGCTTTCGGATCAAACTTTGTTGCGGACACGCCTTTTACAAGGTCAAGCGATACGGCCGCATTAACGTAGCCCAAATATTTTGCCGTAATCTGATTGCCGTCGGCAAAAGTAGAAGCGGTCTTGCTTAGATCATCCGCTAATTGTTTCTTGTCAATGGCTTTCACGAGCAGCTTTGTTACCCATTCGCGGGTCGCCGGCGTAGTGCCCCATGCCGCTTTCGGGTTAGCAGCCGCGTTAGCGTACTCATCATTCTGGTCAAGAAGACCATGTTTGAAGGCTACGATAATATAAGGCTTGGCATAGTTGCTTACCTTGAACGAATCCGGATAAGCGACGATACCGTCCGGATCTACTTCTCCCTCAAGTCCGGCGAAACGAAGCGCCATAACGACCGCTTCTTCTTGGGAGACGCTTTTCAGCGGGCGGAATTCCGTCGTGCCGCTGGATGTTTTATAACCGTTGATAATTCCTTGAAGCGCCAGCTTGGAAACATGCTTCTGCGCCCATGCGGGGATGGTGTCGACAAACATGCTATTCGATACAGCCGCAAACGCAGATGGAGCCGGAACTGCAATGGAGGTGCCACCGGCAAGCAAGGAGAACGCTAAGGCGCCGGCAATAAGCTTGGAACGGGATGAATGCATTGGCATGGTTGAATAATCCTCCTCAATTCATTTGTTTGATTCTAGGAATGACGAACCGCCGGATGATCCAGATCAAAGTGACCCATCAGGCTCTCCAGCGCTTTGCCGTCAACCAGAAGATCATAAGATTGCACAAAATCGAACTGGAACAAGGTCTGACCCAGGGAATCCAGCAGCATTTGCTCTCCCGGTGCGCCAAGACGCGCGGTATCCGGCAGCTCGATATCAATCGTTACCGCATTATCCTTAAGAGTCACGGATTTGATTGGAATAGGCTTCCACAAATTGACCGTGCCCTCAGGACCGTCTTGGTGCAAAGCATCCAATACCTGCTTAATCAGGTCTTCATTCGAGCTCGACTTCACTTGAATATCCTTTGAAACCATCTTCTCGAGCTCTGTATCCGAATAATAGACTTTAACGGAAGTCTCTTGATCTGCCTCTGCGGTCGGTTCTACGGACGGATCAGGAGTTGCCGAAGGCTCCGTTGTTGCAGGCGTTTCTATCGTTGGGCTTGGCGAAGGTGCATTGCCGCTTACCTCATTACCGGACTGGCCGAGTGGTTTATTTGTATTTCCGCATGCCGCCGCAGTAAGAATGATGACAATTAATAATAGGATGAATGCCGGTTTGCGCACGATCGAATTCCTCGCTTTCTCAAGGTGAAACAGCTTTCGCCGTACTTGGACGGCAAGCGTGATTCATTCCGGTGAATTCTAAGCCTTGATTTAAGACGATAGATTTAATTCTTAGAATTTAGGAAAGTTTCAGGTATTCCTTAATTCCCGCTACGATTTCTGCTGCCATTTTGTTTTGTGCTGCATCGCTGTAGAGAATGTCGGAGTCGCCTTTATTGGACAAAAATCCGGTCTCGAGCAAAATGGCAGGCATCGTTGTTTCTCTCGTTACATGCAAATTTCCATATTTTACGCCGCGGTCCTTAAGACCGGTAGCCTTCACGAGATGTTTGTGGATCACATTCGCAAGCGCTTTACTGCTGTCGCGAGTGTAATAGGTTTCTGTTCCGGTAACGCTCGAAGTAGGATTACTGTTTGCATGAATCGAAATGAAAATATCTGCTTTGTTGTTCTTAGCGAACGTTACACGATCTGCAAGCGTTACGAATTTATCTTCCGGTCGGCTAAGAAGCGGTTTGATATTTTTTTCTTTGTCCAGCAAAGCTTTCACTTTAAGGGAAACAGCAAGATTTACTTCCTTCTCCCAGCGACCGTTGATGCTTTGCGCGCCTGGATCGGTTCCGCCGTGACCGGCATCGATAACGACGTTGTAGACCTTCGTTCCCGGATCTGTTGTAACTGGCGGAGTTGTCGTATCAACCGGAGGAGTTGTCACCGGATCCGTAAGACCAATGGTTATTACCCCAGCCCCGTTATCTTGAACCACCGCATCCGCATCTTTGTCCGTATTCAAATCGAGCACTAGTCTAGCAGTAGCCGGATTCGTAGAGAATACCGAATAACGGAACATGGAAATATACGGATTGTCCGCTACGGGAATGCGTGTTTCCGCTCCCATGAATTGCGACGACAAATTGTCCGAATAAGTCGTGTTCGGGAAATCGATTACGATGCGCTTAGGGCTGTCAAGCTTAAACGGTTTATTCGCCGTTACTTTACCATCATAGTTGATGATAATGCCGAAGCTGCTGTCGTATTGAACAGAAGTGATCGAACCTGTCTGACCGGGATCCGGCGTAGTAGAAGGATCTTCAGGGTCCGCTGCCTTATACAAATAGACGGACTGCGACGCTTGATCCCACTTCACCGTTAATCCAAGCTGTTCGCTTACAAAACGGATTGGAATCATGGTTGTTCTGCCTTTCTGAAGCTTGGCAGACATGTCCATTTGCACCTTGTTGTTGTTGACGAGTGCGATGTTGTTGTCAATGGTAAGTACAATTTCGTTCTGATCGTTATGTATGGTGACTGTCTTTGTGGCTGCCGCCCAATTCACCTCATAGCCCATGTTCTCGGACACGACCCTGATCGGAACGAGCGTGAAATTGTTGACGATCTGAGGATCATCATAAGGCTTAAGCAATTGGTCGTTCAGATAAAGCTTCGGGACGACTGGCGTTGTTGCAGCTTGTCCCACACCGGTGAACAAAGTAAACAGAACCGCCATAAACAACAAAATAGGTACAAACTTCTTCTTCATTTTCCACCTCGATGACTGAAATTGCCTGCATCGAATGTGAGATCATTCGACTTTGCTAGACGATTAAATAGACGCAATTTGTCAGAAAAAGTTGCGTGCAGAGGAAAAAAGAGGACAACTCTTCTTCATTCGAAGAGCTGCCCCCTTTTCTTAGTCCATCTATTAACCCAAATAGGCAGGACGCTTTTGTTCGTAAGCTGTAATTTCGTCTGCATGCTGCATTGTCAGGCCGATATCGTCCAGACCAAGAAGCAGGAACTGGCGGCGGTGCTCGTCAAGATCGAAGGAAAGATCAAGACCGTACTCGTCAGTCAGCTTTTTGTTCTCGAGGTCAACCGACAGCTTGTAGCCCTCATGCTTCGCTGTGCGTTGGAACAGGTCTTCAACTTGCTCTTCGCTCAGCTTGATTGGCAGAATACCGTTCTTGAAGCAGTTGTTGTAGAAAATGTCCGCATACGATGGTGCGATAACGACTTTGAAGCCGTAGTCCAGAATCGCCCAAGGAGCATGCTCACGGGAGGAGCCGCAGCCAAAGTTCGCACGGGAAATCAAAACGGAAGCGCCTTGATAGCGCGGTTTGTTTGGTTCGAAATCAGCGTTTACTTCGCCGTTTTCGTGGAAGCGCCATTCGAAGAACAGGAATTGGCCAAAGCCGCTGCGCTCGATGCGTTTCAGGAATTGTTTAGGAATGATAGCGTCCGTGTCGACATTCACGCGGTCGACCGGGGCAACGATGCCCGTAAGTTGTTTAAAAGCTTCCATTTCGGTAATACCCCTCTCTCACACGTTCAATTAGTTCAACACTTCGGATTTGACATTCCAATCGCGCACGTCTGTAAAGCGGCCGTTAATTGCGGCAGCTACAGCCATTGCCGGCGATACGAGATGCGTACGTCCGCCGCGGCCTTGACGGCCTTCGAAGTTACGGTTGGATGTCGATGCGCAGCGTTGTCCAGGCTGCAATACGTCAGGGTTCATCGCAAGGCACATCGAGCAGCCTGCTTCGCGCCATTCAAAACCGGCTTCCGTAAATACTTTGTCGAGACCTTCTTTTTCGGCTTGCAGCTTAACGCGGCCGGAACCCGGAACAACGATAGCTGTTACTTTCTCGCTTACTTTGTAGCCGCGTGCGATTTCAGCCGCTGCGCGAAGGTCTTCGATACGGCCGTTTGTACAGGAACCGATAAAGACATAGTCGATCTCGATTTCGGACATTGGCGTACCTGGTTTCAGGTCCATATATTCAAGCGCTTTTTCTGCTGCTTTGCGCTCGTTTTCCGTCGGCAGGTCTTTCGGGAACGGAACAGAAGAAGTAATGTCTGTACCCATGCCCGGGCTAGTGCCCCAAGTTACTTGCGGGATCAGCGAGTCTACGTCGAAGTCGACAACCACGTCATAAGCTGCGCCTTCGTCAGTAGTGAGCTGCTTCCAGTCTTCTACGGCTTCGTCGTAGTTGGCAGGAGCGTACTCGCGGCCTTTCAGGTAATCGAACGTTGTTTGGTCAGGTGCGATCAGACCGGCGCGCGCGCCGCCTTCGATCGACATGTTGCAGACCGTCATGCGCTCTTCCATAGTCAGGGAGCGGATAGCTTCGCCCGTGTACTCGATAACATAACCAGTAGCGAAGTCTGTACCGTATTTCGCGATAACGCCGAGGATCAAGTCCTTCGCGGTAACGCCGGGTTTACGGGAACCGTTGAAGCGAACTTCCATCGTTTTAGGTTTTGCTTGTTGCAAACATTGCGTCGCCATAACGTGCTCAACCTCGGAAGTACCGATACCGAACGCAAGAGCGCCAAACGCGCCGTGCGTCGAAGTGTGGCTGTCGCCGCAGACGATTGTTTTGCCCGGGTAAGTCAGGCCGATCTCAGGACCCATAACGTGCACGACGCCTTGGTCCAGGTTGTTCAGGTCAAACAGTTTTACGCCGAAGTCCGCGCAGTTTTGTGTCAGCGTATCGATCTGTTGTTTGGAGATCGGGTCTTTAATATTGAAGCGATCCTTGGTAGGAACGTTGTGGTCCATTGTCGCGAAGGTCAGGTCAGGACGGCGAACTTTGCGGTTCGACAAACGGAGTCCTTCGAATGCTTGCGGCGAAGTTACCTCGTGCACCAGATGAAGGTCGATGTAAATGATGCTTGGTTTGCCTTCTTCTTGATGAATGACGTGCTTATCCCAGATTTTCTCAAACAGTGTTCTTTTCGTCATTATGTTCACCCCATCGTTCAAGCGAATAATCGCTTTGCTCTATTAGATGTTACTAGCATAGCATCTCCTTCTTGATTCAACAAAGATATAATATCTATAATGATTATAGGCAATAACTATAAAAGATCGATAACTATTCTCATTTGGACTATAAGGGGAATGCTGGAATGGAACTTAGACAACTTCAGTACGTGATTCAAATCGCAATAGAGAAAAATTTTTCGCGCGCTGCCGAAAAGCTGCATATTGCTCAGCCTTCGCTCAGCCAGCAGCTGTCCAAGCTTGAACAGGAGCTTGGCGTCCTGCTGTTCCGCCGCACGACGAATTCGGTTGAGCTGACGCAGGCCGGCCAGGTATTTGTTGATAAATCCCAGTCGATTCTGGATGCCATCGAACAATTAAAGCAAGAGATGGACGATATGGCTCAGATGAAGCGAGGTCGTCTTGTCGTAGGAACGCTGCCTATTACCGGATCGCACATTCTGCCGCTTGTTCTACCGGTATTCGGCGAGCTGTATCCGCAGATCGAGGTTATATTAGTAGAAGACACAACCGTCAAGCTGGAGCAGCTTACGGCTAACGGGGGAACGGATATAAGCCTTCTTACCCTACCTCTCGTCGATCAGACGCTGGAATGGGAGCCGCTTATGGAGGAAGAAATTTGCCTGGCCGTTCCGCCGAGCCATCGCCTTGCCGGACGCACCGACGAGATTTCGATCGAGGAGCTGCGGGAAGAGCATTTTGTCGGCCTGAAGAAAGGCCAAGGCTTCCGCCAGATTCTGGTGCATCTGTGCCAACAGGCCGGGTTTACTCCTAACATCGTGTTTGAGAGCAGTAACATTGAGACGGTGCAATCGCTGATTGCGGGCGGCATGGGCATCACGTTTGTTCCGAAAATGCTGACCCGGGCCGCGGGCGGCGATTTCGTCCCCGTCTATTTATCGCTAAAGGACCGTCCTTCTCGCACTTTGATTATCGCCAGCCGCAAAGGACGGTATTTGTCCAAAGCGGCCGTGGCGTTTATCGAAACGATGAACAAAACGATCAGTCAGTACAAATAGCTCCTTAATATAAGGAAGGTCTGCGGTCCTCGAATACCGGAATTTTACCGCGTACGGTATCAACGAGAGATAAATCGATCTCGGCATAAAGAATAGTCTCTTCTTCCCCGGCTTCGGCGATTGTCTCGCCCCAGGGATCAAGAACCATCGAATGGCCGAAGAAATGCGTATCTCCGCTGATACCTACGCGGTTGCAGGCGATCACGAACATTTGGTTTTCGATTGCGCGGGCCGTCAGAAGCGTGCGCCAGTGATGAAGCCTTGGATGCGGCCATTCAGCCGGCACGAAGAGCAGCTTCGCACCATCCAGCGCAAGCTTTCTGGCCAGCTCGGGGAACCGGATGTCATAGCAGATCATCATGCCTGCTCCCGCACCCTCAATTTCCAGCTTGCCAAGCTTATCCCCCGCCGCCAGGTATTTTTCTTCATCCATCAGGCGGAACAAATGAATTTTCGAGTAATCCCCGATCTGGTTTCCTTCCCGGTCAAAAGCGTAGATCGTGTTGTATACGCCGTCTTCGCGCCCTTCCGCGATCGATCCGGCAATGATATGAATGCCATGCTTGCGGCTGAACTCCGTCAGGTAAGCTTTTGTGCGTTCGCCATTCGGGTCCGCAAGCGTTGTAATTTCGGTTAAAGCATAACCTGTATTCCACATCTCCGGAAACACAATGACATCCGGTTTGTTAGGCTGAGATGCCGCCTCTTCGAGCATGCTGGACAGCTTGCTGAAATTCGCTTCAGGCTGTCCTACCTCTATATTCATTTGCAAAAGTGCAATACGCAATGGCTGTGTCATATGTCTTGTTCCCTTCATCAATTACTTTTCCCTAATGATACCTTCTCATGGTTCTGTGTCAAGATGGACAGATTAATGGAGAAGAGTTATTCATTCCCGGACAAGGAGAGAAATAAAATGCGCCAAAAACGATTAGCAGCACTGCTGCTCGCCTTATGCTTCATGCTGACCTTCACCTCTGCCTCCGCCTTCGCGGCAGCACCGGAGGATCAGCCTTTCAAACCGGTTCAGGTATTTGACGTGAAAGCCGGAAAAGTCGTGCTTACTACGCCAAACGACAAGGAGTATCAGGAGTTTGCGAACAAATGGATCTCATCCATTACGGGACTTGCCCCGCAGCTTACGAATGACGACAGCTGCAATTACGTCTACCGCGTTCCGCTTGAGAAGCCGGTTACGATTTCCGTAAACGGCACCAAGCTGCTGGCTGACGATGTGTTCTTATTTTATTGCGACGGCAAGCCTCCGCTTCTTCTCGTATTTGATGAACAGCGCAGACCTTACCTGCTGCTCTTCAAAGAGGATATTAAACCATTTATTAAGAAGATCGGGATTCCTGCCGAGTAATAACAGCCTAATTGCACGCTCCATGCCGACTAATTTACTCGACATAAACGGTTTTTACATGCTACATTAAAGCTAATGTCGTTAAGGCGATTAGAGAGCATTTATGGTGGAGTGTGAGCAAATGGAAACTCAATTGAGTGAGCATGTAATAAAACCGGCAGACCGCATGACGGCGCTGCCAACGCAGTTTTTCGCCAAGCTTGTCGGCAAAGCGAATGCCCAAGCGGCCAAAGGCCGGGATGTTATCAATCTGGGGCAAGGCAATCCGGACCAGCCGACCCCTCCCCATATCGTAGCAAAGATGCAGGAAGCATCGGCGAATCCGATGTACCACCGGTATCCGCCTTTCAGCGGTTATTCGTTCCTGAAGGAAGCAGTAGCCACGCGCTATAAAGAAGATTATGGCGTTGAGGTTGATCCTGCCACCGAGGTGGCCATTTTGTTCGGAGGCAAAACAGGCCTTGTCGAAATAAGCCAGTGCATGCTTAATCCCGGTGACGTATGTCTTGTTCCGGATCCCGGTTATCCGGACTACTGGTCGGGCGTTGCGCTCTCCGGCGCGGAGATGAGCTTTATGCCGCTGACGGCGGATAACCGCTTCCTGCCTGACTATAACGCAATTGATCAGGAAGCTTTGAAGCGCGCCAAGCTGATGTTCATCAATTACCCGAACAATCCGACAGGCGCCGTTGCGGATTCCGCCTTTTATGAAGAGACGGTTGCCTTCGCCCGTCGTACCGGAGTCGTTATTGCAAGCGACTTTGCTTACGGCGCCATCGGCTTTGACGGCAAAAAACCGGTCAGCTTCCTTCAAACGCCGGGTGCCAAGGAAGTTGGCGTAGAGTTCTATACGCTCTCCAAAACCTACAACATGGCTGGCTGGCGGGTTGGCTTTGCTATCGGCAATGCCCAAATCGTCTCCCTGATCAATCTGATTCAGGATCATTACTACTGCAGCCTGTTTGGCGGCATTCAGGAAGCGGCAGCGCTTGCCCTTACGGGTCCGCAGGATTGCGTAACCGATCTTACCGCCCGTTACGAAAGCCGCCGCGAAGCGGTATTCGGCGCACTTGCGAAAATCGGCTGGAAAGCTGACCGTCCCGGCGGCTCCTTCTTCTGCTGGCTTCCGGTGCCCGAGGGTTATACGTCGGAATCTTTCGCCGATCTTGTCCTTGAGCAAGCAGATGTTGTAGTTGCCCCGGGCAACGGTTTCGGCACGCATGGCGAAGGCTATGTGCGCCTAGGTCTATTGACCAGCGAAGAACGGCTGGTTGAAGCTATCGAGCGGATTGGCAAGCTAGGCATCTTTTAACCTGTGCTGCAGACCGGCAAATCCCGGTCCGCAGCATGTTTTTATGGCGGTTGCCTTGCTTTACAGTAGGGTATGATCATGATATGCTAACATTAACTGAACATGTAACGTGATGACGGGACTAGTAAGTGAGATGGCCGTGTCCAGAGAGCAAATTCGTCAGGCTGCAAGATTTGCCTCGGTTCCTTGCTGAATCCAACCCCCGAGCGGCCGGCGAGAGCCGGACAGCGCCTCCTGTTATGAGGCTTGAGATGGACCTGTATGCGCGTATTTGCCATTCGGTCAACAAAGGTGGTACCGCGGAAGCTATAGACTTTCGTCCTTTATGGACGGAGGTCTTTTTATTTTGTCAGGAAATGGGATGAGAAGATGTCGGAGAGAATTGTTGTCAAAATCGGTAGCAGCTCCTTAACCTCGGAAGAAGGCGGCTTAAACCGCGAACGTATCACCTATTTTGCTTCTGAACTTGCCGCTTTGCACAAGCAGGGCTGCCCTCTTATTCTGGTAACCTCCGGAGCGGTGGCTGCCGGCTTCCGCCAGATCGGTTACGCAGCACGGCCAAAAGCGGTACATGAAAAGCAGGCCGCTGCCGCGGTTGGCCAAGCGCTGCTTATGCAGGCTTATCAGGAAGCTTTCGGAGAGTTCGGCATTGGGGTTGCCCAAATCCTGCTTACGCGGGCAGACTTCTCCAACCGCAAACGGATCCAGAATGCGCTCAAGACGATTGAGGAATTGCTTCGCCTCCGCATCATACCTATTATTAATGAAAACGATACGGTAGCTACCGACGAGCTTGAGCTGAAGTTTGGCGATAACGACAAATTGTCCGCGCTGGTTGCGGCGATGACGAAAGCAAGCAGTCTGGTCATGATTACCGATATGGACGGCTTGTATACGGAAGATCCGCGAAAAAATCCCGAAGCCGTCAAGATCGAACGGGTTGATCAAATCTCGGAGGAGATTATGCAGCTGGCCGGCGGAGCAGGCTCTGCGGTCGGCACCGGCGGCATGCGTTCCAAGATTGAAGCCGCGCGTATCTCCATGCGCGGCGGCGTCAGAGCTTTTATCGGGAAAGTTCAACAGCCTGGCGATTTGCAATTAGCGCTTAACGGTACAGGCAAAGGCACTTATTTCGATACCCAGTTACATAGCCTGCCTATGAAGAAGCAATGGCTGGGCTTCCACTCCAATCCTCATGGCCGCATTATCGTTGATGACGGCGCCGAGCATGCCCTGCTTGTACGCGGAAAAAGCTTGCTGCCGGCCGGAATACGCGAGATTCAGGGTGATTTTCATTCGGGGGATGTTGTAGAAGTGACAAACCTGACGGGCGACACCATCGGCCGCGGGGTAGTAAACTACGAAGCTTGGCAAGTTCAAGCCGTAGCCGGTCTCAGTACGGAAGAAGTGAAACGCCGGGTGGATGTTAACAGAATCGAAGTCATTCACCGCGACGAGTGGGTTTCCCTGCGATAGGATGAACTTTTCAATTCATTTTAGGAGGAATCGAGATGGTTAGTGAAGTTAGACAAAAAGCAACGATTGCTCAGGCCGCTGCCAGCATCATGAACAAAATGACGACCGAGCAGAAAAATACTGCTCTTACGGCGATGGCCGATGCCCTTATCGAGAATCAGGCTTCTATTATCGTAGCCAATAAGAAAGATCTGGAACGAGGCCGGGAAAACGGCACTAGCCCTTCCCTGCTGGACCGTCTCGCCTTGAACGAAAGCCGTGTTGCGGACATTGCGGAAGGACTTCGTCAAGTTGTGGAGCTTCCGGATCCCGTTGGAGAGCTGCTTGAGCAATTCGACCGCCCTAACGGTCTTCGCGTGGAGAAAACACGCGTGCCGCTTGGCGTTATCGGCATGATTTACGAAGCACGTCCTAATGTTACCGTTGACGCTGTCGGCCTTTGCCTTAAAACCGGCAACTGCGTTGTGCTTCGCGGCGGCTCCGCTGCTCTGGAATCTAACCGCCGGATCGTTGAGGTATTGCGCGAAGCTTTGGCGTCAACCGCTTTGCCGCAGGATGCGATCCAGCTTATTGAAGATTCGGACCGCGCCTCCGTTAATGAAATGCTTAAATTAAACGGACTGCTGGATGTTGTTATCCCTCGCGGCGGCGCCGCACTGATCCGCAATGTAGTCGAAAACGCGACAGTGCCTGTTATCGAGACAGGTGCCGGCATCTGCCATACCTTTGTGGATGAGAGCGCGGATTACGACATGGCGGAACAGATCGCCTTCAATGCGAAGGTCCAGCGCCCTTCCGTCTGCAATTCAATGGAAACCCTGATTCTGCACGAAGCATTTGCCAAACGTCACTTACAGCAAATCGCCGACCGTTTCCTTGCGGCAAATGTCGAGCTTCGCGGCGATAAGCAAGCGACCGAAAGCATAACGCAGGCCAAGGCTGCAACCGAACAGGATTTTGCGACGGAATATAACGATTATGTTTTAAATATCCGTATTGTAGCAAACTTAGATGAGGCGCTTGAGCACATTCGCAAGTACAGCACGAAGCATTCGGAATGCATCGTAACGGAGAATGCCGGACACGCCGAGCGTTTTCTCAACGAGGTTGACGCGGCAGCGGTATATCATAACGCTTCTACCCGCTTCACGGACGGTTTCGAATTTGGCTTTGGAGCGGAAATCGGCATCAGCACGCAAAAGCTGCATGCGCGCGGCCCAATGGGTCTGCCGGCTCTTACATCAACAAAATTCCGGGTTTACGGCAACGGCCAAATCCGCGGTTAAGATAGAGGAAAACCAGGTTGGAGGGTGAACGGTATGTTATCAATGGAACAAACAAATGCCGGTGTAAATATTGAAGCTTTGAAAATCAGCTTCTACGGCGCAGGCTCGATGGCGGAAGCTATCGTACGCGGACTTATTAATCAAAAACTGACAAAACCGGAGCAAATCTCGATGCTGAACCGGCAGAACGCGGACCGTTTGAATGAGTTGAGCGAGAAATACGGCGTGCAAACGGTATTGAACGGATCTACGAACGAGCAGTTTATTCAGGATGCGGATATTGTTTTCCTGGCGATGAAGCCTAAGGACGCTGTCAGCGCGATTTCGTCCATCAAGCATCTCCTCTCGGAGAAGCAGCTGATCGTCTCGGTTATTGCCGGCCTGTCGATCTCTTCTATTGAACGCGTGCTTGGCAGATCCGCCGCTATCGTGCGGACGATGCCCAATACTTCGAGCACAATCGGTCTTGGAGTAACGGGAATCAGCTATTCGGGCAGCGTAACGGAAGAGCAGCGCAAGCTTGCGGAAACGATGTTCGCTTCGATCGGCATTAATGCGGTTGTCGAGGAATCGCTGCAGGATTCGATCGTGGGCGTGTCGGGCAGCGGCCCGGCATATGTCTATTTCTTCATGGAAGCGATGATGGAAGCTGCGGAGAAGCTTGGCCTCCCTGCAGACCAAGCGAAGGAACTGATCGTTCAGACCGTGCTTGGCGCTGCCGAGATGGTCAGAACAACCGGCGAGGAGCCGGCTGAGCTCCGCCGGAAGGTGACTTCCCCTAACGGTACAACGCAGGCTGCAATCGAATCGATGGCCGCAAGCGGCTTGACGGATGCTGTCGTTCGCGGCATGCTGCGCTCGGCTGAACGCGCCGGCGAAATCGGAGCAGATATTGAAAGGAGCACGTTGTCCTAATGAATCAGATGTGTGTTGCAACTTACCGCTGTTTTGACGAGAAGGCGGATTTTGATAAAAAAGCATTATCCATTGCCGTTGGCTTAACGGTTGGCAGCTGGACGGAGCTCCCAGAAGCACGTAAGGCCGAGATGGAAAAGCATCTTGGCAAGGTACTGTCCGTTGACGTGCATGAAGAGGCAGGCAGCGAGCGTTATGCCGATATTCGGATCGCGTATCCGGATATCAACTTCAGCCGCGATATCCCTGCCCTGCTCGTTACCATATTCGGCAAGCTGTCCATGGACGGTAAAATCAAGCTGATTGATCTGAATGTCTCGGAGCAATTCCAGTCCGCCTTCCCTGGTCCCAAATACGGCCTTGAAGGCGTGCGCCAGCTTCTAGGCGTTCACGACCGCCCGCTTCTGATGAGTATTTTCAAATCGGTTGTTGGGCATGATCTTCCGAACCTGCAAGAGCAGTTCTACAAGCAGGCGCTTGGTGGCGTTGACCTTATCAAGGATGACGAGATCCTGTTCGAGAACCCGCTTACTCCGCTGGAGAAGCGCGTGGAAGTATGCATGGAGGCGGCCCGCAAAGCACAGCAGGAAACCGGTCAAAAGCTGCTTTACGCGGTTAACCTGACAGGTCCAACATCGCAGCTGGCAAGCCAAGCGCGAAAAGCTATCGCAGCTGGTGCAAACGCATTGCTGTTCAACGTATTGTCTTACGGCTACGACGTGCTGCACGAGCTGAGCAAAGATTCTGAGATTAATGTGCCAATCGCGGCGCATCCGGCAATGGCAGGCGCCTTTTACCCATCGCCGCATTACGGGATCAGCGCATCCGTGCTGCTTGGCAAGCTGATGCGTCTGGCCGGCGCGGATCTGGTGCTGTTCCCTTCTCCTTACGGTTCCGTTGTTATGCCGAAGGAAGAGAACATGGCCGTAAAAGACGCGCTGCTTGCGCCTTCGGATACGCTCCGGACGAGCTTCCCTGTACCGTCGGCCGGCATTCATCCCGGACTCGTTCCGCTTATTTTGCGCGACTTCGGCACGGACGTGGTCGTTAATGCCGGCGGCGGTATCCATGGCCATCCTATGGGCACAGCGGCCGGCGGCAAAGCTTTCCGCAGCGCGATTACGGCAGCAATGAACGGCGTACCGCTTCGCGAAGCAGCGGCGCAGCCGGGTAATGAGCCGCTTCAGGCGGCTATTGACGCATGGGGGATTAAGGAATGACAACAGCTAAGAAACGCGTCATCTTCTGCGACTTTGACGGAACCATCACCGTCAACGATAACATTGTAGCTATTATCAAGCATTTCAACCCGCCGGGATGGGAAGACATTGCAAATGCGGTTCTATCCCAGAAAATATCGATCCGCGACGGCGTTGGCCAGATGTTCCGCCTCCTTCCGACTTCCATTCAGAAAGAGGTTGTGGAGTATGGCATCAACAACGTGCAAATCCGTGACGGCTTTGCCGAACTGCTCCAATACTGCAAGGACGAGCAGATCGAATTCTACGTGACAAGCGGCGGCATCGACTTCTTTGTGTACCCGGTGCTTGCCCGTTTCGGTATTCCAGAGGATCATATCTACTGCAACGGCAGCGACTTCAACGGCGAGCAGATCGAAATTACATGGCCTCATCCATGCGATGAGCATTGCTCCAATGACTGCGGCATGTGCAAAACAACGATCATGCGCCGTTTCCCGGCAAGCGTGTACGAACGGATTATTATCGGCGACAGCGTAACCGACTTTGAAGGCGCCAAGCTGGCCGATACAGTCTTTTCCCGCCATCATTTGACTGTTAAATGCAAGGAGCTTGGCCTTCCGCATACCGAATTTACTACCTTCCATGACATTGTGCATGAGCTGAAGAAAGAAAGGATCGTATAATATGGCTTTTACCGATATTAAGCTGGAACAAAAGCAGCAGGCGCTCGCCGAGTTGCGCAGCGTTAAAGAACTATTCGCCTCCCGCGGCTGGTTTGCCGGAACAAGCGGCAATCTCTCGGTTCGCGTAGGGGATTTCAACCCTGACGAATTCTACTTCGCCATTACGGCAAGCGGCAAGGACAAAACGGTACATACGCCGGAAGATTACCTGTTCGTCGACAAAAACGGCCAAGCTTGCGAGGCGACTAATCTGAAGCCTTCCGCAGAAACGCTTATTCACAACGAAATCTACCGTTTAACGGGTGCAGGCGCTATTTTCCACGTTCACTCCGTATACAGCGCCGTTATGTCCGAATGGTTCTGGGAGCGCAAAGCTGTGCCTGTGGATGGGGTAGAGCTGATCAAAGGCCTGAACATCTGGGATGAGGAAGCGCATATCGACATTCCGATCGTCTCCAACTTCGCTGAAATTCCTCGCATCGTACCGGAAGTGACGGAGCGGATCGACAAGCGTATTCCGGGCATTATTCTCCGCAAGCACGGCATTTACGCATGGGGGGCGAACGCCTTCGAAGCGAAGCGCCATATCGAAGCGTTTGAGTTCCTGTTCGAATACGTGTACCGCTGGGAAATGCTGAACGGCCGCAAATGAATCGAAAAAGCTGGTCAACTCGTTTGTTACGAGATTGACCAGCTTTTTATTTACCACTATAGAAAGAATAAATGACGGGTTTTCTTACACGCTCTCTTCAACTGCGGCCAGTAATTCTTCCATCTTGTACAAGGAGCGAACTTCGAATTCCGCTTCTTCAAGATTGGCTCTGCCAGCCTTTTCATTCTCGATGACGCAAAGCACCTCTTTCAGCTCCGCATCGTGGTTCAAAAGGTCTGCCGCGCTTAAGAGCACCTGTCCGCCCGTTGTAATGACATCCTCGATAATGCAGACCTTCTTGCCCGTAATATCGATTCCTTCGGCCAATTTGCTTGTTCCGTATTCCTTCGCTCTCTTGCGGACAAATACGACCGGAATGCCCGTTTTGAGGGAAAGCGCGGTGGCAATCGGAATACCGCCCATTTCAAGTCCGGCTAAAACTTCCGTTCCTTCAGGAACAAGGGGTGCAAGCTGTTCTGCGATCGCAGCTAGAATCGCGGGATTGGATTCGAACAAGTATTTATCGAAGTAATGATTCGAGGTTTTACCTGAGCGAAGCTTGAATTCTCCCGTCAGTCGTGACGTTTGCATAATTTCTCTTGCAAGCTCTGTTTTGTTCATCTACAGTCCCCTTCTTCCTTAAAAGTTAATTACCCTAAACATACGCCGTTTGACAGTTTAGCAAATCTTAAAGGAATTGTCTATGCGGCTATAGAGAGTTTTTTAAATCGAAGTCGATTGATATTCATCCTTCAATAATTGCTTGGCGATATAAAATATCTGGCCCATATGCTCCGAGTAATGCGCCGCGCATTGGTGCAGCATATCCAGATTGCTGCGTTCCTTGCCGCGGACCAGTTGCTTCTGTTCCAGCTGCTCATCCGATAAGGAGGGAATGGTATCTATCACAAATTGGAGGCGTTCCTGTATGCTCCTGGACAGCTCATCCTTTGTTACGAAAGCCGGTTTTAACTCCGCCTCCCTGTCTCTTATCCTATTCTGGCAGAGAATCCCTTTATTAACCCGTTCCAAAATATTGCCTTCCATATGCCTGATTAAAGTCGAAATAGAGTGGCTGTTTGGTCCCGGACTCCAATTGACCTGCCCATCATCCAACTGATTAAGCGCTTTCAAAACTCGCTTCTGCATCTCTTCGAACTTTTTGGTTAACCACACTCGATTAAATTCATAGGTCATGTCAATTACCTCCGCCAAAAAAACTCCATCCCACCGGGACGGAGTATAGTTGAATAGGCTGCTAGTCGCCCTTCAGCATATTGAAGATAGAGCCTGCCGCGCTTCCTTCATCCTTGCCTCCCGTGCCGAATCCGCGAGGCGCTGCTGCGAATACGCGGCTCGCCAGCCTGCTGAACGGCAGCGATTGAATGTAAACGGTGCCTGGTCCTTCCAGCGTTGCGAAAAATAGACCTTCTCCGCCAAAGAGGAAGGTTTTAACCCCTTTTACCATTTCAATGCTGTAATGCACGCTTGGCGTGAAAGCCACGAGGCAGCCCGTATCGACACGAAGCTTCTCTCCCGGGTTCAGGTCTTTGCGGATAATCGTACCGCCCGCATGCATAAAAGCAAGACCGTCGCCTTCAAGCTTTTGCATAATAAAGCCCTCGCCGCCAAAGAAGCCCGTTCCGATCTTGCGCTGGAACTCGATGCCCACCGACACGCCTTTTGCGGCTGCAAGGAAGGCGTCCTTCTGGCAAATCATTTTACCGCCTGCGGCATGCAGGTCAATCGGGATGATTTTGCCCGGATACGGTGCTGCAAAGCTGGCTTTCTTCTTACCCATGCCTTCATTCGTAAAAGCTGTCATAAACAAGCTCTCGCCCGTCAAAATCCGTTTGCCCGCGCTCATCAGCTTACCCATAAGACCGCCGGAGGACTGTGCGCTTCCATCGCCGAAAATCGCTTCCATATGTATGTCGTCATCCATCATCATAAGGCTTCCCGCCTCGGCAATAACCGTCTCGGCAGGATCCAGCTCAATCTCTACAAATTGCATATCGTCGCCATGAATGTAATAATCGATTTCGTGATTGCTCTTCAAAATATAATCCCTCCTGAACGATAATAAAGCTCCCTCCTATCATAACATTAACATCCAGTTATTTCCCATATAAAAAAAGAAAGCATACGACGAATCGTATGCTCCCGCTTCCTATCCCAAAGCCCTTACCCAGACGGTCATCTCGCCTTTCTCGCGGTTGCCCCATAGATAATACGGGACGGCCGTCAGCCGAACTTGCTTCGAAGCTTGTTGCTGCGTATACGGACGATACGGCGTATTCTCCTGCCAGGAATCCTGTTCATCCAGCTGCCCCTCGGCTTCTATGACGACCGCTCCGCCCAACAATTGATCATCAAAGCGGAAATGAAGCTCCCCGTTTGTAACGAGCGACACCGCAGCAAGCGGGCTTCCGTTATCCGTTTCCTCCAAGCAATAAACGAGCGGCCCGCGCTCAATGGCTACCTTGCCGGCATTTGCGCGGATTTGCGGGTGGGCAGCCGTCAATTGAGCTTCAAGTGCCGGTTCCCATTCCGCAACGTCTCCCTGCTGCCAATTGCGGTTAACGAGTGCGTACCCGTTCTCTTCCGTATATTCCGCAGCCTGGCCATTAATATTCAGTACGGCCTTCCCTCTGCTCCAGGATGGAATCCGAAGAGCAAAAGTAAATGCGGCACCCGGAACATCGTCAAACTCGAATCGGGTATATCCCTTCCATGGCAGCTGCGACTGCTGCTTCAAAGAAACGGAGCCTGCAGCAAGTTCGAATCGGGCAACACTGCCAATAAACAGATGGGTGTAAATAGTGTTGTTCGCGGCAGATACCGTGTAAATATAATCGTTCAGGGAGCTTAGCAGACGCGCCACATTGGGAGGGCAGCAGGAGCAGCCAAACCATTTCTGACGCTCGGCCTTCACATGATGGCGGCCCGGATTTTTCTCGGAGGCTTGAGGCCATACTTCAAGCGGATTGACGTAGAAGTAATGCTTGCCGTCCTGCGACATGCTGCCTACCACGTTGTTATATAACGCCCGCTCCAGAACATCGGCATATTCGCTTTTTGCTTCCAGCTTCAGCATACGCTGAGCAAAGAAAATCAGGCCGATCGAGGCACAGGTCTCCGCGTATACCGTATCGTTCGGCAGATCATAGTCAAAGGAGAATGCCTCGCCATGATGCGTAGAACCGATGCCGCCGGTAATATACATTTGTTTTCTGGTCATGTTGTTCCATAACCGCTCACATGCTTCGAGAAGCTGCTTATCCCCCGTTAATCTGGCCAAATCCGCCATCGCGGTATACATGTACACGGCGCGGACCGAGTGGCCAACCGCCGCTTCCTGCTCGCGGACCGGCGTATGCGCTTGGTTATACGCTAATTGCTGCACGGTCGGAATAGGACGTTTGCCTCCGGCCCATAAACTATAGCCATCCCGCTGCTTCCCTTCTTCCACCAGGAAATTCGGTTCCGCCCCGCGTTCGTCAATAAAGAACTGGGCCAGCTTCAAATAACGCTCTTCCCCAGTCGCCTGTTGGAGTTTCACCAATGCAAGCTCAATCTCCTGATGGCCGTCATAGCCTCTTAACTTGCCTTCCTCCGTGCCAAAGACCTCATCGATATGATCGGCGAATCGGCTCATGACGTCCAGCAGCTTGCGTTTTCCCGTAGCGTCATAATAGGCAACCGCCGCTTCCATCATATGGCCCGCACAATACAGCTCATGAGCCTCATACAGATTGGTCCACTGCTTGCCCGGATCTTTTATCGTGAAATACGTATTTAAATAGCCGTTCTCATGCTGCGCCATCGCGATAAGATCGATTACTTCATCAGCGGTGCGCTCCAGCTCGGCATCGGGATGATTCGCCAAGGAATAACCAACTGCCTCCAGCCATTTCGCCACATCGCTGTCCTGGAACACCATGCCGCCGTAAGGATGCTCCTCGAGTCCTGCCGCGACGCGGAAATTACGAATGGCATAGCTTGGCTCCGCATCCGCGATCCTGTCGTTTAACGCTTCCCATTGATAAGGAATAACGGTCTCTCGCACCAGTTCCGTAAAGCGGTTCCAAAAAGCATCCTCAATATGTACCCTGCTGCTTCCCAGCTGTCCGTTAAGTTGCTTCGCCATGAATGTTCCTCCTGCTCGAATATAAAAGATTTGATTATTGCTGATTTCTAGTTTATTCTCGAAAAGACAAGGAAACTACAACTAAAACGACCTTCTTTTTTATAAAATATAACACTGACGGGAGATGGGACAACCGCATGACTTACGTATCCCTGCAGCTTCCTCCTATTCCTTATTACATCGCAACCGGCCAGACCGTCTACAAGCCTGGCGAACAGCATCCTAACCGCCGCAACCTTGGTTTGTTCGATCTCCTGTGGGTAACGCAAGGCACCTTGTATATCGGGGAAGAAGACAAGCAGTGGGAAGTTAAAGCCGGGGAGGCGCTGCTGCTTCTGCCGGACCGCTATCATTATTCGACCAAGCCTTGCGATAGCGATACGTCGTTTCATTGGATACATTTTGACTTCCAAGGGGAATGGAAGGAGCATACGTCGGATGCTCCTTCCCCTCCTCTGCCTTTGCGTCACGCCTGGGAAAATCCGTATTTCATCCAGATTCCCCAGTATGCGGCACCGCCTGAATTCACCCTTGCCGAACGGCATCTCGGTCAGCTGTTAGCCTATGCAAGCGAGCATCAGAGAGGCGTTTACTGGCAGGAGCACCAGCTCTTTATCGAGCTGCTGGGCTTGCTGGAGGAACGGCGGGACCGCGCCAGCACGGATTCCCCGGCTATGAAGCTCGCAAGCAAGACGGAAGCTTATATCCGGCAGCATTATCAATCGGAGCTGACCAATGCGGCGCTGGCAGAAGCCCTTCATTTTCATCCCAATTACATCGTCAGGTGCATGAAAGAAATCTATCATTGCTCCCCAATGGACTATTTGCACCAATACCGGCTGGAGCAAGCAAAGCTGCTGCTCGTAAAGACCGAATGGTCCATCGCGGTTATCGCCGATAAGACTGGCTTTCGCCATGCTCCTTACTTCTCCAACTGCTTTAGAGCATACACAGGCACATCACCACTGAAGTACAGGAAGCAATTCTCGCGGTGACGGAATGAAAAAAGCCTTGTACTCTCCCTTTGGGAAGTACAAGGCTTTTGTATAATATTCGATATAAGTGCTATCCGCGTGGTCCACGGAACTTCTGGGAATGAGCTCTTGCTTCATCCACGTTCGTAACCCGGTTTCGGCCCCACTCGATCAGAATCCGGTCGATATAACGGAAATTCAGCTTGCCTGCAAAGACAGCTTCCTTCAAGGCAAACCGGATGAGTTCATCCGCGTAACGGTCCTGATCCAGCCATCCGGATATCGTCTCGCATTCCATGGGCGATAACAGACGTCCAAACTCCTGCTCGAATACCGAAAAAATGTTGCCCGGATCCGTTGCCCGCTTAACGGTACGGCGCTCCGCTCTCCGTGTCTCCCGCTTCTCTTCGGCCGCCCATTCGGCAGCCTTGAGCAGCCATCCGCTCCAATTATATTGCTCGGATTGAATTCCCGTCGCCGGATCAATGCGCTCGTCAATCGTCAAGAAGCCTTCTTTCATCAGACGGCCAATCGTCTGCTCAATGGTTCTGGTCGTTGAGCCGCTACGTTCTGCCAACTGCTCCATCGTCGGGAATTCGATCCCTTCCGACTCTCCGAACAGCATCAGCTGCAGCATCAGCATCGCTTCCGTATCGGATAAATTCAATTGGCGGTAAGACCGTAGAAGAAGTGCGGATACATGCACGCCTCCTTCACTCATTACGGCCGCCATCCCCCGCGAATAGGCCTTCCACATGTCCTCATTGCTCATGTAACCGATCCCTCCGCTACCTTAACTACTGCTATTCTTTTATTTCGACTCGCCTTTCACAATCGCATACGTATCGCGGGCAATAAGCAGTTCCTCATTCGTAGGAACAACCAGCACTTTTACTCGGGAAGCATCCGTCGAAATCTCGCGGACTTCCTTGCTGCGGATGTTGTTGCGTTCTTCATCCAGCTCAACGCCCAGGAACGAGATGCCTTCGCATACCGCTTTGCGCAGAACGTTCGAATTCTCGCCAACTCCAGCCGTGAACAGAATAACGTCAACGCCATTCATCGCTGCTGCATAAGCCCCGATATATTTGCGCACGCGGTACGTATACATATCGAAAGCCAGCTTCGCATTAGCATCGCCTTCGTCCATTGCTTCTACGATTTCGCGCATATCGCTGCTGATGCCGGAGATCGCAAGCATACCGCTGTGCTTATTCAGCATCGAATTCACTTCGCTTAACGTCAGCTCTTCTTTGTTCATAACATACGGCACGATTGCCGGGTCCAGGTCACCGCTGCGAGTACCCATCATCAAGCCTTCCAGCGGCGTCATCCCCATGCTGGTGTCAAACGACTTGCCGTCCAGAATGGCCGTAGCGCTTGCACCGTTGCCGATATGGCAGGAGATCATCTTCAGCGACTCCAGCGGCTTGCCCAGGTACTTGGCAGCCTTCTGGCTGACATATTGATGCGATGTTCCGTGGAAGCCGTAACGACGCACTTTATGGCGGCGGTAGAGCACTCTCGGAATAGGATACAGGTAGGAAGTATTAGGCATTGTCTGATGGAAGGCCGTATCGAATACGACCACCTGCGGAACATTAGGCATATTCGTTTCTACCGCATTGATGCCCATCATATGTGCCGGATTATGCAGCGGAGCAAGATCAAACAGCTTTTTGATTTCCTGTTTCGCTTCAGCCGTTACAAGCGCCGAGCTCTTAAACACTTCGCCGCCGTGCACGATCCGGTGCCCAACCGCATCGATCTCTCCCATTGAAGCAACAACGCCATGCTCGGGATGCGTCAGCATGTCGATAACCTTTTTAACCGCCGTGATGTGGTCAAGAATCTCGCTCACTTGCGTCACGTCCGGCTTGCCTGGAGGTTCGTGGGTCACGATCGAGGAATCCATGCCGATTCTCTCTACGCGCCCGCTCGCAAGCACCGTCTCATTCTCCATATTATAAAGCTGATATTTCAGCGAAGAGCTTCCTGCATTAATTACGAGTACTTTCATCTAGATACGGTCCCCATCCTTGTCATATTTGAAAAATCCGATGCCCGACTTCACGCCGAGATGTCCTCCGCGCACCATCTTCTTCAGGACGATAGAAGGACGGTATTTCAACTCCCCGTATTCGCGGAACATCCGGTCAAGGGCGGCAAGGACGGAGTCCAGACCAAAGCGGTCCGCCATCTCGAAAGGTCCGTTCTGGAAAGAATAGCCGATACGCATCGCATTGTCGATATCTTCGGCAGAAGCTACGCCTTCCTCTAGAACATGCAGAGCTTCGTTTATGAAGAGACAGATCAGACGGGTAGTCACAAAGCCTGGCGATTCGAACACCATGATCCCCTTTTTCTGAATAACCTCATCAACAAATTCTTTCGTAGCGTCAAACGTGGCATCGGAGGTCTTTAGACCGCGGACAATTTCGACCAGATCGATCTTGGATACCGGATAAATGAAGTGAAGGCCAATGACACGCTCCGGGTGGCCGGTTACGCTTGCCAGCTCGGTCAAGCTAAGCGTGGAGGTGTTGCTTGCAATAATGACCTTATCGTCGCAAATCTCGTCCAGCTTCTTGATTACCTGTTTTTTACTCTCCAAATCCTCGGTGATGGATTCAATAACCAGCTCGCAGGAAGTCAGATCCTCATAGTTCTTGCATGTATGGATACGATTCAGAATCAATTTTTTCTCAGCCTGCGTCAGAGCCCATTTCTCAATCTGTTTATCCAGGTTGAGTTCGATCATCTGCATACCGTATGTTAAGCGTTCCTCCGAGCTTTCGATTAAATACACATCCAGCCCTTTAGAAGCGAGCATTTCCGCAATTCCTTGCCCCATTGTACCGGCGCCGATAACGCCAACTTTTTTGATTGCCATAATTCTGTAGGTTCTCTCCTCGTATGTTTTTCTCTTTTTTTAAGTGTTATTGAGAATAGTTCTCTCTACCTCGCATCCATTATACCCTTTTTTAGACAAAGAATGAAGGCGGGAAGATGAACGGATCTTGAACACCTCATGAACAACACATGAACGATTTATGTGCTTATCGATTTATCTTTACACCAAAAAATGAACGGCAGCTTAACATGAACTGCCGTTCATTGTGGTATACCACTTTTTATGCGCTTTGGGACAACCGGCTCAGAAGAGCGCGGAAATCATCGCCGCCAAGCGTTTCTTCCTTGATCAGCACATCCAGGGACTGAACAAACACTTCGCGTTTTGCTTCCAGCATCGCTTTCGTTTTTCTCATCAGCTCATCCAGAATGGAACGGGTAATGTTCGCCCATTTATCCGGCGTCATCATGTTTGCGTCAATGATGCCAAGTTCGGTAAGTCCCGATTCCACCATCGTGCGAACGATGTTCATCGCCTGATCGAAGTCGCCTCGGGAGCCGGTGCTGCGTCCGCCGTAAAAAATCTCTTCGGCAGCTGCGCCGCCAAGCGCGATCATAATCTGGCTTTCCAAGAACTCTTTCGTGTACAGGTAACGGTCCTGCTGAGGGTTATGACGGACATAACCAAGCGCTTGACCGCGCGGCGACAAGGCGACCTGCGACACGCTGCCCGGCCGAACAAGCTCTGCAGATATAGCATGACCAAGTTCGTGCAGGGCAACACGTTCGCGTTCCTCGGCCGTAGCCTCGCGGTCCGTTTTCTCGCCCATCATAACCTTATCAATGGCCATCGCAAGGTGCTGCTCCAGAATAGTCTCGTTCTGCTCGCGCATCGCGTAGATTGCGCCTTCGTTCATGACGCTCTCCAGCTGTGCGCCCGAGAAGCCAAACGATTCGGATGCGATCCGCTCCAGATCAACCGATTCATCTAGAGGTTTGTTTGCCGCATGCAGACGCAAAATATGAAGACGGCCTTTCTTATCCGGCAGATCAACGCCAATATGGCGGTCGAAACGGCCCGGACGGAGTAACGCGCTGTCCAGCATTTCTTTGCGGTTCGTCGCGGCAATAATAAGGATACGCGGCGCTTCGTCGGAATGAATGCCGTCCATTTCCGTAAGCAGCTGATTTAGCGTCTGATCGTATTCCCGATGCTGGCCGCCGTCTCGTTTGCCGCCGATAACATCGATCTCGTCGATGAAGATAACGGCGCTTTTCTTGCTTGCTTTTCTTGCTTTCTCACGAGCTTCTTTGAACAAATCGCGAATACGACCCGCACCTACGCCAACATACATCTCAACGAATTCACTGCCGGATGCTGCCAGGTAGATGGAATCCGTATAATGGGCGGCTGCCTTCGCAAGCAGCGTTTTACCTGTACCCGGAGGGCCTGTAAGCAGGATCCCTTTCATCGGGCGAATACCAAGCTTCGCAATTTCGTCTTGTTTAACCAGGAAGTCCAAGGCTTCGGTTAGCTCTTGCTTGGCTCTGTCTTGGCCGCCGATCTGATCAAAGCTGATGGATACCGCATGAATCTGTTTGCTGCGCTTTGACCCCGGCAGAGCGGTCATACGTCCTTTGCCTCCGCGCGATGCAAACCAGACCCCTCCCGCCAAACAGGCAAGCAAAAGGACAGGAATAATATTAATTCCCCTAAAAGCAAGGAAAACAACAACCATCAGAACAAAGCCTGCCGTAATCTCAACCCAATATTTACGCATTAGCCGACACCTCCAACATAGCAGGAGTGCGTGGAAGCACTACATACTTCGTCGAGTTACCATCCTTCAGCGTGATATATACATTGTTATCGTCTAGCGCGGTTTCATATTGAACGCCCGCATGACCTGCGGTTGCTTTCTGAAGAGCGTTTGGAATTTCCGAATAGTTTTTCTTCTCCATCGCTTCGGCTACATTAAACAATACCGAAGACCAGACCTTCTCTAATTGATCGCTTGGCGCCTGATTCGTAATATCGAGCGATAATTCGCGGCTGCCAATCGCCTCTTTGCCTTCTTTGGAAATGGATTCGTAGACGTCTTTCAAATTCGCATCCGGCTTGAGAGTTACCTGCACCGAAACGCGGTTTTGATCTATAGTAGGGGCATTCGCCGAAGCGATGCCTTCAATGTGTCCGATAGATTTCTGAAAAGGAGAAACAACGGCGAACTGCTTATATAACATCCACCCGCCAAAGAGCAGCAAGGCTGTGGCTACAGCGGAAAGCACGAACGGGACAATACGAAGTTTCATAGTTGGTTTCCTCCTCTATATCTGTTATATAGCAACACTAACGTATATCAACTCTGCCATACGAAAGTATATCATATAACGACATCAAAGAGGCGGTGTAAAAACAGGAAGCGGAGCCAGCCGCTTGATTGCGGCTAGCTCGCTGTTTTGGCAGGAAGATGATATTCGGTCACATACGTACCGCTGCGGAAATCATAGAAATCGTAGCTGTATTTCTCAGGATTGCTGCCTTGCGAATAGAATACTTCCCACACGAGCTGACCGTTTAACGTTCCCGGCTGAATGCGTTTGATCGCTGCGTCCGGTTTCTTCTGCAAGACGGCTTGTTTAATCGCAGCTGTATCTATTGCTTCGGAGGCCTTAACCGTTTGAACGGTCTTGTCAGGACCAATCAACCACACGTAAATTTCTTCATTCGCGTCATTCTCGCCCTTTACGATCCACGATGTCGTATCCCAAACCTGCTTCGTAATGGATGATACCTCGGTCAGACCGGCTGCTTCCTTTGCCTCTTTCCGGATCGGATTCTCCGAATTCCAGAACGGCTGCTGAATCGTGTTATAGTACATGATGACTACCGCGATTACAGCAACCAAGGCGACTAGGAAAACAGCCAGCCAGCGCTTGGCGCTCATCACCGGCTGACGTTTTCTCGTTGTCGCTCTCATTAGGCGTTGAGCAGCCGTTCAAAGCTGGCCTGTGCCTCGAAACGGATTTTTTCCTCGTCCATCATCGTGCATTCGCCATTATGAACAACCTTCTTGCCATCTACCCATACATGCTTGACATCCCGGCCGGATCCGGAATAAACAAGGTGGGATACGATATCTGTGAGCGGATAGTAATGCGGCTGATCCAGATCAATCGCGATAAAATCGGCCTTCATCCCCGTCGCGAGCTGTCCGATGCTGCCTTCCTGCCAGATCGATCGGGCACCGTAGACGGTCCCCATGCGCAAAGCTTCCATCGCCGGAATGACCGTAGGATCCCCGGAAATTCCTTTATGCAGCAACGCCGCAAATTTGATTTCTTTAAACAGGTCCAAGTTGTTATTGCTTGCTACGCTGTCCGTGCCAAGCGACACCGTCACGCCTGCGCGGAGAAGCTCGGGAACGCGGGCTACGCCGCTTGCCAGCTTGAGGTTGCTGACAGGGTTATGGGATACGGCTACGTTGCGTTCAGCAAGCAGAGCAATCTCTTCATCGTTCAGATGCACGGCATGCGCCACAAGCGCCGGACGCGAGAAGAAACCAAGCTTGTCCAGATGCTCCACCGGACGGGAACCGTAGTCGCGGACATTTTGCTCCACTTCGGCAAGCGTCTCGGACATATGGGTATGAACTGGCAGATCATAATCATGGGCAGCTTGTACAAACTTCTCAATATAATCCGGAGGGCAAGTGTAGGGAGCATGCGGTGAGATCATCGTTGTGATGCGGCCATCCGCCTTTCCGTTCCAGTCACGGGCAAAAGCAATCGCTTCCTTCAGCTTCGCCTGTTGAATCTCCTCCGAACACAATCCGATTACGCCGCGGGTCAAAGCGCTGCGGATCCCCGATTGCTCAACCATTTGAGCAACCTGATCCATCCGGTCGTACATATCAACAAAAGCGGTTGTTCCCGTCTTCAGCATCTCCACAATCGCAAGCGCGCTGCCTGCACGCGTATCTTGGTCGACGTATTTGGCTTCCATCGGCCACATCTTCTGCTCCAGCCATACCTGAAGGTTCTGATCATCCGAATAACCGCGGAGCAATGACATGGCAGCATGGCCATGAGTATTAATAAGTCCCGGCATGAAAGCCAGCTTGCTGCCGTCAAGACGCTCTGCCCGCTCATCCAGTCCGGTTGGAGCCTCCGCTCCGATATATGTAATTTGATTGTCCGTAACGACCATATGGCCGCGGAAAACCGCATTAACATCGTTCATTGTTACAAACAGGCCGTTCTCAATCCACAACTGCGCCATTTTCCTGCTCATTCCTTTCCTTCTCCAAATAATAAGCCAAGCTCAGCAACTCTCTCGTAAAGTCCGCATGGTGAATGCGGATATGATCGGGTAAACGCAAAATTGCCGGTGCGAAATTAAGAATGCCCTCGATCCCGGCCTCCACGAATTGATTGGCTACGTTTTGCGCTTCAGGGCCGGGCACGGTAATAATGCCGATCCGTATATTGTTCTCCTGAACGGTCTCCTTCAGCTTGTCCATCGGCTGAATGGTCAAGTTGTTGATCATCGTACCGATCTTGTTCTGATGATCGTCGAAGACCGCGACGATTTTCATATTGTCCTTGGAGTATTTATTGTAATTACACAATGCATGTCCGAGATTGCCGGCGCCAACAAGCGCAACGTTAATCCGCTGATCGAGCTTCAGAATCTGCTGAATTTTCTCTATCAGGTAAGAAACGTCGTATCCGATACCTTTACGGCCGAAGTCGCCGAAATAAGCAAGATCCTTACGGATTTGAGCGGGATTGAGATCCAGCTTGAGTCCTAGCTCCTGCGACGAAACCGTCTGCACTTCACGGTTATACAATTCGTTTAGCACCTGCAGGTAGATGGGAAGCCGTCTGACAACGGCCTCCGAAATTTTCGCCTGCTTCACCCGATTTCCTCCTCTTCCGTTTGCAGCCATTCCCGCATCCGCGGTACCATCTGGTCGATATGCATCGTTTCGATCTTTGGACCAGGCAGCGAATAGAGGAAGTGCTTGCCGTAATACGTATCAATGACACGCGTGTCGTAGATAATAACAATTCCTTTGTCCTTCGCCGTGCGTACAAGTCTTCCGAAGCCTTGCTTGAAACGGATGACCGCCTGCGGAATCGACAGCTTCATGAATGGATTCTGCTTCTGCTTCTGCAAGAGCTCCGACTTCGCTTCGACAAGCGGATGATTCGGCGGCTGGAAAGGCAGACGGACAATAGCCAGACAAGTCAAAGCCTCGCCCGGAATGTCTACCCCTTCCCAGAAGCTGCTTGTTCCGAGCAGAACCGTTTCGGGCTGCTGGGTGAACCGTCTTGTAAGCTTCGTCCGGTTGCCGCTGTCGATGCCTTGGCCAAGCACTTGAATGCCAGACCCCATCAGAGCTTCTTTAAGCGGTTCGTAAACCTGCTTCAGCATCCGGTAAGAAGTGAACAGCACAAGCATGCGGCCTTTTGTCTCAACCGCTGAATCGGCAAGCGAGCTTACCAGCATGGAGATAAACTGCGGATCGCCCGCAGAACCCTTCAGGGTCGGGAAATTACGCGGGATTATGACCAGTGCTTGCTCCCGGTAATTAAACGGAGATGGAAGCTGCACGGTCTTCAGCCGGTTATTCTCTTCGAATCCTTCTAGTCCAAGCTGCTCTTCCGCATATTGGAACGATTTATGAACGGACAAGGTTGCGGAAGTTAGAATAATACTATCCTTCACGTCGAAGAAATATTGTTGCAGCTGCTTGCTTACGTCAACCGGGACCGCATACAAATGAACGGAACGGTAACGGTAAGTCGTGCTTGCCTCGATCCAATATACTTCCGAATTCTGCTCCATCTTGAGGAACGTACGGAGATCATCCTTCACCCGGGTCAGATCGCGGACAACGCCGTTCAAATCCGTTATCAGGCCCTGTATCGATTGATCGTCAAGCCGGTCCTTGATATCCGTTGCCATTTTATCAACCGTCTTCACAACGCGGCTCAGCTCGGTATGCACATTGTTCTCAATCGTCAGAACGTCGTCCCAACCCTTTGGCGGCGTGTCGCTGCGCAAACGGCATACGGCCTGACCGTTATCATTGCCGGCCTCTCCCGACTCTCCCACAAAGGCATACAACAGCTCAAACAGCTTATCCCAATGCTCCTTCACGTCCTGGAACACCGGAATAACCGTATCGATCGTTTCCGTCCATGCCTGAACCCGCTCGTCATCCTCTTGCTGAAGACGAAGTCTAAGCGCTGGCAGCAGACCCGAACGGGCATCTTTAAACAGCCTTGTTGTCTGGTGGGTCAAGGAGAAATAATTTAATTGCATGCCAAGATGCTTGCCGGCTACTTCTTCCACATGATGGGCTTCATCGATAATCAGATGGCTGTAGCTTGGCAACAGACGGTGATCCGCCTGGACATCCGTAAACAGCATCGAATGATTCGTAATGCATACATCGGCAATATTAGACTCGTGCTTGGCGCGATGGTAATAGCAGCGCTTGAACCACGGACATTGGCGATTAAGGCAGGAATCCGCGTCGCTTGCCACGGTTGACCAGAAATCCGAGCCTTTATTGCCGAAATTGAGCTCTTCCTGATCGCCGGTTTCCGTTTCGCTCAGCCAAACGACCATTTGCGATGCCGTAATGGCATCGTCAATGGGAGCAACTAGATCTTTCGCATTGATTTTACTTTCAAATTTCCGCAGACACAAATAATTGCCCCTGCCCTTGAAGATCGAGGCACGGAAATCAAAAGGTAAAATCTCGCGAAGCAGCGGTACATCCCGCTGACGAAGCTGTTCCTGCAGATTGATCGTATGAGTGCTGACTACGATTTTGCTTTCCTGTTGAATGCCATAGTAGAGCGCAGGAATCAGATAACCAAGCGATTTGCCTGTGCCCGTTCCCGCTTCAATGAGCAAATGACGGTCACTGCACAACGAGTCGTAGACCTCGCGGAACATTGTTGTTTGCGCTTCACGCTCTTCATAATTCGGATACTTCTCCATAAAACGCTGCCGGATACCGTCCAGATATTGCTCGAAGGAAACATCCTTAAGCGGATCATCCTCCTGGTCGGCACGGGCGGGCTGTTCATCGGTCCATTCTCCGGCTTTGAGCGCGAATTGGTTGAAATACTGGTAAGCATTCATATCGATGGAGGTATGAAGCTCGGCATATTTCAACGTTTCGGCCATAAACCAGCTCAGATCGCTTCCGTTGTCTATAAGAAAGGATAGCCGCTGCAAAGTGAGCAGCGGCAACTGTCTGAGCTTTTGTACGGATTGAGCAAATAATTCGGCTGTTGCTATCGCGTCGCTGTCGGCCCGGTGATGCTGATCATGGGCAATGCCAAACAACTCGGTTACAGCTCCTAGCTGATACGTCGTAATGGACGGATATAAAATTCTTAGCAGCTCAATCGTATCCAGCCGCCGTCCGATAAACGGATGGT